>JANXSE010000206.1 GCA_025356695.1 Betaproteobacteria bacterium
CCGCACTCCGGCGTCGCCGTGCGGATTTCGCTCGGCGTGCGCGACAGCTCGATCGGCTGGTTGACGAGTTCGATGTCGCCCAGCACCGGGTGATGCACGGGGGCGGCCATGTGCAGATGCTGCACCTGCGGATCGGCGAAAACTTCGTTCATCTTGTAGATCGGGCCGCTGGCAGTGCCTGCGGCCTCGAAGATCTCCAGCCATTCCTTGCTGCTCTTGGTCCGCGTGATTTCATTGACCGCGGCATTGACCAGTTTGCGGTTCTTCGAACGCAGCGTCGCATCGAGAAATTCCGGCACCTTCATCAGGTGTTCCGATTTCATCGCCTTGCACAAACGCTCCCACATCGCCTGCCCGCCGGCAGCGATGTTGATGTAACCGTCCGCCGTCTGAAATACGCCGGTCGGAATGCCGGTCGGATGATCGTTGCCGGCCTGCGGCGCCACCTCTCTCGCCACCGTCCAGCGTGCCGCCTGGAAATCGCACAGCGCAATCATCGCCTGCAGCAGTGAGACCTTGACCCACTGCCCCTCGCCCGACTGTTCGCGCTCGAGCAAAGCCGTCAATACGCCAACCGCGCAATAAATTCCCGCACCCGAATCGGAAATCGCGATGCCGGCGCGCATCGGGCCGGTGCCCGGTTCGCCGGTAATCTGCATGAGGCCGCCCATGCCCTGCGTGATCTGGTCGAAACCCGCGCGTTTCACATAAGGGCCGTCCTGACCGAAGCCGGAGATGCTCGCGTAGACGAGACGCTTGTTGCTAGTCTTCAGCGATTCGTAATCGATGCCGAGACGGAATTTCACATCGGGGCGGAAGTTCTCGACGACAACGTCGCCACTGTCGGAGAGCTTGCGGAAAATCCTGATGCCGTCCGGATCTTTCAGATTGAGCGTCATCGCGCGCTTGTTGCGGTGCAGGTTCTGGAAATCCGGGCCGTGGCGCTTGTCGCCCCAGCTGTCGGCGAGTTCCATGCCGGGCGGCGATTCGATCTTGATGACGTCGGCACCCCAGTCGGCGAGCTGGCGCACGCAGGTCGGGCCCGAACGCACGCGGGTAAGGTCGATGACACGATACGGGGCCAGCGGCCCGCGGCGGGTAGTGTTTGTGCTCATGGCAAGTGGCTTTCGATGGCGGTTTTACGATCGGCGCATGATCTTGTCGCGCCGCAAATTTCAATCACGAATGATACCCGCGTTGTGTAACCTGCGCATCCGCGCGCACTGCCACCCGCTTGCCTATGCGGACATTCGCACGGATACCGGCTCTGGCGTACACTGCGGCCATGTCAAACGTCGCCGCAACCACGATAGACCGCGCACGCCAGCACGCAGTGGTCGCCGCGCTGTCCGCCATTCTGCCAGCGCATGCGCTGCTGCACGAACGCGAGGACGTGCAGCCTTACGAATGCGACGGTCTCTCGGCCTACCGGCGCCTGCCGATGGTGGTGGCACAACCTGAAACCGAAGAACAGGTGCGCGACATCCTGCGCGCCTGCCACCGCCTGCGCGTGCCGGTGGTGGCGCGCGGTGCCGGCACCGGCCTCTCGGGCGGTGCACTGCCGCTGTCCGACGGCGTGCTGCTGTCGCTGGCGCGCTTCATGCGCATCCTCGACATCGATCCGGCGGCGCGCACCGCACGGCTGCAGCCCGGCGTGCGCAATCTGGCGATTTCCGAAGCAGCCGCACCGCTGAGTCTGTACTACGCGCCCGATCCGTCGAGCCAGATTGCCTGCTCGATCGGCGGCAACGTCGCCGAAAACGCCGGTGGCATGCATTGCCTCAAATACGGCCTCACGGTGCACAACATACTGAAACTGCGCGCGTGGACGATCGAGGGCGAACTGCTGGAAATCGGCGGCGACGGCCTCGACGCGGCCGGCTACGATCTGCTGGCACTGCTCACCGGCTCGGAAGGATTGCTCGCCGTCATCACCGAGGTCACAGTCAAGCTGCTGCCGCGTCCACAACGCGCGCAATGCATACTCGCCGCCTTCGATGACATCGTCAAAGCCGGACAGGCGGTCGCCAACATTATCGCCGCCGGCATCATTCCGGCCGGCCTCGAAATGATGGACAAAATCACCACCGGCGCCGTCGAGCCGTTCGTCAAGGCCGGTTATCCGCTCGATGCAGCGGCCATCCTGCTGTGCGAATCCGACGGCATCGAAGTCGAAGTCGCCGAGGAAATCGCGCACATGACCGCCGTCATGCAACAAAGCGGCGCCACCGAAATTCGCGTCTCGCGAGATGAAGCCGAACGCTTGCGTTTCTGGGCCGGCCGCAAGGCGGCGTTTCCGGCGGCTGGACGCATCTCACCCGACTACTATTGCATGGACGGCACCATCCCGAAAAAAGCGCTGGCGCGCATGCTCAACGAAATCACCGTGCTGTCGGCCAAATACGGTTTGCGCTGCATGAACGTGTTTCACGCCGGCGACGGCAACCTGCATCCGCTCATCCTCTACGATGCCAACAAGGCGGGTGAACTCGAACGCACCGAGGCTTTCGGCGCCGAAATTCTGAAGCTGTCGATCGACGTCGGCGGCACCATCACCGGCGAACACGGTGTTGGCGTCGAAAAAATCGATTCGATGTGCGTACAATTCCGCAGCAGCGAGCTCGCGCTGTTTCACGCCGTGAAGGCTGCATTCGACGAACACGCCCTACTCAATCCGGGCAAGGCGGTGCCGACGCTGCACCGCTGCGCGGAATACGGGCGCATGCACGTGCATGCCGGACAGGAAAAATTCGCGGATCTGCCGCGATACTAGTTTGAATAAGAGCAATGAAGGGAAGAGAAAAATGCACAACAATAAAAAAAAAATTCAATTACAACTTGCGCGCACATTGTTGGCCACGTTGCTGCTGTGCAGCGCGCAGGCTTTGGCAATTAATGACGAAATTCAGATCTATACGGACGATATCAACAAACCTGGCGAATTCGGCATTGAACTGCACATGAACACGACGCCAGCCGGGCGTAACACCCCCGACTATCCGGGCGATTCCATTCCGCGCCATGGATTTCGCCTGACGCCGGAGTTTTCATACGGCCTGACGCCGGATTTTGAAGCCGGGCTGTATCTGCCGACGGTGCGTGATGCCGACGGCAGCTTCTCCGCTTCGGGCGCCAAACTCCGTCTGAAGTGGCTGCCGGTGAAACCGGCTGAGGACAATCCGGGCTGGTATGCCGGCGTCAACTGGGAGGTTGCACGCGTCGACAAACGTTATTCGGATACGCCGATGACCACCGAAGTGCGCATGATTGGCGGCTATCGCGCCGACAAATGGCTGCTCGGCATCAACCCGATCCTGAGCTGGGACCTCACCCCCGGTTATCGCAATGGCGGCCCCGACATGGTCCTGGGCTTCAAAGCAGGACACGACGTGGCCGAGGGCATTGCGCTTGGGGTCGAGTATTACAGCGGCATCGGCAAGCTCAATCATCCGCTGCCGCACAGTCTGCAGGAACACACCATATACGCGGTCATGGATTTCAACCGCAAACCGTTCGATTTCAATCTCGGTGTCGGCCGCGGTCTCACCGGTGCGACCGACCAATGGACGGTCAAAGCCATTTTCAACGTGCCGTTCTGATTCCACACAAACCGGTCGAAACCACGTTGAACACCCTCATTGAATTTCTTGCGGCGCGCATCAGATCCGCACAATCCGGCGGTACCGCACTGCGCATACGCGGCGGCGGCAGCAAGGATTTCTACGGCGGCCTGTTGCAAGGGGAAATTCTCGATGTCGGCGGCTATCGCGGCATCGTTGATTACGAACCGAGCGAACTGGTGCTGACCGCGCGCGCCGGTACGCCACTGGCGGAAATCGAAAGCGCCCTCAAAGACCGCGGGCAGATGCTGGCCTTCGAGCCGCCGCACTTCGGCAGCACCACCTCCTTTGGCGGCTGCATCGCCGCCGGTTTGTCGGGTCCGCGCCGCGCTTACGCCGGCAGCGCGCGCGACTTCGTGCTCGGCGTGCGCCTGCTCGACGGCAAAGGCGACGATCTGCGCTTCGGCGGACAGGTCATGAAGAATGTCGCCGGCTTCGATGTCTCGCGTCTGCTCGCGGGTTCGATGGGCACGCTGGGCGTGCTGCTGGAAATTTCAGTCAAGGTACTGCCGCTGCCGGTGGCGGAAACCACGCTGCGTTTCGAACACACGGCGGCCGACGCCATTGCCCTGCTCAACGAATGGGGCCGCAAACCGCTGCCGTTAAGCGCCAGCGCGTGGTGCGGCGGCGAACTCAACGTGCGTTTGTCCGGCGCGCACGCGGCCGTCGACGCAGCAGTCAAACAACTTGGCGGCGAACGCATCGACGACAGTGCGGCCGCAAATTTCTGGCACGACATTCGCGAACACCGCGATGTATTCTTTTCCGGTGCCATGCCGCTGTGGCGCCTGTCGCTCAAATCGACCACACCGCCGCTCAATCTCCCCGGCAACCAGTTGATCGAATGGGGCGGCAGCCTGCGCTGGCTGGCAACGAATGCCGATGCAACGACGGTGCGCGAAGCAGCACGTTTCGGCGGCGGGCACGCCACACTGTTTCGCGGCGGCGATAAAAGCGTGGGTGTATTTCATCCACTGCCAGCGGCGATGATGACGCTGCACCGCAACCTCAAACGCAGCTTCGACCCGACCGGGATTTTCAACCGTGGCCGGCTGTATCCGGAATTCTGATGCAGACGCATCTCGCTGATTTCATCAAGAACACGCCCGCCGGCCGCGAAGCCGACGCGATTCTGCGCAACTGCGTGCACTGCGGTTTCTGCTCCGCAACCTGCCCGACCTATCAACTGCTCGGCGACGAACTCGACGGGCCGCGCGGCCGCATCTACCTGATCAAGCAGGTGCTCGAAGGCAAAACCGCGACGGTAAAAACGCAATTGCATCTCGACCGCTGTCTGACCTGCCGCTCCTGTGAAACGACCTGCCCTTCCGGCGTGCAGTACGGGCGCCTGCTCGATATCGGCCGCGAGGCGGTGCACGCGCAGGTCGGGCGCGGCGCAATTTCGGGCTTCATGCGTACTGCCTTGCGCGTCGTGATTCCGCATCGCGCGCGTTTTACTGCGCTGCTGCGCCTTGGTCAATCGCTGCGCTGGCTGCTGCCTCCAGCACTGAACCGCAAGGTGCCCCGCTGCGCACCATCAGGCGCGTGGCCGGCAACGGTGCACGCGCGAAAAATGCTGGTGCTCGAAGGCTGCGCGCAACCGGCACTGTCGCCGAACACCAATGCCGCCGCCGCGCGCGTGCTCGACCGCCTCGGCATCACGCTGCTGCGCGCACCGTCGGCCGGCTGCTGCGGCGCCGTTTCGCAGCATCTCGATGCACCCGACGAAGCGCTTGATTACATGCGGCGCAACATCGACGCGTGGTGGCCGTACGTCGAACAAGGCGGCGAAGCGATCGTCATCACCGCCAGCGGCTGCGCCACCATGGTCGCCGAATACGGCCACCTGCTCGCACACGATGTCGCGTATGCAAAAAAAGCCGCGCGCATATCAGCTTTGATGAAAGACATCAGCGAAGTGCTAGCAGACGAAAAAGATAAGCTGGTCGGGCTCTTGAACCGCTCAATCCTCGATCCTCAATCCTCAAAAATCGCTTTTCACTCCCCCTGCTCGCTGCAGCATGGTCTCAAAATGAAAGGCCGCGTCGAAACCCTGCTGACCGATCTTGGATTCAAATTGACAGCGGTCGCGGACTCGCACCTGTGCTGCGGCTCGGCCGGCACTTATTCGATCCTGCAACCGGAACTTTCGCAACGGCTGTTGCGCAACAAGATCGCTGCGCTGAGCGCCGGCCAACCCGCCGCCATCATCACTGCTAACGTCGGCTGTCAGTCGCATCTGCAAACCGCCACCGGCCTGCCCGTCACCCACTGGATAGAAGCGCTCGATGCCCGCCTGGCTTGATCACAAAGATGTCGCACGAACGACACAGCAATTCGATCTCGCTCCCGCGCGCGACGGCGAACTACCGCTCACCACGGCGCCCATCCCCGTGTATTGCGGCGAGTTCTGGACGGCGAAACAACGGCAGGCAGCGCGCCTGCATGAAATTTCCTACCGCGCCTGTTTCAAGCCGCAGTTGCCGGCATATTTCATCGAACGCCTGAGCAAACCCGGCGACACCGTCTACGATCCGTTCAGCGGGCGCGGTACCACGTCGATCGAAGCCGCGCTGCTCGGACGACAGGTCGTGGAAAACGACATCAATCCGCTGAGCGCGATCCTGACGCAGCCACGCCTCGAACTGCCTGAACTTGATGAGATCAAGGCGCGCCTGGCGACGATCCCGAAAAAAGCCGCACTGCCGAAGTCGCCCGACCTGTCGATGTTCTATGCGGATGACACGCTGGCCGAAATCATCGCCCTGCGCAATTATCTGCGCCGCCGTCACAAGGCCGGCGACGAAGACGGCATCGACCGCTGGATCCGCATGGTGGCGACCAACCGCCTGACCGGACACTCGAAGGGCTTCTTCTCGGTCTATACGCTGCCACCGAACCAGGCAACATCGGCGGAAAACCAGATCAAGATCAACCGCAAGCTTGGACAGACGCCCGCTTATCGGGATACACACGCCATCATTCTGCAGAAGTCGCGCCTGCTGCAAAGCAAACTCACGCCGGCACAGCGGCACAACCTGCATGCGATGTCCGCCAGCGCGCGCTGCCTGACGGCACCGGCGCACCGCACCAAAATGATCGCCGACGCCAGTATCCAGCTTACCGTGACGTCACCGCCGTTTCTCGATGTCGTGCAATACGCGAAAGACAACTGGCTGCGCTGCTGGTTCAATGCGCTCGACGCCGACGCCATCGCCGGCGACATCACCATGAGCACCACCATCACCGACTGGCGCAAGCAGATGGACACGGTGTTTGCCGAACTCTATCGCATCACACGGCGTGGCGGCTGGGTCGCTTTTGAAGTCGGTGAAATACGCAAGGGAAAAATCCGTCTCGAGGAACATGTGGTACCGCTCGGAATCGCCGCCGGCTTTGCCTGCGACGCCGTGTTGATCAACCAGCAGGCATTCACCAAAACCGCCAACATCTGGGGCGTCGGCAACAACACGCTGGGAACCAATTCGAACCGCATTGTAGTATTCAAAAAATAATCTGCCGGAGGAGCCATGAAAAGAATCGCACTGTTGTTCGGCTGCCTGTTTGCATCAACGACTTTCGTGCATGCGCTGGATTACCCGTCGCGCCCGTTGCGCCTGATCGTGCCGACCGCGCCCGGCGGCGGCACCGACTTCACCGGCCGGCTGGTCGCCGCCAAACTCTCGGAATCGCTCGGCCAGCAGGTGGTGGTTGAAAACCGCGGTGGCGGCGGTGGCAGTGTCGGCGCCGACAACGCGGCAAAGTCCACGCCGGACGGTTACACCCTGCTGCTCGGCTCGATTGCAACTCATGCGGTCAATCCGGCGCTCTACAAAAAATTGCCGTACGACCATATCAAGGACTTCGCGCCGGTGTCGCTGATCGGCACGGTGCCCAACGCGCTGGTCGTGCACCCGTCGGTACCGGCGAAGTCTGTGCAGGAATTCATTGCTTATGCCAAAGCGAACCCCGGCAAGATCAATTACGGCTCGTCGGGTGTCGGCAGCCCGCCGCATCTGTCGATGGAGCTGCTGCGCTCGCTGACCGGCATCAACCTTGTGCATGTGCCGTACAAGGGGGCGGGCCCGGCGCTGGCCGATCTGCTCGGTGGACAGGTGCAGGCAATGTGCACCAGCCTCGCAGGGCTCATCAATTTCATCAAGTCGGGCCGCGTGCGCGCGCTCGGCGTCACCACGGCAAAACGCAATCCGCAGTTGCCCGACGTGCCGACCATCGTCGAGAGCGGCATCCCCGGTTATGAAGTAACCATCTGGTATGCGGTGTTTGCACCGGTGGCGACACCAAGAGCCATCGTGCAGAAACTCAATACCGAAATGGTAAAAGCACTCAACTCACCGGAAATGAAAGAACGCATGGCCCTGCAGGGCATGGACCCGGCGCCCTCGACACCAGCCGAACTGGCTGCCTTCGTCAAAGTCGAAACGGCGAAATGGGCTAAGGCGGCGAAGGATTCCGGCGCGACGGCGGAATAACAAAAAAGCCGTCGCCCGGATGGAATGAAATGTAATCCGGAATCGGGCTTCCCGGAATACGCTGCGCTCCTTCCGGGCTACAAGTGCTGCAAATGTCGCGCGGTATTGTGGCGCAGGCGAGTCGCCTGCGCCACAAACATTAACCGCGCAACTTCTCGAGTTCAGCGACCGCCGCCGCCGGTAAGGCCTTCGGCCGCCGCGTCTGGCCGTCGAGCATCACCATCACCGATTCGGCCACTGCCGCGCATTTGCCGTTGTTGAAAATCGCCTGCCCGTAAGTTACCGAACTGGTGCCGATGCGGCGCACCAGCGTGCCGACATCGACCTCGCCGGGAAAATGCATTTCGTTCAGGTACTCGATGCTGATCTTGACCAGCGCAAACGCATGACCATGACCGACCAGGGGCAGCAATCGCCCGTGTATCAGCGCATAGCGGCCATTGGTAAACAATTGCGGATGCACTGCATTGTTGACGTGACGCTGGTGGTCGAGATCGGACAGACGCAGAATGTCCTTGCTCCAGACCTTGAAGCGCGCGCGGTCGGCGAGCGCGCGCAGCGATTCGGATTGTTGTTCGATTTCTGCCATTTTTTTCCAATCAATCGTGCGGATGTAGCCGGGAAACCGGGCGAAAACGGTGTGATAGTATAGCCGCCACTCCGCCGCCCCGGAACTCTCGCGGCACATTCCGATTGAAAGTTTCGCATGGCCATCAATTACGACAAGCTCCTCAACTGGCAAATTCCGCCGGTCGAGCAGACCCTCAGCAAACGCGACACCATCCTGTATGCGCTCGGCATCGGGCTCGGTGCCGACCCGCTGGACACCGATCAACTGCAGTTTGTTTACGAAGACGACCTGCAGGCACTGCCGACGATGGCGATCACGCTCGGCTACCCGGGCGCCTGGTTCGCGCACCCTGACACCGGCATCACACGCTCGCACACCGTGCACGGCGAACAGATTTTCGTCATTCACAAACCACTACCGGTCGAAGGCAGCATTATCGGCAGCAACAAAATCATCAACCTGATCGACAAGGGTGAAGGCCGCGGCGCTGTCCTCTACACCGAATGCACGGTGCGCAACAAAGCCAACGACGAGTTGCTGTGCACCTGGACTTCCAGCCTGTTCTGCCGTGCCGATGGCGGCTTCGGCGGCCCCTCGGGACCAAGCATGCCGCAACACCCAATTCCGGAAAAAGCGCCCGATGCGGTCTGCGATCTGGCCACACTGCCGCAGGCGGCACTGATTTACCGGCTGTCCGGCGACTACAATCCGCTGCACGCCGATCCGGCGTGGGCAAAAAAAGCCGGCTTCAAGGCGCCCATTCTGCACGGCCGCTGCACTTTTGGCGTCGCCGGGCATGCACTGGTAAAAACCATGTGCGGTTACGATCCGGCACGCATCAAAAGCATGCAGGGTCGTTTCTCCTCGCCGGTCTAT
>JANXSE010000020.1 GCA_025356695.1 Betaproteobacteria bacterium
CTCAAGATCGACATCGTGATCGACCATTTCGCCAAAATTCAGTCGGCCGACGGCCTCGATGCGCCGCCGTTCAAGGCGCTGCTGCGTCTGATTGCGCGCGATAACTGCTGGGCCAAATTGATGGGGCCGTATTTTATTTCCGACGACGTGCCGGCCTTCGCCGACATCGCGCCCTTCGCGCAGAAGATGATCGCCACCGCACCCGACCGCATGCTCTGGGGTTCGGACTGGCCGCACCCGAGCGCAAAAGAAAAAATGCCCGACGACGGACACCTTGCCGATCTGCTCGCAGACTGGGCGCCGGACGAAGCGCAGCGCAAGAAAATACTTGTCGACAATCCGCAGCGGCTTTACGGCTTTAAATAAAGCGACAACCCTGCTCAAGGAGGAACGCATGAAAATCGCCCGCCTCTCCCTGCTCCTCATCGTTGTATTGTGCAGCATCGGCGTTCACGCGCAGCAATACCCGACGAAAACGATACGCTTCATCGTCGGCTTCCCGCCCGGCGGCGGCACCGATATCGTCACGCGCATCGTCGCTGCCAAACTCACCGAGGCATGGGGCCAGCAGGTGGTGGTCGACAATCGCCCCGGCGCCACCGGCATGATCGCCGCCAATCTGGTCGCCAAAGCGCCGGCCGACGGCTACACGCTGCTGACTGCGCACGTGAACTCGCAGGCCATTGCACCGAATGCCACATCGAAACCGCTTTACGACCCGACGCGCGATTTCGCCTACGTTGCCTATCTCGGTTATGCGCCCAACGTGCTGGTAATCCGCTCCAGCACGCCGGCGAAAAACGTCAAAGAACTCATCGCGCTGGCGAAGGCCCATCCGGGGCAACTGACGTACGCGTCGCCGGGCGTGGGCAGCACCAACCACCTCGCCGGTGAAATGTTCCGCCTCGCCACCGGCATCGACATCGTGCACATCCCCTACAAGGGCAGCGTGCCGGCCATCATCGACCTGCTCTCCGGCCAGGTCGGCATGAACTTCGACACCATGTCGTCGTCGATCACCTACATCCAGAGCGGCCGCATGCGCGCGCTGGCGGTGACCACCGCGAAACGCGACGCGCAACTGCCCGAAGTGCCGACGCTGATCGAACTCGGCATCAAGAATTTTGAGGTGACGAATTGGTACGGTGTTGCCGCGCCCGCCGGCACACCGCCCGAGATCGTCAACAAGCTCAACACCGAAATCAACCGCATCCTTGAACTCAAGGACGTCGTCGCGCGCTTCGACGAACTCGGCACGCGGCGCAATCCGATGTCGCCAGAACAGTTCGGCGCGTTTCAGCGGGCGGAGCTGGCGAAGTACAAGGAGGTGGTCGGCAAGTCGGGCGTGCGGATGGAGTAACGTTCCCACGCCACGCAAATATTTCCGTCACTCCCGCGAAAGCGGGAGTCCAGAGATTTGAATTGGTAACGACTGAATTCCCGCTTTCGCGGGAATGACGGTCTTGCAACCGCGGTGATTAAACAATCAGGCGCGCTTTCAATTCTTCTAAAGCTTCTGCTCAACCCACGTTTTAACCGAAGCCAGCGCTTCAGGCAGTTTCGATGCATCGGTGCCACCCGCCTGCGCCATGTCCGGCCGTCCGCCGCCCTTGCCACCGACCTGCTGGGCGACGAAGTTGACGAGTTCGCCGGCTTTCACTTTTGAAGTGAGGTCAGCGCTGACACCGGCGATCAATGAAACCTTGCCACCATCGGCTGCAGCCAACAGCAGAACACAGGACTTGAGTTTGTCTTTCAGCTTGTCCATCGCTTCGCGCAGCGCTTTTGAATCCGCACCTTCCATCAGCGCAGCGAGCAGCTTCACGCCCTTGATCTCGATAGCCTGACCGGCGAGGTCGTCGCCCTGACTTGAAGCGAGTTTCGATTTGAGGCGCGCGAGTTCCTTTTCGAGGTTCTTCACGTTCTCGACAATCTGGCCGATTTTCTGCGTGACCTCGGCGACCGGCGCCTTCAGCGCAGCGGCGGCCTGCTGCAACGATTCTTCCTGGCGCTGCACCAACGCCAGCGCGCCTTCGCCCGTCACCGCTTCGACGCGGCGGATGCCGGCAGCAACGCCGCCTTCGGAGATGATCTTGAACAAACCGATATCGCCGGTGCGCGCGACGTGCGTGCCGCCGCACAGTTCGCGCGACGAACCGATGTCGAGCACGCGCACTTCGTCGCCGTACTTCTCGCCGAAGAGTGCCATCGCACCGACTTTCGCCGCTTCGTCGAATTTCATGACGCGCGCGCTGGTCGCCGTGTTGGCGAGGATTTCGGCATTGACGATGGATTCTACGCGGCGGATTTCATCGGCACTCATTGGTGAATTATGCGAGAAGTCGAACCGCGTCTTCTCTGCGTCCACCAGAGAACCTTTCTGTGCCACGTGGCTGCCGAGCACTTCGCGCAGTGCCTTGTGCATCAGGTGGGTGGCCGAGTGGTTGCGCATGGTGCGCGCGCGCGCCGCGGTATCGACCTGGCCCTTCAGCGTGTCGCCAACGACGAGGCGCCCGGTATGCAGCACGCCATGGTGCCCGAACACCTCGGGCTGGATTTTCTGCGTGTCGCTGACGTGAAAGGTGCCGTGCGTGGCGACGAGCTGGCCGCGGTCGCCAACCTGGCCGCCGGACTCGGCGTAGAACGGCGTCTTGTCGAGCACGATGATCGCAGTGTCGCCGGCTTCGATCGCTTCTACCGACGTGCCGTTCTTATAAATGGCGACGATGCTGCCGTCGTGCACCAGCGTATCGTAACCGTGGAATTCGGTCTTGCCGCCGCGATATTCCACTGAAGTCTGGCCGCCGAACTTGGAGGCCGCGCGCGCGCGTTCACGCTGCTGGCCCATTGCCGCTTCGAAGCCGGCGAAATCGACGGTAATGCCGCGCTCACGCGCGATGTCCGCGGTAAGGTCGAGTGGAAAGCCGAAAGTGTCGTAGAGCCGGAACACGGTGTCGCCATCGAGCATCTTGTCTTCGGACTGCAGCGCGCCTTCGAGCACCGCCATGCCGTTCTCCAGCGTTTCGGCGAAGCGCTCTTCTTCCTGCTTCAGCACCTGGCCGACGCGTTCGGCCGTTTTGACGAGTTCGGGATAAGCGACACCCATCGCCTTGACGAGATCGGGCACGATTTTGTGGAAGAAGGTCTTTTTCTGGCCGAGCTTGTAACCGTGGCGTATCGCGCGGCGCACGATGCGGCGCAACACGTAGCCGCGGCCTTCGTTGCCGGGAATCACACCGTCGACGATCAGGAAGGAACAGGCGCGGATGTGATCGGCGATCACCTTCAGCGAGTTGTTATGCAGATCCTTGCACGCGGTTTCGCGCGCGGCGGCCTTGATCAGGTCCTGAAACAGATCGATTTCGTAATTCGAGTGCACGCCCTGCAATACCGCGGCGATACGCTCGAGGCCCATGCCGGTGTCGACCGACGGCTTCGGCAACGGATGCAGCTTGCCGGCGTCGTCGCGGTTGAACTGCATGAAGACGAGGTTCCAGATTTCGATGTAACGGTCGCCGTCGGCTTCCGGCGTGCCGGGCGGGCCGCCGGGAATATCGGCGCCGTGGTCGTAGAAGATTTCGGTGCAGGGGCCGCAGGGGCCGGTTTCGCCCATCTGCCAAAAATTGTCCGAACCGCCGCCCGGCTTGTCGCCGATGCGCGTGATGCGCTCGCGCGGCACGCGAATTTCATTGGCCCACAGATTGTAGGCCTCGTCGTCGGTCTCGTAGACCGTGACCCAGAGTTTTTCCTTCGGCAGCTTGTAAACAACCGTCAGCAGTTCCCACGCGAAGTGGATGGCGTCTTTTTTGAAATAATCACCGAAGCTGAAATTGCCGAGCATTTCGAAGAAAGTGTGATGGCGCGCGGTGTAACCGACATTTTCCAGATCGTTATGCTTGCCGCCAGCGCGCACGCAGCGCTGCGAGGTGGTGGCGCGTTTGTAATCGCGCTGCTCGTGGCCGAGAAACAGATCCTTGAACTGCACCATGCCGGCGTTGGTGAAGAGCAGCGTCGGATCGTTGCCGGGCACCAGCGGGCTCGAGGCGACGATGGCGTGGCCCTTGCTCTTGAAATAGTCGAGGAACTGCTGGCGGATTTCGCTGCTTTTCATGGGAGAGACACCGGAATTCAGGAAAGCGCGATTTTAAACCGGTCTTTCCGGGAACGGCGTGGAAAATCAATACTCCGTGGCCCCTGCACCCTATATGGGCGGCATGCGTTGGCGCGGCGCGAAGAAAATCCGCCAAGGTCACAATGTGTGACCTTGAACCAGGTCAATCGTCGTCGGCGCCGGCGATGACCTTACGGATGATTTCCAGACTGAAGCCGCGCCCCTGCAAAAAACGCATCTGGCGCGCTTTTTCATTGGCGTTGGCGGGCGGTTCGGGGAATTTGCGGCGCCAGACTTCGCGCGCCGACTCCAGTTCGCTTACTTTGAGCGTTTCGCGCGCACCGGCGATGACCTCTTCGGAAAGGCCTTTTTGCCGCAACTCGTGCGCGATTTTCTGGCTACCAAAGCGGCGCCTCCGCGTCGCCATCACCTGCTCGACGACGCGCTTTTCCGACAACCAGCCGCGCTGTTCGAAATCTTCGATCAGCGGAGGGATTTCGTCAGGGTCTTGGGTGTATTGCAGCAGGCGGCGCGCCAGTTCCTGCTTTGAGTACTCGCGCCGCGCGAGCAGGCTCAACGCCTGCGCGCGCAGACTGAGTCCCTGCTTACTCTTCTTCGACGGCGGCGGCTTTGGCTCCACCGGCAGCTCCAGCAGCCACGGGTGTGACACCGAGCGCGGCGCGGATCTTGGCGTCGATCTCGTTGGCCATCTCCGGATGATCTTTCAGGTAATCGCGCGTGTTGTCCTTGCCCTGGCCGATACGTTCTTTGCCGTAGCTGTACCAGGCGCCCGACTTGTCGATGATCTTCTGCTCGACGCCGAGCTCGATGATCTCGCCTTCGCGCGAAATGCCTTCTCCATAGAGAATGTCGAAGTTGGCCTGCTTGAACGGCGGCGCGACCTTGTTCTTCACAACCTTGGCGCGCGTTTCAGAACCGATGACCTCTTCGCCCTTCTTGATCGCACCGGTGCGGCGGATGTCGATGCGCACCGAGGCGTAGAACTTCAGCGCATTGCCGCCGGTGGTGGTTTCCGGATTGCCGAACATGACGCCGATCTTCATGCGGATCTGGTTGATGAAGATGACCGTGGTGTTCGAACGGCTGATGTTGCCGGTGAGTTTGCGCAGCGCTTGCGACATCAGGCGCGCATGCAGCCCCATCTGCGGCTGGCCCATTTCGCCTTCGATTTCAGACTTCGGCGTCAGCGCCGCCACCGAGTCAACGACAACGATATCGACCGAGCCGGAGCGCACCAGCATGTCGGCGATTTCAAGCCCCTGCTCGCCGTTGTCCGGTTGCGAGATCAACAACTCCTGCACGTTGACGCCGAGCTTCTGCGCGTACTGCGGATCGAGCGCGTGTTCGGCGTCGATGAAGGCGGCGGTGCCGCCCAATTTCTGCATCTGCGCGATCACCGACAGCGTCAGCGTCGTTTTGCCCGACGATTCCGGGCCGTAGATTTCGATGATGCGACCGCGCGGCAGACCGCCCACGCCCAGCGCGATATCAAGCCCCAGCGAACCGGTCGATACCACCTGGATGTCTTTGGCGACGTCGGCTTCGCCGAGCCGCATGATGGAGCCCTTGCCGAACTGTTTTTCGATTTGCGACAGCGCCGCTGCCAGTGCCTTGCTTTTGTTTTCGTCCATGATTTGTCCCATTTAAGCCTCCGTAATTATCGCATACTCGTCGTGTTCAACGCGGCGCGAAAGCGCGGAGATGACGTCTAGGCCTTCTGGTGTAATTGACCAAAATTTACACAGCGGATAATAAACGTCCACTCGCTCACCAAGTGAGCCAGTCAACGGCTTTCCTTATTGGCCGCAATCATGTCGAGCAAGCCCTTGAGCGCGCGGATGACGCTCTGGCGCCGCACCGCTTCGCGGTCACCGTCGAAACGGCAGGTCTCGGCACGGACTGCCCCTCCTTTGCGTGCCCAGCCGATGCACACGGTACCAACCGGCTTGTCGGGCGTGCCGCCGGTGGGGCCGGCCACACCGCTGACCGACACTGCAATTTGCGCACTACTCGCGGCCAGCGCGCCGGCGGCCATTTCACTTACCACGGGTTCCGACACCGCGCCGTGTTCACGCAGCGTGACCGCTTTCACGCCCAGCATCTGCTGCTTGGCTGCGTTCGTGTACGTAATGAAACCGCGGTCGTACCACGCCGAGCTGCCCGAAATCATAGTCACCACTTCGCCGATCCAGCCGCCGGTGCAGGATTCGGCAGTCGTCAGCACCAGGTTGGTGTTCTTCAGTGCAGCACCAACCTGCTCACCCAGTGCATACAGTTCGCTATCCATGGTCACTCCGCATACTCACTCCGGAAACAGGCTGCGCGCGACCGCCAGCACAATCAGCGTGTAAAACGCCGCCAGCAGATCATCGAACATGACGCCGAAGCCGCTTTTCAATTTGCGGTCGAAATAGCGGATCGGCGGTGGCTTGACGATATCAAAGAAGCGGAACAGCAGAAATGCGAACGCCTGCCATGCATAACCCGCCGGCGTGAAGAACAGCACCAGCATGAAGGCGACGATTTCGTCCCAGACGATGGCGCCGGGATCGGCCACGCCCAGATCGCCGCCGGTACGCGCGCAGGCCCAGATGCCGCCGGCGAAGGCCAGCGCAATCAGCACCAGCTGCTGCGGCACCGTGCAAAACACGACAAGCAGTGCATACAGCGGAAATGCGACCAGCGTGCCGGCGGTGCCCGGCGCAAAACGCACCAGCCCGCTGCCGCCGCCGAGCGCCACGAAGTGCGCCGGATGACCGAGCAGGAATTTAAAATTCAGCTTGTTCGCCGGCTCAGCCAAAGTGGTCGAAACCTCCGGCACCCTTGAGACGCAGCGGAGTACCGTCGGGTGCACGCACCAGCAACGCCGGCACGCCACGTGCGGAGGCCTTGATGTGCCCGACTGGCGTCACGCGCACGCCGGCGCACGTCGCGGCCGCCAGCACGCGCGTGCGATTGCGCACGGGTGCGGTGAAACACAATTCGTAATCGTCGCCGCCGGCCAGCAGCGCGCGACAGGCGACGACGCTGTCCAGATGGCGGCACAACAACGGCGAGGCCGGCAATGCGGCGAATTCGATTTCCGCCGCACAGCGCGAGCGTTCGAGAATATGGCCGAGGTCGGCGAGCAGGCCGTCCGAGATATCGATCGCGCTGTTGGCGATGCCGCGCAGCGCGAGGCCCAGCGCCACACGCGGCTGCGGCTTGTGCAAACGTGTTGCAACGGCAGCGAGTTCGCTGCGCGTGAGTCGGATTTTTTTCTGCAACGCAGCCAGTGCAAACGCGGCATCGCCGATACGGCCCGACACCCAGATATCGTCACCTGCGCGCGCACCCTCGCGCCGCAGCGCCCTGCCGCTTGGCACTTCGCCCATAATCTGCACGCAAATGTTGAGCGGCCCGCGCGTGGTGTCGCCACCGATCAGATCAACCTTGTGTTTGCGCGCCAGCGCCATGAAACCGGCGGAAAATTCGCGCAGCCAGCGCGCATCGGCGCGCGGCAGGGCCAATGCCAGCGTCGCCCAGCGTGGCGTCGCGCCCATCGCCGCCATGTCAGAGAGATTCACCGCCAGCGCCTTGTGGCCGAGCGAGCGCGCATCGGCACCGCGCAAGAAATGTGCGCCCTCGACCAGCATGTCGGCGGAAATAGCGAGTTCGTGTCCGGCGCGCACACGTGTCAGCGCGGCGTCGTCACCGACGCCGAGCACCGCGCCGGGTGCGGGGTGCGTGAAATAGCGGGCGATCAGATCGAATTCAGGCGTCATCTTTACGCTGCATCCCCACCCTGGCCCTTCCCCGTTAAGGGGGAGGGTATTCTATTGATCATCCACGCGGCGTAAAAAGGGAAACGCTTTGCGCTTCGAAGGTGCAGTCACGCCGCGGGTGTAGCGCCGTCGTTCTTCGACCGGTTCGCGGCAATGGCATCCTTCACCTTCTTTTTCAGGAAAGCGGCCATGTAGAAATTCACCACCGTGAAGCCGAGAAAAACCAGCGTCAGTATTTTTACCTGGTCGTCCGGCAGAAATGCCGGCCCTTCGAAAACCACGTAGAGTCCGAGCATAGCGTTGAAAATGCCGCCGATGTAGAACAGGATGATTCTGGTTTTGATCTTGTCGTTCATCTCGCACCCCGTTACCGTGCACGCGCTTCATCGGGCCGCGCCACCGCGGCGAGTTTGTCAAGCACGCCGTTGACGTATTTGTGGCCGTCGGTGCCGCCGTAGCTCTTAGCCAGTTCGACCGCTTCGTTGATGACCACGCGGTACGGCACGTCCGGCAGATTGGACAATTCAAACGCGGCAATCAGCAGGATCGACCGCTCGATCGGGCTTAGTTCGACAAACCTGCGGTCAAGGTGCGGCTGCAAAACCTCTTCCAGCCCGGCCGCGTGATTGATCACACCCGACAACAGCGCGGAAAAATATTCGCCATCGGCGCGGTCAAAGCCCGTCACCGTCGCCAGATGCTGTTTGATCTCGGTGATGCCGGCGGCAGCGAGTTGCCACTGGTAGAGCCCCTGCAGCGCAAATTCGCGCGAGCGGCGGCGCGCATTTTTGGGGGCGCCGCTGCGCGGCGCCGCCTTGCGCGCGGAAATTTCCTTTTCAACCATCACGATTTGCCGACAACTTTAAGCAAGTTCGCCATCTCGATGGCCGCAGCGGCGCAATCGGCGCCCTTCTGCATCATGCGCACTTCGGCCTGTTCGTCATTCTCGGTGGTCAACACACCGTTGGCGATGGGCACGCCGGTGTCGAGCTGCACGTTCATGATGCCGCGCGCCGACTCGTTGGAAACGATTTCGAAGTGATAGGTCTCGCCGCGGATCACCGCGCCGAGCGCGATCAGCGCGTCGTAATCACCGCTTTCCGCCATCGTCTGCAGTGCCAGCGGCAATTCGAGCGCGCCGGGCACCGTCGCGATGAGGATGTCGGCGTTGCGCACGCCGAGCTTCGTCAGCTCCGCGGTGCAACCGGCGAGCAGGCCGTCGGTGACGTCGGCGCTGAAGCGCGCCGCAACGATGCCGATGCGCAACCCCGCACCGTCCCTGTTAACGTCTATTTCTTCGATGGAATCGTAATCGGACATATCAACCTTTTCAGACCGCGCATTGCGCACGGCTGCTGTAATCAAAAATCAGTTCGGCTCGTCTTCCGGCAGCACGTAACCGGTGACCTGCAGATCGAAACCCGCCATGCTCGGCATTCTACGCGGCTTCGACATCAATCGCATTTTCGTCACCTTCAGATCGCGCAGGATCTGCGCGCCGATGCCGTAGGTGCGCAGCGCGTTTTTCGGATTGACCGGAATGGCGCCCGGCAGTGCCCGTTCCGCCAGATCGTCGGCAGTTTCGGGACGGTGCAGCAGCACGATGACGCCGCATTCCGAACGCGCCACCGCGGCGAGTGCGCGGTTGAAATTCCACGAGTGGCTGGCGCTTTTCACATCGAGCAGGTCGATCACCGACAGCGGCTCGTGCACACGCACCAGTGCCTCGCGCCCGGGCTTCAACTCGCCGCGCACCAGCGCCAGATGCGTGGCGTTGCCGATGCGGTCGCTGTAAACCACCAGCTTGAATTTACCCTGCACCGTTTCGACTTCACGCTCGGAGACGCGCTGCACCAGCGATTCGGTGCGACTGCGGTAATGAATGAGATCGGCGATGGTACCGATCTTGATGCCGTGTTGCTGACCGAACTCGATCAAGTCCGGCAGGCGCGCCATTTCGCCGTCTTCCTTCAGGATTTCACAGATCACCGCCGCCGGCGTCACGCCGGCAAGCTGCGCGAGATCGCAACCGGCTTCGGTATGGCCGGCACGCACCAGCACACCACCGTTCTGCGCCTTCAGCGGGAAAATGTGCCCTGGTTGCACGATATCCGCGGGGCCGGCGTCGGCGCGTACCGCCGCCTGCACCGTGCGCGCACGGTCCGCCGCCGAAATACCGGTGGTCACGCCCTCGGCCGCTTCGATCGACGCCGTGAAATTGGTGCCCAGCGGCGAATTGTTGTGCGACACCATCAGCGGCAGGTTGAGTTGCCGGCATTTCTCTTCGGTCAGTGTCAGACAGATCAGGCCGCGGCCGTAGCGCGCCATGAAGTTGATCGTCTCCGGCGTGACAAAGTCGGCGGCCTGCACGAGATCGCCCTCGTTCTCGCGGTCTTCTTCATCAACGAGGATGACCATTTTGCCGGCACGCATGTCGGCAATGATTTCGGGAGTAGTGCTGACAGCCATGTTAGTTCCTGAATTGTGACAATCGCTCGGCGTAGCGCGCGATTGTATCGACTTCGATGTTTACTTTTTTGCCGGCCGCCAGAACGCCGAGATTGGTTGCCTGCAACGTATGCGGGATGAGATTGACTTCGAACACGCAGTCTTCGACCGCATTGACCGTGAGGCTCACGCCGTCCACCGCAATCGAGCCTTTGCGCGCGACGTATTTTGCCAGTTCGCGTGGCACTTCGACCGCCAGCGTGCGATTGTCGCCAGCGGCGTCGAAACGC
The DNA here is from genome assembly GCA_025356695.1 of Betaproteobacteria bacterium. Next base: position 10,635 of record JANXSE010000020.1, read on the forward strand.
AGCACGCTGCCGATGCCGTCGACATGGCCGCTGACGATATGACCGTCGAGGCCGTCGCCGACCCTCAGCGATTTTTCCAGATTGACCGCCGCACCGGCAACGAAACCGGCGGTGCAGGCCAGCGTCTCGCGCGACAGGTCGAAGGCCAGCCGCGGCGCCGCCAACCCCACTACCGTCAGGCAGGCGCCGTTGACGGCGATGCTGTCGCCCAATTTGACACCATTGAGATCAAGCGCGCCGCTGTCAATGCCGATGCGCACGCCGCCGCTGGTCGGCGACACCGCGCCGATTTTACCCACCGCCTGGATAATGCCGGTAAACATCAGACGAACCTCGCCAGTAAACGCAGATCGCCACCGATCATGCGGGTTTCATTGATCACCAGTTTCTGCCGCGCATCCAGCGACGCCAGCGCCGGCAATGCGGCCATGCCCTGCGCCGTGTCACCGAGCAGACAGGGCGCGAGATACACCAGCAGTTCATCAACACAACCTTCCCGGATCAGCGAGCCGTTGAGTTTGTGCCCGGCCTCGACGTGCAGTTCATTGACGCCGCGGCGGCCGAGTTCGGCGAGCAGCGCCGGCAGTTCGACCTTGCCCGCGGCATTCGGCAGTACGACAATTTCGGCGCCGCGTTCGCGCAGCGCTTTGCTTCGGGCTGCATCATCGCGCGCGCAGAAAATCAGCGTGCCGCCACCGGCGAGAATTTTCGCCGTCGGCGGCGTTTCCAGCAGGCTGTCGACCACCACGCGCAACGGCTGGCGCGTCGTTTCGACCTCGCGCACGTTGAGTTGCGGGTCGTCGTCCTTCACCGTGCCGATGCCGGTCAGCACCGCGCAGGCCCGCGCGCGCCAGTGATGGCCGTCACGCCGCGCCTCGCTGCCGGTGATCCACTGGCTCTGTCCGCTGGCAAGCGCGGTGCGTCCGTCGAGGCTGGCTGCGATTTTCACGCGCAGCCACGGCCGGCCGCGCGTCAGCCGTGAAACAAAACCGATGTTCAGTTCACGCGCTTCTGTTTCGCGTACGCCGCACAGCGTCTCGATATTGGCCGCGCGCAAACGGGCGAAGCCCTGGCCTGCCGTGCGCGGGTCGGGGTCCTGCATCGCCGCCACCACGCGCTTGATGCCGGCCGCCACCAGCGCCTCGTCGCAGGGTGGCGTGCGGCCGTGATGATGGCAGGGTTCGAGCGCGACGTACGCAGTGGCGCCGCGCGCGCGTTCGCCCGCCGCTTTCAACGCAATGACTTCGGCATGCGGCTCGCCCGCGCGCGCATGCCAGCCCTCGCCGACGATGGCGTCATCGCGCACCAGCACGCAACCGACGCGCGGGTTCGGCGTGGTCGTGTAAAGACCGCGTTCCGCCAGCGTCAGCGCGCGTGCCATGTAATCGTCGTCAGTCATGTGAGTGAGGCGTAAGGGGTTAGGCGTGAGGTGCGGGTCATCGGTCGTGATGCGGCGGCGCTTCCGGCGACGCCCCTCACGCCTAACTCCTCACCCCTCACTTCTTAACCGGTTTGCGCACTTCCTTGATGGCATCCTGGAAATCGTCGATGTCCTGAAAGCTCTTGTAGACCGACGCGAAGCGGATGTAGGCCACGTCGTCGAGTTTGTAGAGCTCCTTCATTACCATCTCGCCGATGCGCCGCGACGGCATCTCGCGTTCGCCGAGTGCGAGCACCTGTTGCGTGATCGAGAGAATGGCATCATCGACCAGCGGCGTCGGCACCGGCCGCTTGTGCAGCGCGCGCATGAAACCGGTGCGCAGTTTTTCCTGATCAAACTCGGTGCGGCTGCCGTCCTGTTTGACCACCTGCGGCATGCGCAGCTCGACGGTTTCATAGGTCGTGAAACGCTTGTTGCAGGCCGGGCAGCGGCGGCGCCGGCGGATGCTGTCGCCCGCCTCGCTCACACGCGAATCGATGACCTGGGTATTTTCGTCTTTACAGAACGGGCAGTGCATTGTCAGCCGTAGACCGGCAGCTTCGCGCAGATCGCCTTGACCTCTTCTGCCACGCGGGCGATCACTTTTTCGTCGGCCGGCGCGTCGAGCACATCGGCAATGAGGTTCGCGAGCTGGCGGGTTTCGGCAGCGCCGAAACCGCGCGTGGTGATCGCCGGCGAACCCAGACGGATGCCGCTAGTCACCATCGGTTTTTGCGGATCGTTCGGAATGGCGTTTTTATTGACCGTGATGTGGGCGCGCCCCAGTACATTCTCGGCATCCTTGCCGGTGATCTTCTTCGCCTGCAGGTCGACCAGGAACAGATGGCAGTCCGTACGCCCCGAAACGATGCGCAGGCCGCGCTCTTGCAGTGCACCGGCCATCGTTTTGGCGTTATCGAGCACCTTCTGCTGGTAGACCTTGAACTCGGGTTGCAGCGCTTCCTGCAAGGCCACCGCCTTGGCGGCGATGACGTGCATCAGCGGGCCACCCTGCGTCGACGGGAAGATCGCCGAGTTGAGCGCTTTTTCATGCTGCGCACCGGCCAGAATCAGGCCGCCGCGCGGGCCGCGCAGCGTCTTGTGCGTGGTGCTCGTGACGAAATCGGCAATGCCGACCGGCGAGGGATAGAGCCCAGTCGCCACCAACCCGGCATAGTGGGCGATGTCGGACATCAGCAAGGCACCGACAGAATCGGCGATGGCGCGGAAACGTTTCCAGTCGATCGCCAGCGCATAGGCCGACGCACCGGTGACGATCATCTTCGGTTTGTGTTCTTTGGCGAGGCGCTCGACCTCGGCGTAATCGATTTCCTCGGTCTTCGGATCGAGGCCGTAGGTAACGACGCTGTAGAGTTTGCCGGAGAGATTGACCGACGCGCCGTGGGTCAGATGCCCGCCATGTGCCAGCGACATGCCGAGGATGGTGTCGCCGGGTTTCAGCATCGCCGTGTAAACGGCGAAGTTGGCCTGCGAGCCCGAGTGCGGCTGCACGTTGGCATATTCGGCGCCGAACAGTTTCTTCGCGCGGTCGATCGCCAGTTGCTCGGCGATATCAACGAACTCACAACCGCCGTAATAGCGCTTGCCAGGATAACCCTCGGCGTATTTATTCGTCAGCACCGAGCCCTGCGCTTCGAGCACGCACGGGCTGGCGTAGTTTTCAGAAGCGATCAGCTCGATATGGTCTTCCTGGCGCTGTACTTCGCGTGAAATCGCCGACCACAATTCGGGGTCGAAGGCGGAAATTTTGTCGTTGCGTGAAAACATGGCGGCAAGTCAGTCTTTGGTTTGTAAACGATTGATTTTAGCATTATTAGTCGCCGCCCCGCAGGGCGCGGGGGGCCGCTTTTTTTGCCTGCGGGCACGTAATTTGCGTATCATTGGCGCCGTCCGCCCCACTGATAACGAGCCGTTTCCGGAGACGAAGAAATTGGAAAAGCTGCTGGCGTTCTCCAGCCTGATCGATCGCCTGAACCAGAAAGTCGCGGTGTTCGCGGACTGGCTGGTGCTGCTCTCCTGCCTGATCAGCGCTGGCAATGCGTTTTCGCGTTACTCCTTCAGCCTGAGCTCGAATGCCTGGCTGGAAATCCAGTGGTACATGTTCGGCGCCATGATCCTGCTCGGTGCCTCGTATACGCTGAAGAAAAACGAGCACGTACGCGTCGACATCGTCTACGGCCACCTCTCGACGCGCGCACAAATCTGGATCGACATTGTCGGCGGTGTGCTGTTTCTGCTGCCGGCCACCGTCATCATCGGCTGGCTGGCGTGGCCGATGTTTCACAATTCCTTTGCGCAGAATGAAATCTCCAGCAACGCCGGGGGGCTCCTGCGCTGGCCGATCAAACTGATGATCCCGCTCGGCTTCTGGCTGCTGACACTGCAGGGCATCTCTGAAGTGATCAAACGCATTGCCATGCTCACCGGGCACCTGACCGCCGACGTGCACTACGAAAGGCCGCTGCAATGACGCGCGAGATCATGGCGCCGCTGATGTTCGGCGGCCTGATCGTGTTCATGCTGATCGGTTATCCGGTGGCGTTTTCGCTAGCGGCGGTGGGGCTGTTCTTCGGTTTCATCGGCATCGAGCTCGGCTTCTTCCAGACCGCGCTGCTGCAGGCGCTGCCCGAGCGCGTGTTCGGCATCATCTCCAATGACCTCTTATTGGCAATTCCGTTTTTCACCTTCATGGGCGCGATTCTCGAGCGCTGCGGCCTCGCCGAAGACCTGCTCGACAGCATGGGCCAGCTGTTCGGCCCGGTGCGCGGCGGCCTCGCCTATGCAGTGATCATCGTCGGCGCGATTCTCGGCGCCATCACCGGCACGGTCGCCGCATCGGTGATCGCCATGGGCATCATTTCGCTGCCGATCATGATGCGTTACGGCTACAACATGCGGCTGGCCACCGGCGTCATCGCCGCCTCCGGCACCATCACGCAACTGATTCCGCCTTCGCTGGTGCTGGTCGTACTGGCCGACCAGCTCGGCCGCTCGGTCGGTGACATGTATGCCGGCGCGATCGGCCCCAGCATCGTGCAGGTTCTGCTGTTCTGCGCCTACATCGCCATCCTCAGCATCGTGCGCCCGCTCGACATGCCGGCGTTGCCGCCCGAGGCGCGCACGCTCAACGGCTGGCCGCTGATCCGCAAATGCCTGTGGGGCATGGTGCCGTCGATCGTGCTGATCTTCCTCGTGCTCGGCACCATTCTGATGGGACTGGCGACGCCGACCGAAGGCGGTGCGATGGGCGCAGTGGGCGCCATCGTGCTGGCGGTGCTGCACAGCGATCAGTTCTCGACGCGCGGCAAGTACGCCGCCTTCATTGCGCTGGTCACCATGGTACTGATCACCGCGCTATCGCTGATGGGCAGCGTGGCGGCGGGCCTGCTCGCAGTCGTGGAAAAACCGCTATTCGTCGTTTTCTACATCGGCCTAGTTTTGGTGCTGCTCGAAGCCGTGTTCATCGTCAAGCTGCGCGGCCTGATCTGGGAGGCGTCGCAATCGACCATGCGCATCAGCGCGATGGTGATCTTCATCCTCGTCGGCTCGACGGTGTTCGGCCTCGTTTTCCGCGGCGTCGATGGCGACCTCTGGATCGAACACATGCTGACTTCGCTGCCCGGCGGCGTGGTCGGCTTCCTCATCTTCGTCAACCTGTTCGTGTTCTTTCTTGCCTTCTTCCTCGATTATTTCGAGATCGCCTTCATCATCATCCCGCTGTTGGCGCCGGTCGCCGACAAGCTGGGCATCGATCTGATCTGGTTCGGCGTGCTGCTCGGCGCCAACCTGCAGACGTCCTTCATGCATCCGCCGTTCGGCTTCGCGCTGTTTTACCTGCGCGGTATCGCGCCGAAGGAGGTCAAGAGTTCCGACATCTACTGGGGCGCGATCCCGTGGGTGGTGCTGCAGCTGATCCTCGTCAGCATCGTCATCGCCTTCCCGGGACTGGTGACGAGCTTCATCGACAAGGGCCCGACCGCAGCGCCGACGTCGATTGAAATCCAGATGGAAGCGCCGCCGGTCGATACACCGGGCGCGACCGATGCGGAAAAAGCCAGCAATGCGCGGACCGAAGAAGACAACGCCGCCGCCGATCTTGAAAAGGCGATCCGCAACAGCAAGTGATTACGTGATCGACAGGCCATAAAAAACCCCGCCGCAGCGGGGTTTTTTATGGCCGCACCAGCGCCCGTTTCTTGCGCGGGCGATGGGGTTCTCCGCGCTTACTTCTTGCGCGGGCGATGAAGTTCTCCGCGCCTACTTCTTGCGCGGGGTATACGCAAACGAATCGAAGCCGTACTCGGCAACGCGGAACCACAGTTGCTGGTCGTCGCGGAATTTTTTCCAGCCCGGGAAAATGCGTTTCCAGTGCGCGCTCTTTTCAGACAGCTCGTCGTAGAGTTCGAACGCGGCTTTTTCGCAGGCTTCCATGACCGGCCGCGGAAACGGCCGCAGCTGCGTGCCGCTGGCGACCAGGCGCTTCAACGCTTCGGGACTCTTTGCATCGTAGCGGGCCAGCGTATGCATGTTGGCATCGGCGGCGGCGGCTTCGACCGCGGCTTGGTAATGCTTCGGCAATTCGGCCCATTTCTTTTCGTTGATGAACAACGACAGCTCGGGACCGCCTTCCCACCAGCCCGGGTAGGAGTAACACTTGGCGACCTTGTTGAATCCGAGTTTTTCGTCGTCGAAAGGGCCGACCCATTCGGCAGCGTCGATGGTGCCGCGCTCGAGCGCCGGATAAATGTCACCGCC
>JANXSE010000306.1 GCA_025356695.1 Betaproteobacteria bacterium
AACATCGACGATGCGCCGGCCGTCGAGCAGGATCAGCGTGTTCTGCCCGCCGGTCACGCCGAAGCCGCGCAGATCGACCGTGGTGGTCGCTGCGTTGTTACCGAAAAAATCGTGAATGGCGATGCCGGCCTGCTCGGACAAGAGATCAGGCAGCGTCTTGGCGGCGCTGTTGCGAATGTCCTCGGCCGTGATGACGGTGACGTTGACCGGACGGCCCGCATCGCGGTCGGCAAAACGTGTTGCCGTGACGACAACTTCATCGGCCATCGTTACCTGCAACGGTGATTGCGCTACTGCGCGCGAAAAAACAAAACACATTCCGGCAGCCGATACTCCGGCCGCCAGTCTCCTGCGGACTTCCTGGTTGAACAACATGACAATTCCTCGAATTGACGCACGCCCGCCGCGCACGGATTGATCGCTCGAGAAAACACATCGGGGAATTGAATTCGGACCGCAACGGGCACCTGAACACCGCATCCCCGCGGCATTTCCTCACCTGGGGCTCGAGGCCGGTCTACGGGCTTGCAAGATTTGACGCGCCGCCTTCCCGGGGTTTGAAGCCCAGTGGCTTGTGTGGCGCGCCCACGCTTGCTTACCGTTGCGGGGGCAGCACAAGAATTGGTGGCGGGGGTTGAATCCCGCTTGACCGCACTTGTTTCCCGATTATCCCGCGCCGAAGAGTTCGGCACAGGCACCTGGAACCTTGTTGCCGTGCACTGTCTCGGCGCAGCAACACATTGAGTTTACCCGATACCGGCCGTATGGCCTGAGGTTTTCGGTCGATGCGTAAAATTGGGAAATATGACTGAGTATCCAAAGACATTGCGCGGAGTGGTGACTCACTTGGAAACAAAGTTTTGATATCAAACCACATTCAATTGATTTCGTTAGATGTTGACTTAACAGGATTTTTCAAACTATAGTGCGGTTTATGGATGCCGAACTTCGCTCGCTCGAAGATAAAGTCAATCAAGTGGTCGCGTTGTGCCAGCGCTTGCGCTCGGACAACCACGCCCTGCGCCAGCAACTTGCCAGCGCCTTGAACGACAACAAGCAGCTCGCGGAGAAAATCGGCGTAGCGTCAACGCGTCTTGAAGCCCTGTTAACGCAGATTCCGGATGAAGAAGCATGAGCGCGGAACCCGCCGGCATGCAGATCAGTATCATGGGGCGCGATTTTCGCGTTGCCTGTGCGCCGGAAGAACAAAAATCGCTGCAGGACGCGGTCGATTTCCTCAATCGCAAGATGCAGGAGATCAAAGACCAGGGCAAGATCAACGGCCTTGATCGCATCGCCATCATGGCGGCGCTGAACATCTCGCATGAATTTCTGACCGCGAAGGTCGGCAATTTTGATGTGTCCGAGTTTAAGCGTAGAATGAACTCAATCGAATCGACGCTTGATCAGGCCATGGCCGATCAGGAAAAGCTGTTCTAGGCGGCACGTTACAAACCGGCGGACGGATGCACAGGCGCCGGCGAGCAACGTGCCGGCAATAACGTTAATCCCCTGCGGTGTTCGTCAGAGCCTTTAATTCTTTGAACCGATAATTAAACAACGGTAGCGAACCAGTAGCGGTGCTGTTGTGCGTGTCCTACGCGGACGCGCCTGATGCGCCCGGAACGCGACCACTTGGACCTTCGGTTCAAGAAGCGGGTTCAACGGCATCTGCGGGGGGCCTTATCTGTCACTAAAATGCGGCTTGCGCCGCATTTTTTTTGCGACTGACTCATTGCAGGACAAGGGGCAAATCATGCGTTACTGGCTGATGAAATCCGAACCCTCCGAATTCGGTATCGACGACTTCGCCAAGGCGCCGGGCAAAAAAACCTCGTGGTTCGGCGTGCGCAATTATCTGGCGCGCAATTTCATGCGCGACCAGATGCAGCTCGGCGACCAGGCGTTTTTCTATCATTCAAGCTGCGAAGTGCCCGGCATTGCCGGCATCGTCGAGATCTGCAAACTCGCGCATCCCGATGTCACCCAGTTCGACCCGAAGAGCAAATACTACGACCCCAAGGCCACGCCGGAGAAGCCGCGTTGGTTCAATGTCGATGTCAAACTGGTGAAAAAAACGCGCCTGTTGCCGCTGTCCGAGCTGCGCGAGCAGAAAAAGCTCGCCGGCATGCAGCTTCTGCAGCGCGGCAACCGGCTGTCGATCACGCCGGTCGATGCAGACGACTGGAAATTCATCCTCGGACTGCTCTAAACCGCACCCATTCCAAACCAAGGACGCGCCATGGCCACCCCGAAAACCATCGACACCCACGCCCACTACTTTCCCGAGTCCTACATCAAGTTGATCCAGGAACACGGCAAGCGTGTCGGCACCACCGTCACCACCGACGACAAGGGCATCACCTTCATCCAGGTCGGCCTGCATCTGCGCACCGGCCCGATTACGCGCCTCTTTATCGATCTCGATGCGCGCATCAAGGACATGGACCGCCGCGGTGTCGGCATGCACGCGCTATCACTGACGCAGCCGATGGTCTACTGGGCGCACGATGAACTGGCGACTCAACTGTGCATCGCCTTCAACGATGCGATCAGCGCCGCCCATCGGGCGCACCCCGAGCGCTTCATCGGCTTCGCCTGCCTGCCGTTCCAGAACGCACAACTCGCCCTCGAAGAACTCGAGCGCGCCGCCAGGCTCCCCGGCGTCAAGGGCGTTTACATGGCCACCGCGGTGCGCGACAAGGAATTGTCGGACCCGAGCTTCTTCCCGGTTTACGAGCGCATCGCCGAACTCGGGCTGCCGATCTTCCTGCATCCGATGATGATCAACAACGAACGCCTCAAGCAGTTCTACCTGATCAACCTCTGCGGCAACCCGTTCGACACCGCGATCGCCGCCTCGCACCTCATCTTCGGCGGCGTGCTGGACGCTTTTCCCAAACTCGAAGTCAGTCTGCCGCACGCCGGCGGCGCGCTGCCGATCCTGCGCGGCCGCCTCGACCGCGGCTTTCATGTGCGCAGCGAATGCAAGACGATCCCGCGGCCGCCGAGCGAGTATCTCAAACGCTTCACCTACGACACTATCAGCTATAACGAAGACCAGATGGACGACCTGATCAAACTCGTCGGCATCGACCGTATCATGATGGGCAGCGATTTCTGCTTCGACATTGCCTATGAAGAACCGGTCAAGTTCGTCAACGGCATGAAATCGCTCGACGAGGCGCAGCGCGAAAAAATCCTCTGGGGCAATGCCGCGCGTTATCTCAAGCTGTAAGCGGGAGTTCTACTGACATGCGTCCGGTGCGCTTTGCGCGCGGGGCGGCAGTTGCCGTTACGGCAGGCCGACGCCGGCCGCTTTCAGCGCGCGGCCGACATTCGCGATTTCCGCCTTCATCATGGCGGTCAATTCATCGGGGGAGCCCGGCGCTGCCTCAATGCCGGCTTGCAGAAAAAGCTCCGTGACCTCCACCGACTGCAGCGCGCGCACGACCTCGCGGTTCAGCCGCGCAATGATTGCCGCCGGCGTTTTCGCCGGCGCGAACAGGGCATGCAGGGATTCCGAAGCAAAGCCGGGCACGCCGGAATCAGCGATTGTTGGCACGCCCGGCACGATGGCGGAGGGCCGCGCGCTGCCCGTTGCAAGTGCCCGCAGCCGCCCCGACTTCACGTGCGGCGCAGCGCCGCTCGGGGTGGCGAAAATCGCCTGCACTTCGCCGCTCATCACCGCGGTCATGGCGGGCCCGGTGCCCTTATAAGGAATGCGCACGATGTTCACGCCGGCCAGGTGGTTGAACAAAACCGCGGCGATGAAATTGGAGCTGCCGGTTCCGCCCACTGAATAATTAAGTTCACCCGGCTTGGCTTTGGCCAGCGCGATCAACTGTCTGACATTCTTCACCGGCAAGGAGGGGTGCACAACCAGGATGGTCGGCGATCTATCCAACAATGTGATCGCGACGAAATCTCCGAGCGGATCGTATGTGACTTTTTCCAGCAGCGGCCCGATCCAATGGGCGCCGCCGGTCACCAACAACGTATAACCATCCGGCGCCGCCCTCGACACCAGATCGGCCAGCAGTGCGGTCGGTCGATTATCGATGACGACTTGCTGACCGAGCGTGCCGGAAAGGCTGCGCGCGACAACGCGCGCCGGGTAATCATTGCCACCGCCGGCAGGAGAAGTCACGACGCGAATCGCCCTGAGCGGATAATCCTGGCCCGAGGCCGCGCCGGCCCCAAGCCCGATCAGGGCGAACGAGGTCAAAAATGCGCCGAATTGTTTTTTCGCCATACTTCCACCCCGATACTTCAAGCGCCGCAGCAGCGCCTATTTCAAGGCCGCCTGCAGTTCCTTCGCGCCGACCACGTAGCACAGCGTCGGCAGGATGTTCCTGATCGTGAACTCGTGGTTCTCGATGGTGTTGCTGGCGCAGGCATCGCGCACCAGAAACACGCGGTAGCCCATGTCGCTGGCGTGGCGCGCCGTGGCTTCGACCACGTAGTTGGTCCACAACCCGACCAGGATAATGGTGTTGACGTCGGCGTTCTGCAACGCCTGGTCGAGGTTGGTCGTCAGAAACGGATCGACGCAGGTCTTGTTCAGCACCAGTTCGTTTTTCAGCGGTTTGACGCGCGGGTCGATTGCGGCGCCCCTGGTGCCGATGATGAGCTGGCGCTTCTTGCGCAGGCCGTCCCACAGCGGATTGTCGCGCGGCAGATCGAGAAAATCCGCGCGCACCGAGGCGGTGATGTGTATCACATTGGCCTTGCGGCGGCGCGCCGTTTTCAGCACGTCCACCATGTTTTCCATGATACGGTTCTTCTTCAACCCCGGCGTAATGTCGACCAGATCTTTTTGCACGTCGAGCAGCAGCAAGGCGGTGCGTTTGGCATCGATTTTCAATTTCATTACATTCCCCGTTAGTTGATGATTGCGCGCCGGGCGCGCCCTAATTGATTTGTTTGCCCTTGAGGCCGGCGGCTTCGACGACCTTGCCCCAGGTCGCCAGCTCCTGCCGCATCAGCGCCGTGAATTCCTCCGGCGTCGAGCCAATCACTTCGACCGCGATTTCGGTTAGGCGGTCTTTGACCTGCGGCAGCTTCAGGGCCTGCAGCAGGCTATCGCGCAATTTGGAAGTGATTGCGCGCGGCGTGCCCTTTGGCGCCAGCGGCCCGTACCAGCCGGCGGCATTGAACTGATAGCCGTTTTCGGCAATCGTCGGCAGATCGGGCATCAGTGCCGACCTTTTTTCGCTGCCAACAGCGAGTGCGCGCAGCCGCCCGGCCCGCACCTGCGGCAGCGCCGCCGACAAACCATTGAACATCATGTCGACCTCACCGGCCAGTAGCGCCGTCATGCCGGGCCCCGCGCCTTTGTACGGCACGTGCGTGATCTTCACGCCGGCGGTGAGATTGAAGAGTTCGCCGGCCATGTGGATACCGACGCCGGTACCGCCCGAGGCAAAATTCAATTTGCCCGGCTGCGCCTTCGCCAGCGCGACGAGCTCCTTCACCGTTTTCGCGGCGACGTTCGGATGCACCAGCAGCACATAGGGTGCGGCGGCGGCCAGCGAAACCGGTGCAAAATCCTTCAGCGTGTCGTACGGTGTCGACACATTGATCTGCGGCACGATCACCAGCGGCCCCGAGAAGCCGAGCAGGATCGTATAACCGTCGGGCAGCGCTTTCGCCACCATCTCGGCGCCGATCTGTCCGGCGGCCCCGGCGCGATTGTCAATGACGATTTGCTGGCCGAGCGCTTCGGACCATGCCGGCGACAGAATGCGCGCGATCACATCAACCGGCCCGCCGGCGGATGACGGCGCAATCAGCCGGATCGGTTTGTTCGGGTAATTCTGTGCGCCTGCCGCACCCGCCGCCAACGCGGCGGCCAGCCAGCATCCTATTGGCATTATTTTCATAGTCCCGCCTCCCCCATGTGACTTTCGCCGGGCGGTAATATCCCGCGCGGAATTCTAGCATCGCGTTGCGCCATCCATTCCGCATAATCCTGCGGTAGATCGAGATCAAAAGCGAGTTCGTCACGCTCATAACGGATACTGCGACAACCCGCGTGCGCAAAAGCGTCGAGATGACGCACAAAGCTATCCGCGCCAAAGTGAAAGATATTGCGCGCATCCGCATCCAGCGCCAGCGCATTGGTGCCGCTGCCCGCGCGATCGGGCGCAATCGCCGCGCAACCTGTCGCCGCGGCAAATTCGGCAAAGCCGCTCAGCGCCGCGGCAGACAATCGCGGCAGATCACAGGCCACCACCAGCAATTTCACGCCGCCGCGCGCGACCACAGCGGCTGCGCCGAACGTCAGCGCCGCATTCAAATCGCCACCGGCCGGCTCACGCAGGCCCTGCGCGCCAGCCGCCCGCGCGCAAGCCAGCGCTTCGTCACAGGGACTGACCACCACGCATCGCGCCAGATCGCCCTGCCACGCGTCGATGACTGCGAGCGTATGCGTCAGCAAATGCCGGTTGAGGGCAGCACGCGCCTTCGCATCAAGCACGGCCGCAAGGCGCGATTTGCCGCTGGCAATGCCGCTCACCGGCAGCAGCGTCCACCAGCCGGAGGGCCTCATTTGAAATCCTTTGCCAGCAGCCGCGTAAAACCGACCACCTCGCGCGCCAGCGTTGCGCTCTTCCTGCGGTCGCGCATGATGGTGTCTGTCACCAGTACCCTGCGCCCCATCGTTTCAATTGCAGATTGCAGTTTCGCATCGGCGCGGTCAATCACCCAGCCGTCGACCAGCCTGCCGTAGTGACGCGCCATGCCCGCTGCACTCGCATCGAGCTTGAGTTCGCGCATCATCTTCGCCGCTGGCCCCTTGAGCGCCGCGCCACCAACGATGGGCGACACCGCCACCACCGGAAAATTGCGCTGCTTCAGCCACGCGCGTATTGCCGGCACGGCGAGGATCGGCGCCACGCTGACGAAGGGGTTCGACGGGCAAATCACCAGCCCGGTGACTTTGCCGCTGCGCATCAGGTGCTGCAATGCCGGCGCCGGTTTCGCCTTGCGGCCACCGGCAAACCGAAAACCCTGCACGCGCGGGCGACAGCGCTCGCGGACGAAATAGTCCTGAAACGCCAACTCGCCTTTCGCAGTGCGCACGCGTGTACGCACCGGCGTGTCGCTCATCGGCAGCAGTGCGTGGCGGATGCCGAAGCGCTGCGCCAGATCGGCCGTGACTTCCGATAAGGTCGCGCCCGCGCGCAAAGCCTGCGTGCGCAAGACGTGCACGGCGAGATCACGATCGCCGAGATTGAACCAATCGGCGCCACCCAAGGCTTTCAGCGCCGCCATGAATTGCCAGCGCTCGTCAGCGCGGCCCCAGCCCGTCTTTGAATTGTTGACGCCGGCCAGCGTGTACATGACGGTGTCGAGATCGGGCGAGACATGCAGGCCGAGGTGTTCGAAATCGTCGCCCGTGTTGACGACGACCGACAACTGCGACGGCGGCAGCACCGCGGCGAGACCGACGGCGAGACGCGCGCCACCCACACCGCCTGCCAGCGCAACGATCATCGGAACAAATCCTCGGTCGTTGGCCGCAACAGTTCACGCGCCGAACTCTCGCGCAGCGGGTACGGAAATCCGCGCACCAGCACCGCGGGGCAACCTTCGGCGGCCTGCCCCATCAGCAGCGACGCCGCGGCCGCCAGTTCATCGGCCGCGGCAATCTGCGTAACCTGCAACGCACGGCTCTCGCGATCGGGCTGGCCACGCAAATCGATCAACGCCGGCACACCGGCCACGCCGATCGCCACGCCGGTCACACCATTGCGCCAGGCGCGGCCGAAGCTGTCGTTGATGACGACGCCGATGTGCGCACCGGCCGCCGCTTTGATCTGTTTTTGCAGCCGGCGCGCCGAGGCATCCGGATCTTCGGGCAGCAGTAAAACGGTTTCTGCCATCGTCGCCCCTGGCACATTCGATTGATCGATGCCGGCGCTCGCCATCACGCAGCCGAGCCGGTGTTCGACGATCAACACATTCGGTTTGGCACGCAGCACCGTGCGCGATTCGCGCAGCATGCATTCGACGAGACGCGCATCCTTGTGGGTGGTTGCCGCCAGTTCAAGCGCACGCGCCGAGGGTTCGACATCCGCAAGGCGCACGCTGCGCGCCTCGGCCTTGGAAACGATTTTCTGCGCGACGACGAGGATGTCGTTGTCGGCAAGCTGTAAACCGCCGCGTGCAACGGCCGCCAGCAGCAGTGCGACGAGATCGTCGCCAGCGGCGATTTCCGGCAGGCCTTCGAGCGCCAGCAGCCTCAGTTCGCGCATCGCTCTATCAATAACTCAGTCGCGCGGCACGCCAGTGATGCGGATGCCCGCACCCGGCACCTTGTAGCGCTGGTTGATCGCAATCAACACCGAGGTCAGCGCCTCGGCCGCCGCCGAATTGGCCAGCACGCCGGCGTGCCAGCCGTGCATGCCGGCATCGCGCGCCAGACCGATCACCGTTTCCCGCGCCGCCACGTCATCGCCGCAGACCAGCACGTCGCAATCAACGGCGTGCGCCAGATCCTTGAGATGCGCCGCCGACACGTTTTGAAAAGCCGAGACGACTTTGACCGTTTCACCGAGCCGGCTCTGTAGCGCCACCACGGCCGAGCCCCCGAGCGGCAATTGCGCGCGGCTCACCTTGGGCGGCACCAGCGGCACGGTGACATCAACGAGAATTTTTCCGGCGAGTTGTTCGCGTATCGCCTCGGCCATCGCCAGCTGCACAGCAAACGGTACCGCCAGCACGACAATCGCCTGCGCCGCCGCCTCGGCATTGGAACCGCCGCGCAATTGTCCGCGTCCGGCCAGCAATGCGTTTAATTTCTGCACGGCTTCCTGCGCCTTCTCCGCCGTGCGCGAACCGACGATGACGTCGTGCCCCGCGGCCGCCCAGCGCAACGCGAGTCCGCCGCCCTCCTGGCCGCTGCCGCCGATGACGCCGATAGAAAGTTTTTCTGTGCTCATGGTTATCCGTTCTTCCCTTACGCCGCCGCGATCATGCGCCGGCGCAGCGGCACGGCCATTGTCGGCAGTGCCTCCAGCGGCGCGGCGGCATAAGAACGCTGCACGCGTTCCGCCACTGGCGTCCCGTATAAAGTCGTGCGCTGCTGCGGCAGGCGGCCGACGCTGCGGATCAACTCGTCCATTGCTGCAGGCGCCATTTCCTGTCCGTGCTGCGTGCCGGCCGCGCGCGAAATGCTTTCGTTCATCAGGGTGCCGCCCAGATCATTGGCGCCGGCCGCCAACGCGGCGGCGACACCCGCCTCGCCCATCTTCACCCACGACACCTGGATATTCGACAGCACGGGGTTCAACACCAGCCGCGCCACTGCGTGCATCAGCAGCGCCTCGCGAAAAGTCGGCCCGCGGCGCGCACGGCCGCGCAGATAGACCGGCGCTTCCATATGCACAAAAGGCAGCGGCACGAATTCGGTGAAGCCCTGCGTTTTCTCCTGCAGCGCGCGGATGCGCAGCAGATGCCGCGCCCAATGCCGCGGCGCCTCAACGTGGCCGAACATGATAGTGGCCGTCGAGCGCAGGCCGAGTTCGTGCGCGGCCTTCATGATGCAGAGCCATTCATCCGTCGTCACCTTGCCGGGGCAGATCACCGCGCGAATTTCATCGTCGAGGATTTCCGCAGCCGTGCCCGGCAGCGTGCCCAGTCCGGCGGCGATCAGTTCCCGCAGATAGTCGCGCACCGGCATGCCCAGAGTTTGTGCACCGTGCGCAACTTCCAGCGGCGTGAAGGCGTGCACATGCATCTGCGGCGCGGCGCGTTTCACCGCACGCACGATCTCGAGATAGGTGTCGCCCGTGTAATCCGGATGAATGCCGCCCTGCATGCAGACTTCACCGGCGCCGCGCGCCCACGCCTCGCTGACACGCCGTTCGATTTCAGAAAGCGGCAGATCGTAGGGCACGCCGCGCAACGCCGCGGCATGCGTGCCCTTGGAAAACGCACAGAAGGTGCAGCGATAGCTGCAGATATTGGTGTAGTTGATGTTGCGGTTGACAACATAGCGCACAGTGTCGCCTGCCGTTTCGCGCCGTAGTGTATCGGCCTCGGCGCAGACGAAATGAAACTCGTCGCCGCGGCCGGCGAACAGACGTTCGATCTGCATCTCGCTGAGTGTCGCGCCATCGCGCGCGCGCGAAACGATATCGCGCAGCTCTGTTGCAATGCCGCCGCCGCGCGGCAGCGCCGCCGGCGTGACGTTCAGCCCCGGCGACCACACGTCGTCACGCGCATAACCTTCGGCGTCAATATTGCGAAGAATGTCGGTGGCGATCTCCGGCACATGCCATTGCTGCACGGCACGGCAGTAGGCAGGATAACTCGGCAGGCGCGCCTGCAAAATCTTGCCGCGCGCTGCGGTAATCGCGTGCAAGCGCTCAATCGCCGGCCACGGCGCTTCAGGATTGACGTGATCGGGCGTGACCGGCGAGATGCCACCCCAGTCGTTGATGCCAGCGTCGATGAGTTCGCCGCAATCGTCGCCGCTCAAATTCGGCGGCGCCTGGATGTTCATCTGCGGCCCGAGCAGCAAGCGCGCAATGGCGATCGTCCACAACAATTCTTCGCGCGGCGCGTCGGCGGTATCCGCCATGCGCGTGTCCGGTTTGGCACGGAAGTTCTGAATGATGACTTCCTGGATATGGCCGTAACGTGCGTGCAAATCGCCGATCGCCCGCAGCGCATCAATGCGCTCGCGGCGCGTTTCGCCGATGCCGATCAGGAGACCGGTCGTAAACGGCACTTTTAATTCGCCGGCCAGCCGCAGCGTTTCCAGACGCAACGCCGGCTGCTTGTCGGGTGAGCCAAAATGCGGGCCGCCGCGTTCGCACAGACGTTCGGCCGCACTTTCGAGCATCATGCCCTGCGACGCAGAAACCTCACGCAAACGCGCCATATCGTCGCGCGTCATGACACCCGGATTGACGTGCGGCAGCAAACCGGTTTCGCGGCGCACCCGCTCGCACATCGCCACCAGATAATCGATCGTGCTCGTGCATCCCAAGGCAGCGAGTTCATCGCGCACGACCTTGTAGCGCAGCTCGGGTTTGTCGCCAAGCGTGAACAGCGCTTCGTGACAACCGGCGTCGCGGCCGGCCCGCGCGATGGCAAGTACCTCGTCCGCCGTCAGAAAGGCGTTGCGTCCGGGCTGCGGCGCGGTGGCAAACGTGCAGTAATGACAGCTATCGCGGCACAGCCGCGTCAGCGGGATAAAAACCTTGCGTGAATACGAAACGATGGCGCCGTGACCGGTGTCGCGCAGGGCCGCGGCCTGCGGCATGAGTTCCGCCGCGCCGGCGGCAACCCAGCGTTCGATCGCTGCTTCGCTCAACGCATCACTGTTTGACACCGGTCGCCTTGACCACGTCGGCCCACGTCTTCATGTCCTGCTCGAGCATCTGCTGCATCGCTTCGGGCGAGAGCTTCATCGCCTCGGCAGCATTGGCCGCAAAAATATCGCGCGATTTCGGCGCCTCGACAGCCTTGGCAAATTCGGCATTGAGCTTTTCGATGATTGCGCGCGGCGTGTTGGCCGGCGCAAATACAGCGGCGATCACCGCCGCGTCCACGCCTTTGACCGTTTCGCCGAGCGCCGGAATGTCAGGGAAAGCGGCGGCACGTTTGTCGGCGGTGATGCCGATAGCGACCAGCCGTTTGGAACGCACATATTCGATGGCCGCCGGTATGGTGTTCACGATGAGCGACAGTTCGCCGGTCAGCAGCGATATGGTGGACGTCGCGCCGCCCTTGTAATTGACCATTTCGAGGTTGATGCCGGCGCGCATGCGGAATTTCTCCGCCGCCATGTGCGTAACGGTGCCGACACCCGAATTGCCGCAGGTAATGGTGCCCGGACTCCGCTTCGCCAGGGCAATGAGTTCTTTCGCCGACTTAACACCCAGCGACGGATGCGCCACCATGATCAGCGGCGACGACGACACCGGCGCCACGGCAACAAGATCGCGCTGCGGGTTGTAGTTCAGCTTCGAATACAACGACGGCGTGATCGCGTGTGTCGACATGTCGGTGAAGAGCAGCGTGTAACCGTCGGCCGCCGATTTGGCGACGAGCTCGGCGGCGATCGTGGTGCCCGCACCCGGGCGGTTCTCGACAATCACCTGCTGGCCGAGGCTCTTGGTCATTTCCGCCGCGGTAACGCGCGAAAAGGTATCGGTAGCGCCGCCGGTGGCGAAGGCCACGATCAGCCGCACCGGTTTTGTCGGATAGGTTTGCGCGCCGGCACTGCCGCACATTGTTGCGGCAACGGCTGCGCTGATAACCGCGATCTTCCTTTGCATGTTCGGTCTCCTCCGGTTGCTGCGGATTGATTGTGGTTTTATTTTTTTGTGAAAGCCGGCGCCACGTCGCGCACAAAAGTCTCCATCTGCGCGACCTGATCAGTACCCGCGATGCGTATGCACAAATCGGTGACCCCTGCCGCCTCATACAGTTTCAGCGTCTCGATCACTTTGTCCACCGGACCGAGGCCCATCAGGCCGCGGTAATTCACACCACCACCGTAGTATTCGGCGAGAAACTTCGCGGTGTCGGCTTCGGCCTTCGCCACATCGTTCTCAATACGCACCGTCGTATACACGCACATCGGAAAATCCGGCAGCGACCGGTTTTTTTTCGCCAGCGCTTCATTGCACAGTTCGCGCAGCTTGCGGCAATCGTCGTCGGTCAGATAGGTGGTGATGATACCGTCGCCGAGCCGCGCGAAACGGTCGATCTGCGCCGGGATGAATTCGCCGCGGTTGCCGGCGGTCATCAGCACTGGCGGGCCGGCTTCGTTCCACGGCAGCGGACCGATGGTGTGCTCGGTCAGTTTGAAATCGCTGCCCTGATAAGTCACGGGCTCGCCGCTCCACAGCTTGCGCCAGACGATCACATGTTCTTCGAGGTCCTTCACGCGCCTTTTATGCACGCGGCCGCAGGCCTCCCATTCTCGTTCAATCGCCGGCAGCTTCCAGCCGACGCCGAGCCCGAGCACCAGCCGCCCCTGCGAAATCTGGTCGATGTTGGCAAGCGCACCGGCGAGCACCGTGGGCTGGCGCAACGCCGGCAACAGAATTGCGGTGCCGAGACGCGCGCGTTTGGTGATGGCGGCGAGATAAGCCAGTGTCGTCAGCGGTTCGAGCCGCGGCTTGGCGACGATGCTGTCGCCGACCCAGACATCCATGCCGGCTTCGTCGGCTATGCGCGCCATCGTCCAGCACTGCTCGACCGGCGGACGCCGCGCCGATTGAATCACAACACCCCGGTGGGGCAACAACACGCCCAATCTCATGCCCTGC
>JANXSE010000335.1 GCA_025356695.1 Betaproteobacteria bacterium
GTAGGGCACATGCACGAGTTCGATGCCGGCCATGCTGCGGAAGAGTTCCATCGCCAGATGGCCGGAACTGCCGCTGCCGGTCGAAGCGCTCGACAGATAGAGGGTGCAGCCGTCGGCCGGCGATTTGGCGACGAGCTCGGCACTGACATTGCCGCCGGCGCCGGGCCGGTTGTCGATGACGACCTGCTGGTTCCACGCCTCGGACAGTTTTTGTCCGACGAGACGCGCGACCAGATCAACGCCGCCGCCGGCGGCGAAGGAGACGACAAGACGAACGGGGCGCGCAGGGTAAGACTGGCCTAAGGATATGGAGGCAAATGAATAGACAAACAAACCAAATATGGCTTGACGATAACATTTCATATAAGGATGAAACGGGATCTTAGCTGCTACTATTGACGCAATAAAATCGATGGCCAATAGCGGTTTTTTGATCGCTAGTTGATGGCGATTGCAAAAAATGGAACAGGATCATTTGCGCCGTCTTTGACGCAATTGGCTACGGATGATTTTGCACGGCCGTTGCTCGTTGATGCGATATCACCATCATCAATTTGTCTATCAAGATTGGTGGCGATATCGCACGGCAGATTTGCGAACTGGACAATGAGGGTGGTTGCTGGATAATTTGTCACGCTCGAATACGTTGCACTTCGTATCGTGATTGGGCCGTAGTTGGAGCGCAAAATAAATCTACCCGCATTTGCGGTATCCGGTTCTGCTTTGATAAGGCCTGTTGCGACGAGATCATCTATTGCGCACGCGACCTCAGTGTCAGTGTCTATGCGCCCAGTGCCCGTCGTTGCCGGCGCGCCTGTTGGGTCTAAATTGCAGGCGGCGGGAATGTTTTGTATGTCATTTGCGGCGAAGGGGAGGTCGCCAGGCCAATATTTGTATTTCTCTTTAAAAGCTCTGCTACCTTCGCTGAGGTCTTTCGAGATTGCCATTAGATTGTCAATTCTGGCTGAGTCAAGCAGGCCGGTACCTTTGATGGTGATGGCCAAGAGGGCGCCAATAATCCCGATGACGATCGCAATTTCAACGAGGGTCCATCCCGACTCGTTTTGTCGTATCATTTTTTTTAGATGCACGGTGCTGCCGCCATATTGACTCCCGCTTGCCCCAGAATGCCTCTCAGTGTTGTCAAATCCAAATCGCGCACTATATCGTCTGCGTTGGTGGCGGCTGTACCAGTAGCCTTGTCAGGTCCCAATGATTTAAGTTGATATGCAGAGCTGCCGGGCAATGATGGAATTTTGATCGAACTGTCCGGGGGCGAATACGTCAGTGCAGTGCCCCAACCGTCATTTTGAGCGCTAGGTATCGTTGCTGGAATCGTGCAATTGGCAATTGCGTACCCAATAATCGCACTCCGCGCATCGCTTAGCGATTTTTGTGTTTGCGCCTCGGGACTCAACATTGATCCTTCACGTTTCGCTTGGGCAAGTAAATCTTCTGCGCTAATAGCTAAAACGATATCATCAAAAGTTCCAAATGTTCCAAGCGCAACATTTGAGAAAGGCCGTTTAATGTACGTTGCGCTGACGGTGGTATTGGTTAATTCGTCATCGTTTGTTCCCGCAACTGGAAGAATATTGCGGGTGCCCTTGGTGGTGTAGGCGCCATCACCGTTTATGCCGTGGGAGATAATTACCGCGACAACATTGTTCGCAATTAGGGTGGTGGCAAACGGGTTTGTTGTCTGGCGATCGTTAACGGTAAAATCCCCGCCATTTCCAGGCAAGAAGTTAGCGGTAATGGTCCAATTATTTCGCGGCATGGTATTTGAGACGGCGTAACTAAATAAATTTTCCCACGGGTCAAGCGCTTCAGAACGCGATAAGGCCAAAGTGACGTAGGGAATAGTGCCGAACTTGCTTGAGCAGGCGGTTGTTACATCGTTTGGTGTCGTGCGATTCTCTTGACCATCGTTGTCAGTATCTGGGCAAGGCAATCGGTTGTTTCGTACCAAATATCCGGCAAGCGCGTCTTTCAATGCTGTTTGTCGTTTAGCCGTCGTGGACAAAGCGGCATTTGTAATTTGTGTATTGAATGCGGCCAAACCCATCGACAACATGATGGAAACAATGAGAACGACAATCGCAAGTTCAACCAGAGAATAGCCGCGCTGGGTTTTCATTTTTTGCAAGCGATCATAGAGTTACCTCAATTCTCGGATGATACACTTGCCAAGGTTGTCGAACAATGGCGGCATTCTGATCTGTGGTAAATCGCTAACCCTAATATGATTGTCCTTAATATTCACATTTTGGACGTTATTGTCGAAGCGAAGTGAAATTCGGTGTGGAATCGACAATTGTCCCGAATCTACGTTTGGTTTCAGGAAATGCTTTGCCAATATGAACCGCAAATGGAGTGCACAGATGCGAAGTTTGTTATTTAAGTTGCGCTTGGTTGTCACAGGTTTGTTGTATTTTTTATGGATTCTTACATTTAGCGGCGCAATATACGCCGCCAGCGACGAACAAAAGAAACACGCCTTCGATGTCATCGACCGCAATGCAGAAGCGACCGCCATCGTCGGCGACTCGCTGTTTTATTTCGGCGAACTCGGCATGCAGGAGCACGAGAGCGCGAAATTCCTCAAGCAGACGCTCGAAGGCATCGGCTTCAAGGTCGAGGTCGGCGGCGCCGGCATGCCGACCAATGTGTGGGCGCAGTGGGGCAGCGGCAAACCGAAGATTGTCATCGTTACCGAAATCGACGCGCTGCCCGAAGGCTCGCAAGACCCGAAGAGTTTTCCGCGCAAGCCGCTGGTGCAGGGCGCGCCCGGCCACATGGAAGGCCACAACACGCACGGTGCGGTCGCGGTTGCGGCAGCCTATGCGTTGAAGCAGACGATGGAGCGTTACAAGCTGCCGGGCACGGTTGCCCTTTCATTCGGCCCCGCCGAAGAGCAGTTGATCAGCCGGCCGTTTCTGGTGCGCGCCGGTTATTTCAAGGATGCCGATGCGGCTATTCTCATCCACATCGGCGACAACATGCGCACCATGTTCGGCTACCGCAATTACGCTGCGATCAGCGCGAAATTCACCTTTCACGGTAAGACTGCGCACGGCGCGGTGGCGCCGTGGGACGGCAGGGATGCGCTCGACGCCGTCGAACTGATGAGCATCGGTTTCGACAAACTGCGTGAGCATCTGAAGCCGACCTATCGGGGCCACCGCGTGATCACGAACGGCGGCATTCAACCGAACGTGATTCCGGATCTGGCGCAGATCTGGTGGTACATCCGCGATGCCTCGGGCCCGGCGGCAAAAGAAAACTTCGACAAGCTGGTCAACATCGGCAAGGGTGCAGCGCTGATGACCGGTACGACCATGGACATGGAGTTTGTCGCTTCGGCGTGGCCGCAGCTCGCCAATAAGGTGATGGCCGAAGCGATTCAGAAAAATATCGATGCGGTCGGTATGCCGAAGTGGACCGACGAAGAAATGAAATTCGCCAGGGATTTTCAAACTTCGCTCGGGCTGAAACCGGTCGGGCTCAATACGCAGCCGGTCAAGTTCGGCGCCGCGGTGCAGACCTTCGCCTCCAACGACAGCGGCGATGTGACGTGGAACGTGCCGACCGGCACGCTGGATTTTGCCGCGGGCATTCCGCTGGTGACGCCGCATAACTGGCAGGCGGCGGTCGGCAAAACCGGCTCGATCGCGCACAAGGGCGAAGTTGCCGGCGCCAAGATTCTGGCGGCCAGCATACTCGATCTGCTGACGTCGCCGGAACTGCTGGACCGCGTGAAGGCGCAGTTTGCAGAAGACACCAAAGGTGTTGATTATTTTTCGCTGCTGCCGCCGGACGCCAAGCCGCCGCTCGACATGAACCGTGAAATGATGGAGCGTGCGCGACCGGAAATGCGCAAGCAGTATCTGAACAAGACGCCGAAGTTCAACTGACTACTTGGGCGCTGCAAATAAAAATACCGGGGAGAATGTGCGATGAAGATGCAACTACGCTGGCTGGTGATCGCGATTTCGGGTGCGGTGTTGTTCGGTTGTGCGCTGGGCGGCAGCAACGCATTTAACGATCCGCGCGGCGGTGTTGGCGGCGATGCGCGCGGCGCCGCCGACGGCGGTGACCCGGGTTGCACGTCGGGCAATCTTGTTTCCACCGGCGGTATATTCCCGCGCGATGCGCAGACGCTGGCGGTGCGCTGGACCGGGTACGCCAACTTCGAACTCGTCTACAACGGTCAGATCATATTGCTCGATACTTATTTCGATCGCGGCGAACTCTATCCGTCGCTCGGCTTCAAGGCGGCCGATGTCAAACGCGCCGATGTGATTCTGCTCGGCCACGGCCACGTCGATCACATGTCGGATGCGGCATCGGTTGGCGCGCGCACCGGTGCGGTGGTGGTCGGCGCGCCAGTGACGACCGAAAAGCTTGCCACACAGCCGATCGACATGAAACAGGTGCGCACGGTGACAGGTCGCGGCGGCGAAGTGCTGCAGTTCAAGGGTTTCAAGGTCGAGCCCATACTCGGCCGCCACGGCGAGCCGCCGCATGAGGTGGTCGAAGCCTTTGATCAGGCTTTTAAGGCAACCACGCCGGCGCTGACGCCGGCGCAGGCGAAAGAACGCGCTGAAATCCGCGCCCGCGGCACCGCGGACAAACGGGTGGTCGCCGAGGGCACGATTGCCTTCCTGATTACGCTCGACAACGGTTTTCGCATCATG
>JANXSE010000339.1 GCA_025356695.1 Betaproteobacteria bacterium
GAACAGCGCGGGCGCCACCGCGAGGGTGCCGGAGGAACCGATCATCAGCGTGTATCCGTCGGGCGCCGAGCGGGCGACGATCTCGCATCCGATCGCGCCGCTGGCGCCGCCGCGGTTGTCGACCACCACGTTCTGGCCGAGATTTTGACTGAGCTTTTGCGACACCAGGCGTGCCACGATGTCGCTCGGTCCGCCAGGCACGAACGGGGCAACAAGTCGTATCGCTTTATCAGGATATGCAGCGAAAGAAATTGCCGGCGTAACGATTGCACACGCCGGCGCAACGAGCGCGCAGGCTTTAGCGGCGTGACGCATCAAGCTGATCATGCTTCCTCCTCTTGCGAATTGCCAACGCGGCCGTCTACCGCAGCCGTTCAACGTAATGCTGCGATCGCCGCCCGATAGGCGGTGTCCGCCTCTTGTGTGGCGGTGACCGTGGTGTTCAGGTCGCGCAATAGGCCATTCTCAATTCCGTAAATCCAGCCGTGCACCGCAAGCGGCTGGCCGCGCTCCCAAGCATCGCGTGCGATGGTGGTCTGGCAGACATTGGAAACCTGTTCGATGACATTCAATTCGCACAGACGCGCTGCTGCCGCAATCTCGCCTTTTGCGCCCACCAGATGTGCGCCATGTTTTTCATGCACGTCCTGCACGTGGCGCAGCCAGTTGTCAGAAAGACCAATGCGCTCGCGCCGCAGCGCCGCCTGCACGCCGCTGCAGCCGTAGTGGCCGCAGACGATGATGTGACGTACTTTCAGAATATCAACAGCGAATTGCATCACCGACAAACAGTTCAGATCGGTATGCACCACCATGTTCGCCAGATTACGATGCACGAACAATTCGCCCGGCAGCAGGCCGACAATCTGGTTCGCCGGCACGCGGCTGTCCGAGCAGCCGATCCACAAATACTCGGGCGACTGTTGTTGCGACAGTTTTTGAAAAAATTGCGGATCCTGCTGCCGGATGCTCTCGGCCCAGTCGCGGTTGGTATCGAACAGATGCTTAAGGGTGCGCATGTTCAGAGCTTCAGGTTTTTTGAGATGAGTTTGTGGCGATCAAGGTTGGCTTCCTGCATTGGATTCTAGCGTGACTGGCGGCGCAAACCCTAATAGCTGAATTCAGCCCTACTTTATGGACGGCGCGGCTATGCCCCGCACTGGTGCGGGGTTATTGTGACTTTTCATTTTAACGGTGAACGGCGCGCACGCCGTCAGATCAGCGGATCCCACTGCACCGGCACTTCGCGGTAACCGGTTGCGGTCTTTTCTATGTGGGCGAGCCCCGGAAAGGGAAAGTGATAGCCCTGCACCGGCATTCGTGTAGTGGCGAGCATTTCCAGCACCGCACGGCGCGTTTCTTCCGACTTCACCGGATCGTGATCGTAGAACGGATGCCAGCCGGGATTGCGTACAAACAGATACGGCGCGTGCGTGACGTCGCCGTGTACGAACACCTTGCTGTTGCCCGAGGCAATAATCTGCGAGGTGTGCCCTGGCGACTGGCCGGGCGTGGCGTAAGCACTGATGCCGGGGATGATCTCGGCGTTTACTTCGTAGATGTGCAGGCGCTTTGCCACCTCGCCGCTCATCACGCGGCGCACATTCTTGAACAGCAGCTCGATGCGCGGCGACGGCGCGCGCTTCATTTCGTCATCGCTCATCCAGTAGCGGTGCTCGGGGGCAGGCACGAATATCGTCGCGTTCGGAAACGCCAGCGAGTTGTCAGCCCTGAGCAGGCCATTGATGTGGTCGCCATGAAAATGAGAAATGATCACGGTGTCGACGGCGGTGACGTCGATGCCGGCAGCCGGCAGGTTGGTCAGAAGCTGGCCGTTGAGCCCCTTGGTGCTCTGATACGCGGCCTCGCCGTTGCCGGTGTCGATGACGGCGAGGTGTGTGCCGGTATTGACGAAAATCGGGTTGTAGGGGCCGTAGAATATTTCGGTGTCCATAAACTGCGCGGCAAGCGCGGCCTTCACTTCGCTCTTGCTCGCGTTGGTGACGAAGGCATCGGTGATCGGCACCCGGCTCTTGCCATCGGTGACGACCGTGATTTCAAAACTGCCGAGCTTGTAGCGGTAGAAGCCCGGCGCCTGCTTGCCGAACTGCGGCGCGGCGGCGCGCGCAGGCGCGGTGGCAATCAGCGGCAATGCGGTGGCGGCGGCCAGCAACTGGCGGCGTGTCAGTAATGTCATTCGATTGCTCCTCCGGATTATTTTTTTGTTTGCGACGCGCCATGCCTAGCGTCATCTGCATTATGCCAAATCGCGCTGCGGGTGCGGCGCTACACGTATGCGAGGCCTGAACGAACCGGGTGACCAGGCACGCTGTCCGTCCGCCCGCCGTATAATGCCGGCGGAGGAGGTGACACATGACCGTACGTCAAAACCAATGCTTGCTGATGATTGCGCTTGCCTTGAGCGTTGCGGCTGCGCATGCTGCCGATGCGCAATGGACGCCGAAAATGCCGATCCGCGTGGTGGTGCCGTTTGCGCCGGGCGGGCCGACCGATATCGCGGCGCGGCATCTGGCGAAAAAGCTCACGGAGATTTTCAATCAACCGGTGGTGGTCGATAACCGCGCCGGCGCCAACGGCATGATAGGCGCTGAGCTCGTTGCGAAATCCAAACCCGATGGCTATACGCTGTTGATGCCGACGTCGAGCACGATGGCGATCAACCCGGCGGTTTACGCCAAGATGCCCTACGACCCGATCCGCGATTTCGCGCCGGTGACGCCGGTGGTGGCGGCGCCTGTGCTGCTGGTGGTGACGCCGAGCATGCCGGCGCGCAGCGTGAAGGAACTGATTTCGATTGCGAAGTCGCATCCGGGCGAGATTGTGTTTGCCTCAACCGGTGCGGGCAGCAATACGCATCTGGCGCTTGAACTGTTCCGCGATCAGGTCGGCATCAAGATCACGCATGTGCCGTATAAAGGCGCCGGGCCGGCGGTGACTGACGTGATTGGCGGCCAGGCGCAGGCGATGTTCGCCGACCTGCCGGTACTGACGCCGTTTGTAAAAGCGGGGCGGCTGCGTGCGCTGGCGGTGGCCGGTTTCGAGCGCACATCGATGTTTCCGCAGGTGCCGGCGATGAAAGAGCTCGGTTATCCGCGCTTCAACGCGCGGCAATGGTACGGCGTGTTCGCGCCGGCCGGCACGCCGCGCGAAATCGTCATGCGTTTGAACGAGGCGATTCGCCAAGCGGTGGCCTCACCCGACGTCAAGGATCGCTACGCCGAAATCGGCGCCGATGTGTTTGTGCAAAGCCCGGAGGAATTTGGCGCTTTCGTCAAGCTTGAAATCGAACGCTGGCACGAGATCGTGAAAAAATACAGTATCGTGCTCGAACCGTAATGCACGGCGGTTGTTCCCTTTGTATTTTCCCGGAGAAAACGACATGCGCAAGAGTTGTCTAATGCTCGCTGTTGTCGCTGCTACTGCATTTTTCAGTGTGCAAGCAGTTGCGGCGGATGTGTATCCGAGCCGGCCGATCAGAATGATCGCCGCCAATTCGGCCGGCGGCGGCCTTGATGTGGTGTCGCGTGCGATTTCGCCGCGCCTGTCGCAGGTATTCGGCCAGCAGATCGTCGTCGATAACCGTGCCGGTGCTGCGGGTAGTGTGGCGTCTGAAATTACCGCGAAGTCGGCGCCCGACGGCTACACCGTGCTGTGCGGTTCGATCGGCGGCCTCGCGGTCAATACCAATCTGTATCAGGGGCTGCAATATGATCCGCTGCGCGATCTGACAGCGGTCACCTACGGCACGTCGGGCAGCAATGTGCTGGTGGTCAATACCAATGTCGCGGCGAAGTCGGTGCAGGAACTGATTGCGCTGGCAAAAGCGCAGCCGGGCAAATTGAGCTTCGGTTCGTCGGGCGCTGGTAACGCAGGGCATCTGGCCGGCGAATTGTTCAAGGCGATGGCAAAAATCGAGATGGTGCATATTCCGTACAAAGGCGGCGCGCCGGTGATGGTCGATTTGATCGCCGGTCAGGTGCAACTGGTGTTTGCCTCGGCGCCGACCGCGGTGCCGCAGGTGAAAGCAGGGCGCATCCGCGGGCTTGCGGTGACGACGGCGAAGCGCTCGCTGGCGCTGCCCGATCTGCCGACCATCGCGGAGACCGGCTTGCCCGGCTACGAGGCCGATAACTGGTACGGTTTCGTCGTGCGTGCCGGCACGCCGCGCGCGATCGTCATGAAACTCAATGCCGAAATCGGCCGCGCGCTGTTGTCGCCTGAGGTCAAACAGATATTGTTTGCGCAGGGGCTCGAAGTGGCGCCGGGCACGCCGGAGGCGTTCGGCGCGTATATGAAGTCGGAATTCGAAAAATGGGCGAAGGTTATCAAGGATGCAAAAATCACTGCGAGTTATTGATTGGCAGGGCGCTGCGTTTGCGGCGCTGCTGATCTGTGCTGGTTCAACTGTTTCAGCTGCAGAGTTTCCGAACAAACCATTGCGACTGGTGACCGGCTCCGCGCCCGGCGGCGGCTCGGATACGGTGGCGCGCACGCTGTCGGAAAAACTGAACGAGCGCCTCGGGCAACCGGTGCTGGTGGATAACCGCGCCGGCGCCGGCGGCGTTATCGGCGCTGATATCGTGGCGAAGGCGCCGCCCGACGGCTACACCTGGCTGGTGGCGACCAGCAGTTCGATGGTGGTGAACCCGGCGATGCAAAAGCTGCCGTATGACGTTGAGCGCGATCTGGTGCCGGTGACGCAGATCAGCACGGTGCCGTTCATCCTTGCCGTGCATCCGGCGGTGCAGGCGAAGAGTGTGCGTGAGCTGATACAGCTGGCGAAGTCGCAGCCCGGCAAACTGAGTTATGCAACCTCCGGCATCGGTGCGATGTCGCATTTGGCGATGGAGCAGTTTAAATACATGGCAGGGGTCAATCTGGTGCACGTGCCGTATCGCGGCAGCGCGCCCGCAGCCTACGATCTGATTGCGGGGCAGGTGCAGGCCGCGTTCAATAATTTGATTCCGACGTTGCCCCATGTAAAGTCCGGCCGCTTGCGCGCGCTCGGTGTGAGCAGCATGACGCGTGCTGCGGCGTTGCCTGACGTGCCGACGGTGGCCGAGAGCGGGCTGCCCGGATATGAAGCCATGCAGTGGTACGGCGTACTGCTGCCGGCGGGCGTGTCGAAACCGATGGTCGTTTTTTTGCATAAGGAATTGACCGCGGTGCTGCAGAATCCCGCAGTGCGTGCGCGTTTGATGGACGAAGGCGGGGAGGTGATCGGCAGCACGCCGCAGCAATTCACCACCGTGATACATAATGAACTGGCGAAGTGGACGAAGCTGGTCAAAGCTGCCGGAATTAAAGCCGAGTGAGAGTATGTTTGTAGCGGGCGCGGCTTTTGCCGATAATGCGCCTCTTACTGCAAAGGATGTCGATGCCAAACCAACAGAAGATATTGGCGATTGCGTTTGCGCTGCTACCGTTCGCGGCGCTGCCATCGCATGCACAGAACTATCCCGCCAAACCGGTGCGCGTGCTGATTCCCTGGCCGCCGGGCGGCTCGAACGATGTGATCGGGCGCATCGTCATGCAAAAAATTTCGGAGAATCTCGGCCAGCAGTTTGTTGTCGAGAATCGCGGCGGCGCCGCCGGCAGCATCGGCGCTGACATTGTCGCCAAGTCGGCGCCGGACGGCTATACGATCATGGTGCATTCGACCAGCCATCTGGGTAATGCGGCGATGTACAAGAAACTGCCCTACGATACGCTGAAAGATTTTATCGGCATCGGTTTGATGGGTTCGCAACCGGGCGCATTGACGGTGCATCCGGCGCTGCCGGTAAAAAGTGTCAGGGAATTTATCGCGCTGGCCAAGAGCCGCCCCGGGCAGATCAATTTTTCGTCGTCAGGCAACGGCAGTGCGCCGCATCTTTCAATGGCGCTGTTTGCGGCGATGGCCGGCGTCAAGTTGGTGCACATTCCCTACAAAGGCGGCGCGCCGCAGGTGACGGCGCTGGTGTCGGGTGAAACCGAGGCTTCGCTGGCGACCATTGCGACGGTGTTGTCGCATATACAATCCGGGCGCTTGCGCGGCCTTGGCGTGTCGTCAAGCAGGCGTTCGGCGGTGCTGCCCGATCTGCCGACGATAGCTGAGGCCGGCGTGCCCGGTTACGAGATGAGCCCGTGGGTCGCCGCCTTCGCGCCGGCGGGCACGCCACGGGCGATCATCGACAAGCTCAATACCGAGATCAATCGCGTATTGCGCCAGCCGGAGGTTTTGCAGAATCTGCACAGCCAGGCGATTGATGCGCTGATATCGACGCCCGAAGAGTTTGATGCGCGCATCAGGGCGGATTACGACAAGTACGCAAAACTGATCAAGCTGACCGGCGCTACCATCGAGTAGTCGCTGCAAACAAGGGGAGAAGATGAAACTGTACGGATCGCCGTTTTCGCCGTACGCGCGCAAGGCGCGCGTGCTGATCATTGAGAAGAACATCAAATGCGCATATTCGCCGGATGACCCCTGGGCTGCTGATTCTGCAATTCCGGCGATGAATCCGCTTGGCAAGGTGCCGGTGCTGGAGCTTGCGCCCGGCAATTATTTATACGAATCGCCGCAGGTCGTGCATTACCTTGACCATCTCGACGGCAAGCCGCTGCCACCGCAGGACGCGGTCGGCTACTGGGAGGCGCAACGCTGGCAGGCGCTCGGCAACGGCATTATCGATGCGGTGATCACGCGCATACTTGAAACGCGCCGCCCGGCCGACAAGCAGATGCCGGAGAAAATGCAGCGCGAGGAAGCACGCATCGCGCGCGCGTTCAAGGCCGCCGGCGATGCCTTTGATGGTGGCGCATTTCTGGTCGGCAAAAAATTCAGTCTGGCCGATGTGGTGATGGGGGTGGCCTTGCAGTATGTCGATATCCGCTATCCGCATGACTGGCGCGGCGCGCAGCCGGCGCTCGCGAAATGGCACGCAAGTATTACCGCGCGCAAATCGTTCATGGAAACCATGCCGCCGGGATTCAAGCGGGTTGTATAGTCAAAAGAGTTGTTTCGGATTGATCAAACAGGGAGAGCGCAGTGAAGATTTGTTTTTTCGATGATTTCAAACTGGGTATCGTCAAGGGTGACAACGTGGTCGACGTTTCTGCGGTGGTGAAAGATATCCCGCATACCGGCCCGCACAATCTGATCAACGGGCTGATCGAGCACTTTGCCGATTACCGCAAGAAGATCGAAGTCGCCGTTGCCAAAGAAGCCGGCGTACCGCTCAAATCGGTGCGTCTGCGCTCGCCGCTGCCGCGCCCCTACAACATCGACTGCATGGCAGTGAACTATATGGAAGACGGCACGCGCTCAGAACCCGCGCCGATCAATGCTTTCCATAAATCGCCGAGCTGTGTGATCGGCGACGGCGACACCATGGTGCTGTCGGACATTCCGGCGACCATATTCGAAGGCGAAGCGGAAATGGCGCTGGTGATCGGCAAGCGCGCCAGCAATATCAAAGCCGCCGATGCAATGCCATACATTTTCGGTTATGTGAATTTCATCGACGGTTCGGCGCGCGGCCTGCCGCCGCCCGGCAATGTGTTCTATCAGATGAAGTCGCGCGAGACCTTTGCGCCGATGGGGCCTTTCATCGTCACGGCCGATGAAATCAAGGATCCGCAGAAAATGCAGATTACGCTGAAGGTCAATGGCGTCGTCAAACAGAACTTCAATACCGACGATATGGCGCACAAGATTCCGCGTTGCATCGAGTGGGTTTCATCAATTCACACCATCGAGCCCGGCGATGTGCTCGCCACCGGCACCAATCACCGCGGTCTCAATGCGTTCATGGATGGCGACAAGGTTGAACTCGAGTGTGAGGGCCTCGGCGTGCTGCACGTCAATGTGCGCGATGATTTGAAGCGTACCTGGTCGCGCGACACACGTCTTGAGCACCACAACAAGGGACTGGAGGGCGTGCAGACGCCGCAGCTCAGCGGAAAATATTCGAAAGCCGCGAAGTAACACGCCCTGAATAACCTCCCGTTCGTGGTGAGCCCTTCGATAGGCTCAGGGCGAACGGGACTTACCCTGATCAATCAAGGAGAAGAATGATGGGAAAAGCCTACTGGATTGCGTGTTACCGCGCGATCAAAAACCCCGAGGCGCTTGCCGCCTACGCAAAACTCGCCGGTCCGGCGATACAGGCTGCAGGCGGTCGCTTTCTGGTGCGCGGCATGCCGGCGAAAACCTACGAAGCCGGTGAGAATCAGCGCACCGTGATGATTGAGTTTGAAAGTGTGCAGGCGGCGACGGCTGCGCACGACAGCGCCGGCTATCAGGCAGCGCTTGCCGCGCTGGGCGACGGCGCCGTCCGCGATATCCGTATTCTTGAGGGCGTCTAGTTTTACTGCAGACGCGCGGAAAAGGTTTCTGCGTTAGT
Source organism: Betaproteobacteria bacterium (assembly GCA_025356695.1). The sequence continues at coordinate 8,409 of JANXSE010000339.1, forward strand.
AACAAGAAGGCCGTTTCAGTGCATGCTGAAGCGGCCTTTTGCTTTTGATGGAATTATTCCGAATGCATGGCAAACGCATCCTTCCTGTAATATCCCGATACATAAAAAGCATCATCCGGATAAAACAATGGAGGAGTGCCAATGAAAACGGTTGGTAGAACAATTATTGTCAAAGCGTTGGTCGGTGCTGTGGCCGGTGTGATGACCCTGGCGATTTTTCTTAACACCGACAGGGTTGATGCGGCTGAACAACAGGCGGGGCGCTGGGTTGATCCCGCAAACCCGAGCGACCAGTTGATCAACGGTCCCTACCGGGTCGATCCGAACTGGCCGAAACCGTTTGCTGAAGTGTTTCCCGAAGACAAGGGCTGGACCTGGGGCGCGGTGCAGGGCGTGTTTGTGCAGAACCCTGATCGCATCTTCGTGGTGATGCGGGGTCTGCTGCCGGATGTCACCAATCTCAAGCCTGCCATCGTCGAACTCGAGAACGAATTCGGTATGCCGGTACGCCTGCAGGTACCGAGCCGCGGCGCGTACGTGCGCAATGCGTCTGTCGGTCCCTACTCGAGCCCCGGCGAGGCCTCCGATTCCTACAAGGGCGTCGAAGGCAAGGATTACAGGTGGAAGAACATCATCACGGTATGGGACAGCAAGGGCAATCTGAAAGAATCATGGTCGCAGTGGGATGCACTGTTCAAGCCGGACAATGCCAACGTGTTGTCGCAGGGGCGCGTGCACAAGATACTGATCAATCCCTATGATCCGGAAAAACGCGTGTGGGCGATTGATGACGGGCATCAGGTCATCCGCATCTTCAGCAACGACGGCAAGAAGCTGTTGCAGACCATCGGCACTTTGAACACAACAACGGAGAGAAACGCGGTGGCGACCGGCAATACCGGCCGCCCGTCGTTTACGAAAAAAACCGGTCCGTCAAACCTGACCTTCGGCCGTCAGACCGATATCGCATGGCTGCCGGATGGCACCTTCTTTGTCACCGACGGTTACGAAGAAACGCGCGTTATCAAGTTCGACAAGGACGGTAAATTTCTGATGGCCTGGGGCGAGCGCGGCGAAAACGGCAAGGAGACGCGGCCGAACTATTTCAACACCGTGCACGGCATTGCCATCGACAACCAGCGCCGCATCTACGTCAACGATCGCGGCAACCGGCGCATCCAGGTGTTTGACGAGAACGGCAAGTTTCTCTCGCAGTGGTATCTTGGCGACGGGCCGACCGCAACCTATCACATCGCCATCACCGCAGACCAGCATCTGTGGACGTCAGATGGTCACGGCAACTTCAAGTTCTACAAGTATGATCTGAACGGCAAGCTGCTGTATTCCTGGGGCACGATGATGCCGGAGAAGGGCGGATTGTGGGGCACTCACCAGTTCGGCGTCGATCAGCAAGGTAACCTCTATACCGCAGAGGTGTGGGGCGGTCGTCCGCAGAAATTCGTGCCGCGCAAGGGCGTTGATTCGTCGTTGCTGGTCGGGCAACCGGTGCGTGGGGCGTGGACTGAATAAGGGACGCGCTTGCCGCGCCCGGTGACGGCGCCGGGCGCGATTCGTATTGGCGACAACGACTCCCGCTTGCTCAATCGGCCTTCAGGTTGGCCGCTTTTGCGACCTTCGTGTAGCGCGCGTTTTCCGAACGGATCAATGCGGCAAACTGTTCGCTTGAGCCCGGCGTCACTTTTAATCCCTGGGTGCGCAGGTTGTCGCGCACTTCGGGCATGTTCAGCACTTTGTTGAGCTCCGCATTGAGTCGCGCGACCGCGGCGTCCGGCGTCGCTGCCGGCACGACGAACCCGTTCCAGTTGCTCGCTTCGATCTCGGGTGTGCCGGCTTCGCGGGCTGTCGGCACGTCGGGAAGAAGCTCTTCGCGCGTTTTCGAGGTCACCGCCAGCCCGCGCAATTTGCCGGCTTTAATGAATGGCGCGGTCGATAATATATTAACCAGCACACCGGTGACGTGGCCGCCGGTGGCCGCAATTACCGCTGGCGCTTCGCCCTGAAACGGCACCAGCGTGATATTTACCTTGTTGGCAATCTTGAGTGACTCGCCCAATACTGTGTGCAGGCCGCTGGGGCCGGCCGTGCCATAACTGATTTCGCCCGGGCGCGCGCGGGCGAGTGCGAGATATTGCTGCATAGTCTTCACCGGCAGCGACATATTGACCGCGACGACCATCGGCGTTTCCATGGCGAGGCCTACCGTCCTGAAATCCTTTTCAGTGTCGAACGGCAAACCGCTGCGCGTTACGTTCATGAACGTAAAGCTGGGGCCTATCGACAGCAGCGTGTGGCCGTCTGCCGGTGCGCGCGCGACCACCTCGGTGCCGATTACCGAGCCGCCGCCGGGCCGGTTTTCAACGATTACGTTTTGTCCCAGCTGCATACGCTGTGCGATTGTGCGTGCTACTAAATCGTAAGTGCCGCCAGCCGGAAACGTTACGACGATGCGCAACGGCTTCGACGGAAAAGGAGCATCTGCCGCGATGCTGGTGGTGATCACCATCGTCAACCCGGCAAAAGCGCTGCCGCGCAGGAAAACCTTATTAAATAGGGAGGGCAGCCAAGACCACGTGCGTTGGAGACTATCCATATCCGCTACCTTTCGAGAAAGGCGCACCGGGTTGCGCCGCAGAAGACGAGACTGGCGAATGTGCGTGATACGCGCGTAACGGCAGTCTTCCAGGCGGCATGCTATATGAATAATTAATGCAATTCAATTCACGATTGGAGAGTGAATTAGGAAAGCCGTCGCTATTGTTTTAGTCCGATGAGTTGTATCAGCTTCGCGAGGTCGACGTCTTCTTTGGCGATGAGATCGCCGAACTCCGCAGCCGGTGCAAATGCAGGGCGCACGTTGAGGTTCTCACAGCCGCGCACGAAATCCGCATCTTCGACGGTTTTTCGTATCGCATTCTCCAGCATGGCGATGACGGCGCGCGGCGTGCCTTTGGGCGCTGCGATGCCGCGCCATGCTTCGAGCGAAACATTCACGCCTTGTTCGATGGCGGTGGGAACATCAGGCAATGCCGGGTCGCGTGAAGGTGTCAGTGAGGCCAGCAGGCGCATGCTGCCGCCTTTGACGTGGCCGGCCAGCGCGCCCGGCAGTTGCAGCATCGCATCGACATGGCCACCGAGCAGACTCGGTACCACTTGTGCGGCGCCATAGGGCACGTCGATGACATCAACGCCTGAGGCTTTGAATAGTGCCGCGGCAGAGATGTGCGTATGACTGCCGGTGCCGGAGTTGGCGACCGTGATTTTGCCCGGCCGCGATTTTGCATCGGCGATAAAGTCATTCAGTGTTTTCCATTTGGCATCACCTTTGACAGCAAGCACCGGAGATTCGACGAGCACGCGCGCGACCGGGTCGAAGGCGCGGTAATCGACGTTTGACTGGCCGGAATGGAAGGTTGTAGAAATGGAATTGGAATTCCATACCAGCGAGTAGCCATCGGGTTTTTGTGCGGCGACGTATTTGTAGCCGATCGCGCCGCCGGCGCCGGGCCGGTTGACGACAATGACGTTGGCGCCGAGTTGTTTCGACATGCCTTGCGCTAGCAGGCGCGCGGTAACGTCGGCGGATGAGCCGGCGGGGAACAGCACGGTGATTTCGATATTGGTGCGTTTGGGGTAGGGGGCGTCCTGCGCGTTGACGCTCAGCGTAAACAAAAAAATCGAAACAAGCGGCAGAAACTGGAACCAGTTTTTCATCACGATCTCCTCGCTACGTAAACGTGAAGGCTTCCCGGAAATCCCCTCTTCCCCTGTGCGGGGGAGGGGGCATATTCCTTTGGTGCTTTTATTATTTTTTGTTTGCAAGAACCTCTGTAATTTCAACGCGCCGGCCTTCCCGCGCCGATTGTATTCCGGCCAGCAGCACCGCCAGCGATCGCGTCGATGCGGTGCCGCCCATTTCCGGCTGTGTCTTCCCGCGTACCGCGTCGGCAAATTCTTCCAGTTCATCGACGATGGCGTCGTTCTTTGTACAGACGACCGACTCTGCGCGGTCCGTACCGCGTTTGAGCATGCGCAGACCGTTGTGCATATCGTAATAGGCGCTGGCTTCCTTGCCATAGATATTCATCAGGTAATACTCGGAGGCCGAGGCATAGCTCGCATTGAGCGTGGAGAGCGCGCCGTTTTCGTGTTCGAGTATCAGGCTCGCGACATCGGGGTTATCGCCGGGCAGCACGAGTTGGGCAAAGCGGCCGTTGACAGCCTTGACCGGGCCCATCAGGTATTCGAGCACGTCGGCATAGTGGATGCCGATTTGCAGCATGACGCCGCCGGGCATGCCTTCGGCGGTATAGCGCCAGGAGTTCAAATCGATTTTGCCGAGACGGTCGCGGCTGATGTTGGCTTCGGCGTTGACGAGTTTTCCGAAGACGCCGGCGTTGATTTTTTCCTTGATCCAGCGGAAGTGACTTTCGCGCCGACGTTGATAACCGAGCGCGAGGACCACACCGGCTTTGCCGCATGCATCGGTAATCGCATTGCCATCGGCGATGGTGTTGGCGATTGGTTTGTCGAGAAAGACGTGCTTCTTCGTGGCAGCGGCGGCGCGCGTGGTTTCGAGATGCACGTTATTCGGTGTCGTGTTGATGATTGCTTCGACATTGGCATCGGCGAGCATCGCGTCGTAGCTGGCGGCTGTTGCGCATTGGTACTTTTTAGCGAAGGTCTGTTTTTTCTCTTCCGAGCGCGTAAAGCAGGACACGATTTTCAGCTTACCGGATTTGACGATGGCGTCGGCCAATACGTCTGACCACCAGCCCATGCCCAGACATCCGACTCTGACGGGTTCAAAAGCCATAACTAGCTTCTCCTGATGTACTGCAGGCCTGCTTATTTAGCGTCGATTTTCCATTTGGCGCCGATTGCTTCGACTGCTTCACGTGCCACCCGGTCGTCGAACGACCAGTCGCCGCCGCTGACGCCGATGCCGCCAATGCATTCACCGTCGACGATAATCGGGTAACCGCCTTCCATCGCTGTCCAGCGTTCGGGGCCGGCAGCGAGGGCGAGGCCGATTGCATGCGAAGTATCGAGGTCCTGGCCGGCTGCACCTTTGGCGGTGGTAGGACGTTTGTTCGACGCCGCGCACACCGCTTTGGTGGTCGATGAATGCACGGTGTGAAAGCGGCCGCCGTCCATGCGTTCGAGCATGATGAGATGGCCGCCGCTGTCGGCGATGGCGACGGCGATGGCGACGCCGGTCTGTTCGGCCGCTTTGGTTGCGCTGTCCATCATTTTGCGCGCGCCGGCGCGGGTCAGGCGTTTGCTGTCTGCGACGTACATATTTTTCTCCTCCGGTGCAGGCGCCATGTTATCGACTTTATCGCGATTGCGCACGAGCGGTTGATATAATGCGGCGACCTGACAGGATACCAATGCGTCCTCTTGAAGGCATTACCGTCGTCGCGCTCGAACAGGCGGTCGCCGCACCGTTTTGCACCCGCCAGTTGGCCGACCTCGGCGCGCGCGTGATCAAGATCGAGCGTCCCGGCGTCGGCGACTTTGCACGTGACTATGACCAGACCGTGAAAGGGCAGTCGGCGTACTTTGTCTGGCTCAATCGCTCGAAGGAAAGTCTCACGCTGGATGTCAAACATCCGGAGGCGCAGCCGATACTCGGCAAGCTGATTGCAGGCGCTGACGTATTTATTCAAAACCTCGCGCCGGGCGCCGCCACGCGGCTCGGCCTCGCCGCCGAAACCTTGTTGGCGAAACATCCGCGTCTGATCGTCTGCGATCTGTCCGGTTACGGCGACAGCGGGCCGTATGCGGAGAAAAAGGCCTACGATCTTCTGGTGCAAAGCGAGGCCGGCATGTTGTCGGTCACCGGCACGCCGGAGACGCAGACCAAGGTCGGCATTTCCATTGTTGATATCAGCGCCGGCATGTACGCTTATTCCGGCATTCTCACCGCACTGTATCAGCGCGAGAAAACCGGCAGGGGTACACGCGTCGAAGTGACGATGTTTGAAGCGCTTGCCGAGTGGATGGCGCATCCTTTGTACTACACGCACTTCAGCGGTCGCGCGCCGCGCCGCAGCGGTCCCGATCATGCGACGATTGTTCCTTATGGGCGCTTCAAATGCGGCGACGGCGCTTTTGTCATGCTCGGTATACAAAACGAACGCGAATGGGCGAAGTTCTGCGGCGGCGTGCTGGCGCGGCCGGAACTGGCGAAAGATCCACGTTACGACAACAACAGCAAGCGCACGGCGGCGCGTGTCGAAATGGTGGCGTTGATCGAACAGATTTTCGCCGGCATGACGGCGGCGGAACTGGTGGCCAAACTCGATGCGGCGGGCATTGCCAATGCGCGCATCAATACGCCGGAAGAAGTGTGGGATCATCCGCAGTTGAAGGCGCGCCGGCGCTGGCGTGAAGTGCAGACGCCGGCCGGTGCGATTCCGGCGTTGTTGCCGCCGGTGACCATGCCCGGGTTCGAGCCGCGCTTTGATGCGGTGCCGGCAGTGGGTGAGCATACAGATCAAGTGCTGGCCGGACTTGGTTTTACCAAAGAAGAAATCAGCGCATTGCGTTCCGGCGGCGCTGTATAGAGGAGGCGTCAAAATGAAGTTCGGACGGTTTGAGCAGCAGGACAAAACTTTCTTCGGTATTGTCGAAGGCGATCAGGTCGCGGAACTCGACGGTTCGCCGTTTGATACATACAAGACGACGGGCAAAAAGCATGCGTTATCGGCGCTCAAGCTGCTGCTGCCCTGCGTGCCGCCGACGTTCTATTGCGCCGGCTTCAATTATCTCGCACACATCGAATGGGGCAACAAGCGCAAGGGCAGCAACGTCAAGGCGCCGGCGAAGGCTGAGATCGGTTATCGCGCCAACAACGCGCTGCTCGCCAACGGCGAAACCATCGTCATTCCGGCCGATTCGCCGGGGCCGGTGCAGTTCGAAGGCGAACTGGTGGCGGTGATCGGTAAGACCGCGCGTAATATGACCGAGGCCAATGCGCTCGATTGCGTGCTCGGCTACACGCTCGGCAACGATCTTTCCGAACGTGCCTGGCAGTCATCGGACCGCACGCAGTGGCGCTCGAAAAACTGCGATACCTTTAAACCGATGGGCCCTTTCATCACGACCGGCCTCGATCCGATGAACCTGACGGTGGCAATTGACGTCAATGGTCAGCGCGCAGCGAGCTACCACACCGGCAAGATGTTGTTCTCCTGTCAGCACTTCATCGCAAAAATAACGCAATACTCGACGTTGCATCCGGGCGATGTCATCTGGCTGGGCACCGATGAGGCGACTGTGCCCGATTTGAAGCATGGCGATACTGTCGACATTATTTGCGAGCCGATCGGTGTGTTGAGCAATCCGGTCGTGCGCGCAAAGGCTTGAGCGCAATGAACGCACCGGACAAAACGGTAACGGCTTCAACGACGCGCAAGCTGTGCGAGTTTTTGTGCGCGATCCGTTATGAAGATCTGCCGCAGAATGTGGTGTTGCGCACCGAAGATCTGTTTCTCGACTGGTTTGCGTCGACGCTGGCCGGCAAGGACGCGCAGCCGACGCGTGTGATGGAACAATTCGCCGCAGAGATGGGGCCGGCGACCGGCGCCAGTGAGATTCTGGTTTCGCGTAAATACACGTCGCCGGTGTTCGCTGCGTTGATCAACGCCGCGGCGTCGCATTATGTCGAGCAGGATGATTTGCATAATAGTTCGGTGCTGCATCCGGGCACGGTAGTGTTCCCGGCGGTGCTCGCTGCAGCGCAGGCAGCCGGGTCAAACGGCCGCGAATTCATTGCCGCAGCGGTAGCCGGTTACGAATGCGGCGTGCGCGTCGGCGAATTTCTCGGTCGTTCTCACTACAAGGTGTTTCACACCACGGGCACCGCGGGCAAACTCGCCGCCGCGGCCGGTGTTGCCCATATCCTCAAACTCGACGCCGACAAAATGCAGCATTGCCTCGGCTCTGCAGGCACCATGGCTGCGGGGCTGTGGGAGTTTTTGCGTGACGCGGCCGACTCGAAACAACTGCACACCGGTAAGGCAGCGGCCGACGGCTTGATGGCAGCTTACATCGCGCGCGACGGTTTCACCGGCGCGCGCATGATTTTCGAAGGCAAACAGGGTATGGCGGCGGGCATGTCGTCGGACGCGGATGTGAACTGCCTGACCGATGGGCTCGGCACGCGCTGGGCGACGGCTGAGACCTCGTTCAAGTTTCACGCCTCTTGCCGGCATACGCATCCGGCGGCGGATGCGCTGCTCGCACTGATGCAGGAACGCAAACTCAAACCCGATGATATCGTCAGCTTGACCGCGCACGTGCATCAGGGTGCACTCGACGTGCTGGGACCGGTGACTGATCCGCAAACCATCCATCAATCGAAATTCTCGATGGGCTTCGTGCTGGCGTTGATTGCCAATCTCGGTCGCGCCGGGCTTGCGGATTTCACCGCCGCCGCGTTGCGCGAGAAACAGGTAAGGGCGTTCCACGACAAGGTGAAGATGGTGCTCGATCCTGAAGTCGATGGCGCGTATCCGAAGCGCTGGCTCGGCCGCGTTAGTGTGACGCTGCAGGATGGCCGCACGCTGGAGAAGAAAATTACGTCACCAAAGGGCGATCCGGACAATGTATTGTCGCGCGCCGAGCTTGAAGACAAGGCGATCCGGCTTGCCGGTCATGCCGGAGGCGCGACTGTAGACGAAATGCACAAGGTGATTGCGCGTGCATGGAAGCTGCACGGTGCGGCGGACGTGAGGAACTTTCTGGGCTGAAGTCTACCTGGCGAGCCCCAGTTCGCCGAGCAAGACCTTGAGTTCTTCGTGCTGCCGTTCAAGAAACTTTCGGCTTTCCGCGCTGTTCAGGTATTCCGCTTCCCAGCCCAATTGCGCAACTTCCTTTGTCCACTCTTCGGTGTGAACGATTTTGCCGAGCAGGTCGTCCCAATAGGCAATTTGCGCGGCGCTCAAACCTTTGGGGCCGATGACGCCGCGCCAGTTGGAGAAACTGGCGGCCACTCCCTGTTCGCGCCAGGTCGGTACCGACGGAATTGACGACATGCGGCGCTGCGCGGCGACCGCGATCAGTCGCAATGCGCCCGCCTGTACTTGCGGTGTAGCCGTCGATGCGCTCGACGCCATGACATCGACGTGCCCGCCGAGCAGTGCCGTGACCGCTTCGCTGGCGCCCTTGAAGGCGACAAATTTCATTTTTTTGACGTCGAGGCCGGCGGTCTTCATGACGAGACCGGCGCCGATATGATTGGCGCTGCCGATATTGCTAAAGGCGATCGTCAGCGACGCCGGATTGGTTTTCAAACGTGCGATCAATTCGGCGCCGGTCTTGAGCGGCGAGTCGGTTTTGACCGCGAACACGATGTATTCGCTGTTCAGCTGCGCCAGCGGCGTGACGTCGGCAAAACTCAGGTCGTGGCTGCCGGTGATGCGGTTGGTGACAATATTCGGCAGGGTCATCGCGATGTAATGTGCGTCACCCTGATGCTGGTTGAGGTACAGCCACGCCAGCGCATTATTGGCGCCGGCGCGGTTGCTGACGCTGACCGGCACCGTCACCATACGTTTGTCCTGCAGAATTTTTTGCAGCATACGCGCCGACGTATCAAGGGGGCCGCCGGGAGTGACGCCAACGATGATTTCGATTGCCTTCTCGGCTTTCCATTCGGGCGCTGCAGCGGCGTGACCAGCGACGGCCAACGCGGCTAGAAATAATGTTGTGGCGATGCGGAACATGGCTTCTGAGAGGACTGGTTTACGCAGGAGCGGCATCCTAGCACATGCTAGAATCAGCGCGTTCCGACGTGTGCGTTCGTACGCGCCGCACTTCGATAAAACATCCAAGAAGACTCATGGACCAACGCATCCGCGAACTAAGTGAGTACGCCGCCGGCCTCTCGTATGCCGATCTGCCCGCAGCGATCGTCAAGGAATGCAAACGCAAACTGATTGATACGCTGGGCTGCGCGATTGGCGCTTTTGACACCGAACCGGCGCGCATCGCGCGCACGATTGCCGGGCATTATTCGAGCGATGCGCCGGCACGCATTTTCGGTACGCTGAAAAAAACCAGCGCCGAGCATGCGGCGTTCGCCAACGGCACGATGCTGCGTTACGCAGATTACAACGATTCCTACTTCAACAAATCGAGCGGCCATCCGAGTGATACTTTTGCCGGCGTGTTGTCGCTCGGCGAATCGGTGCATGCCGATGGCAAGGCGATTATCCTTGCCACGGTTCTGGCATACGAAGGCTTTTGCAATTTCTCCGACATACTGCCGCGCGAGCTGGGCTGGGATTACGTGATTTACGGCGTAGTCGGTTGCGCGCTGGGCAGCGCCAAACTGCTCAAGCTCGATGTGCAACGTACGGGGCAGGCGCTTGCACTGGCTGTGACGCCCAATATGGCGCTTGAGCAAACGCGGCTCGGCGAACTCTCAATGTGGAAAGGTTGTGCGGCGGCGAATGCGGCGCGCAACGGCGTGTTTGCAGCGCTGCTGGCTGAAGCGGGGTTAACCGGGCCCGATAACGCAATAGAAGGTAAATCCGGTTTGCAGCACGCGCTGGGTAAATTCGAGTGGGCGCCGTTCGGCGGCAGAGGCGGGCCGTTTCGTCTGGGCGAAACCCATCTCAAATATTTTCCGGCGGTGGTGCATTCGCAAAGCCCGATTGCGGCAGCGGTGGAATTGCACGGCAAGGTCAAAGCGGATGCGATCGAATCCGTTGTCGTCGACAGTTACTGGGTTGCCAATCGCTACATCGATCGCGCTTCACCTTTGTGGCATCCGGGTACGCGTGAGACTGCCGATCACAGCCTGCCGTTTATTATCGCTGCCGCATTGATCGACGGCACGATCAGCGAGAAAAGCTTTGACGAAGAGCGTCTGCACGATCCGCGCATTGCAAAATTGATGGCGGGTATGACGTTGCGCGAAAAACCGGAATTCACGCAACTGCATCCGGTGAAATGGCCGTGCCGCATTGAAGTGATGACCAAAGACGGGCAGAAACACATGGCGTCGGTCGAGTATTTCAAGGGTCACGCCAAAAATCCGCTATCGGATAAAGAAGTCGAACACAAATTCCGCGAGTTGACTGACGGGCGGCTGGCTGCGGGGCAGGCTGACCGGATACTGGAAACGGTATGGCGGCTTGAGACACTGCCTGATATCGGCCAATTGATCGACCTCATGGCAATCAAGGGAGCAGCATGAGAATCACTGCAATACACCAGGTAACGGCGCCGATGAGTTCGGCGATCCGCAACGCCTATATCGATTTCAGTAAAATGACGGCAAGTGTCGTTGCGGTGGTGACGGACGTTAAACGCGACGGCAAATTGGTCGTTGGTTACGGCTTCCATTCCAACGGGCGTTATGCGCAGTCCGGCTTGCTGCGCGAGCGTTTTATCCCGCGCGTAATGGAGGCGGCCCCGGCTTCGCTTGCGAACGACGCAGGCGACAATCTCGACCCGCACAAAATCTGGTCGTGCATGATGGCGAACGAAAAACCCGGCGGCCATGGCGAGCGTTCGGTGGCGGTCGGCGTTGTCGACATGGCGGTGTGGGACGCGGTCGCCAAGATCGAAGGCAAGCCGCTGTATCGCCTGCTCGGCGAGCGTTATCGCGACGGCACGGTCGACGACAAGGTTTTCATCTATGCGGCGGGTGGCTATTACTATCCGGGCAAGAACCTCAAAGCGCTGCAGGACGAGATGAAGAAGTATCTCGATCTCGGTTACAGTGTGGTGAAGATGAAAATCGGCGGTGAATCGCTGACGGATGACATCAAGCGCATCGAAGCGGTGATCAAGGTGGTCGGCAGCGGCAAGAACCTTGCGGTGGATGCCAACGGGCGCTTCGATCTGAAAACCGCCATCGAATACGCGCGCGCACTCGAACCGTACGGTTTGTTCTGGTACGAAGAAGCCGGCGATCCGCTTGACTATCAATTGCAGGCCGAACTCGCTAACCATTACAAAGGCGCGATGGCGACCGGCGAGAACCTGTTCTCGACGCTAGACGCGCGCAACCTGATCCGCCACGGCGGCATGCGCGCCGAACGCGACTGGCTGCAGTTCGATTGCGCACTCTCGTACGGGCTGGTCGAATATCTGCGCACGCTCGACATGCTGAAACAGCATGCATGGTCGCCGCGCCGCTGCATACCGCATGGCGGGCATCAAATGTCGCTGAATATCGCCGCGGGCCTTGGGTTGGGCGGCAACGAATCCTATCCCGATGTGTTTCAGCCTTTCGGCGGTTTTGCCGACGACACGCCGGTCGTGGGCGGTTACGTGACGTTGCCGCAGGTTCCGGGCATCGGCTTCGAGGCGAAATCGAAGTTATACGCATTGATGCGCGATCTTGCTTGATATTGACGGGGAAATCATGACTGCTCATTCAAATACTGCCGCCGCAGTCGACGGCCGCAAGATTCATCAACGCGACGGCATGCCGCATTTGTTCCGGCCGCTGACGCTGCGTGCGGTGACTGCGCGCAACCGCATCATGGTGTCGCCGATGTGCCAGTACTCGGGCGTCGACGGCGTGCCTAATGACTGGCATTTGCAGCATCTGGGCTCACGCGCAGCTGGCGGTGCCGGCATCGTCTGCACTGAAATGACCAATGTCGAAGCGCGTGGTCGTATTTCACCCGGCTGCCTCGGTTTGTGGAACGATGTGCAGCGTGATGCCTTCGCGCGCATCGTGCGCCTGATCAAATCGCAGGGCGCAGTGGCAGCGGTACAGATTGCACACGCCGGTCGCAAGGGTTCCTGCGCAGCGCCGTGGGACGGCGGCAAACAAATGCCGCTAGCCCAGGGCGGCTGGCAGAACATTTCCGCTTCGGCATTGCCCTTCAGCGAAGGCCAGCATGCGCCGGCCGAAATGGACGCAGCAACGATTGCAGCCATCATCAAGGGTTTCGCCGAAAGCGCGCGCCGCGCGCGCGAAGCAGGTTTCGAAATGATCGAACTGCATGGCGCGCACGGGTATCTGATACATCAATTTCTGTCGCCGTTGTCGAACCGCCGCACTGATAAGTACGGCGGCAGCTTCGAAAACCGCATTCGCTTCCTGCTGGAAGTGGTCGATGCCGTGCGCAGCGAATGGCCGGATGACAAACCGCTGCTGGTGCGCTTGTCCTGCGTCGACTGGGTCGATGGCGGCATCGTGCTTGAAGACACGGTAAAGCTTGTGCAGTTGCTGAAAGACGGCGGCAAGGTCGATTTGATCGACAGTTCGAGCGGTGGCGTCGATCCGCGCCAGAAAATTCCGCTGTTTCCCGGTTATCAGCTGCAGTTTGCTGCGGAACTCAAGCGCCGCACCGGCATTGCCACCGGCGCGGTCGGCATGATCAACGCGCCGGACCTCGCCGAGCAGATACTCGCCAGCGGGCAGGCCGATCTGATCATCATGGCGCGCGCGCTGCTCAATGACCCGTATTGGCCGCTGCATGCGGCAAAAGTGCTGAAGGCGAAGATCGCGTGGCCGCCGCAATACGAGCGCGGCGACGTGTTTTAGCGGTTAAACGGCAGCAAGGCGTAAGCGTTCATACGTACGGCTGACTACAGATTGCAGCGCGGTCTTACCGCGTTATCTTGACCCTGCAATATCTCCAGCAACACATTCAGGGCCGCGCACTTATCTGCGCGGCCTTTTTTTGCGCTCAAGCCGTCGCGGTGATATCGGGCCGCGAATGGCCGCAGTTCCAGCATTCGGTGAACTGGCCTTCGAGCGATTCGTTGCAGTACGCGCAGGTCCAGCGTTCGTGGCGGTGGCGATGCGCCGGTGTGCCGCGCAGAAATTCGCCGACCAGCCGCTGCGCTTCGCCATCTGCCGCAACGTCGAAGATCCAGACCGTCGGCAGTACCGGCAGTTCACCGAAAGCGCCGTAGAGTTGATCGCCGTGCACTTCGGCGCGTATGCCTGCTGACTCCAGCATGCCGCGGATCAAATGCGCTTCAGTCGGGTGTTTGGCGGTGAAAACGAGCTTCATAGCGCGCCATTGTGCAGCGAATGCGCGGCAAGTCAACCGGCGGTGTAGCGATACGCGCATGCTAAAATCGCTGTTCCGGAGCGCGCTCCGACGATTGCGAGCGGACGCCATGTTTGAAGCGAGGTATCAGCAGGTTATTCCGCGGCCGCACTTTGTGCGACGAATGGCGTTATGCGTGGCTTTGTCGGCGCTCATCGCGGCGGTTGCTTTGACCATAGGCATACTTGGTTATCATCAGATCGCCGGCCTCGGGTGGATCGACGCTCTGCACAATGCATCCATGATCCTCGGCGGCATGGGGCCGGTGGCCGAGATGAAATCCGATGCGGCAAAACTGTTCTCTTCGACCTACGCGTTGTTTTGCGGGCTGGTCTTTATCGGCATCGTTGCAGTGACGCTGGCGCCGGTGCTGCACCGCGTATTGCACCGTTTTCACATGGACGAGAGCGATCTCAAAAAATAAACGGAGCAAGGCATGACGACATTGAATATTTTCTGCGCCGGCGCCGCACAGGCGGTGGTCAGCGGAATGGCAGCGAAGTTTCAACGCGAGAGCGGTAACCTGATACACGCTGAATACGGCGCGGTGGGGGCGATGAAGGCGCTGGTTAAAGCCGGTGTGCCGGCCGACATCATTATTCTGACTTCGGCGCTGATTGATGAATTGATCGCCGAAGGCGACGTGGTGGCGGGTTCGCGGGTCAATCTTGGCAAGGTGGGTACCGGCGTCGCAGTACGCGCCGGCACGTCGCGGCCGGACGTGCGCAGTACGGAGGTATTGCGCGCAAACATGCTGGCGGCGACGCGTATCGTTTGTCCGGATCCGGCGGTGGCGACGGCCGGCAAAGTCGTGCTCAAGGTACTCGAGCAACTGGGTATCGCGGCCGAAGTCACGCCGCGCCTGCAGTATTTTCCGAACGGCTACGCCGCGATGGCGAATCTGGCGCAGAGTGATGCCTTGCTCGAAATGGGTATTACGCAGGTGACGGAAATCGTAGCTAACCCGGGCGTCAAGTTGGTCGGGCCGCTCCCCGATGAAGTGCAGAATATGGCGGTCTACACGGCTGCGCTGGCGGTGCGTTCGGGGCATCCGGAACGCTCGCGTGAATTCATCCGCCGCCTGACCGGTTTTAATGCGCAGCCGGTATTGAGTGCGGCAGGATTTGTTGTCGGCAGTTGAGTAGCAACATTACGTTCTTGGTATAACATTGCGCCCTGGTTCGAGTCGGGAATTCGCCCGACCGGGGCGTTTTCAAAATTTGCCGCATATCCTGTTGCAGGAGATAACTATGAATCGCATCGTTCATCTGGCACTGAAGGTCGAAGATCTCGAAAAGACCACCGAGTTTTACGAAAAGGTGTTCGGCTTTCGCGAAGTCGAAACGCGCAAGACGCGCGATCACCTGTCGCGCCATCTGTCCGACGGTGCAATCGATTTCACGTTGATCCAGTACGACCAGGGCACGGAATCGGCAGAATCGAAAGCATCGGGCGAGAAGCCCTGCATTCACCACTTCGCGGTTGAGGTTGAAGACATCGAGAAATCGACCGCCGAAATCAAATCGTACGGATGCGAAATTATTAGCGATCCGGGCGTCATCCCGGTGAAATTCCGCGCCCCCGGCGGCACCGTCGCCGAGCTGGTGCCGATCGGGCGTTACAAAAAACCCAAGTTCGTCTGAGCGCGACGGCACCGCGGCGCAAGCGAACGCATGGAAGAAAAATCACATAAGACCGGAGATTTCTGGTCAGGGCTGGTGCTGGCAGCGCTGGGCGTCTATATCGTCGTTGAAGCGCGGCATTGGGATTATCTGGCGCCTGACGGGCCCGGCGCCGGGTTTTTTCCGTTGTGGTACGGCATTGCCATGATCGTGTTGTCGATTGCGCTGGTTGTATCAAGCGTGAGACGCGCCGCTTCACCAGCCGATACGGCAATAGACTGGGCGCGCGCACGTCGCGCGCTGGCGGGCTGGTTCGCACTCGTTGTTTGTGTCGGGCTGCTCAAAGTGCTCGGCTTCGTCGTCAGCTACGCGCTGTTCACCTTTTTTGTCGTCTCGATCATGTACCGGCGACCGCTGCAGAGTGCGGCCTTGATCGCGGCGGCAAGTTCGGCAGGGTTTTATATGATTTTTCCGAAGGCGCTTGGTGTGACTTTGCCGGTCGGCGTGTTCGGATTCTAGGGCCGTTATGGATATCATTACCGGCCTGTGGAACGGATTTGCGGTTGCGCTAGCACCGATCAATCTGTGGTGGTGTTTCGTCGGCGTGTTTCTCGGCACCGTCGTCGGCATCATGCCGGGGCTCGGACCACCGGCGACCATCGCCATGCTGTTGCCGCTGACCTTTCAGATGGCGCCGGCGAGCGCGATGATCATGCTCTCGGGTATTTATTACGGCGCCAAGTACGGCGGTTCGACCACTTCGATACTGCTCAATGTTCCGGGCGAATCGGCTTCCGTGGTGACCTGCCTTGACGGTTATCAGATGGCGCGCAAGGGCAGGGCTGGCGCGGCGCTGGGCATTGCGGCGATTGCGTCTTTCATCGCCGGCACGGTCGGTGTGCTGGGCTTGATGCTGGTGGCGCCGCCGTTGGCGAAGTTTGCGCTGTCGTTCAGTTCGCCTGAATACTTTGCACTGATGGTATTAGGCCTCGCCATGGTGGTCTTGCTGGCCGGTGAATCGCTGGTCAAGGCGCTGCTGGCGATGCTAGTCGGCTTGTGGATTGCGACCATGGGCACCGATCTGTTCAGTTCGACCTCGCGTTTTACTTTCGGCAACATGGAAATGCTCGACGGCGTCGATTTTGTGGTGGTCGCGATCGGTATCTTTGCGCTGGGCGAAGTGTTCTGCAATATGGAAACGCGCGAAACGGCACAACTGCTGCCGGTGCCCAAAGGACTGCGCAATCTGCTGCCGACCATGCAGGACATGAAAGACTGCCGCTTCGCCTTTCTCAACGGTTCGGTGGTCGGCTTTGTCACCGGCGTGTTACCGGGCGCCGGTTCAACGATTGCTTCATTCATTTCGTATGGTATTGAAAAAGCAGTGTCGAAGCGGCGCGACCAGTTCGGCACCGGCGTAATCGAAGGCGTGGCGGCGCCCGAGGGGGCGAACAATTCCGAGACCGGCGGCGCGCTGGTGCCGCTACTGACACTCGGCATCCCGGGTTCGGGCACCACGGCGATACTGCTGGCGGCGCTCGTACTATGGGGTTTCAAGCCGGGGCCCCTGCTCATCCAGGAGCATCCTGATCTGTTCTGGGGGCTGGTCGCCAGCATGTATATAGGCAACGTCATGCTGCTGGTGCTCAATCTGCCGTTGGTGCCGTTGTTCGCGCAGATCCTGCGCATGCCGGTGCACGTGCTGTATCCACTGATATTCGGTATCTCTATTGTTGGCGTGTATACGGTATCGAGCAGCCTGTTCGATCTGGCGATGTTGATGGCCTTCGGCCTGCTTGGTTACCTGATGCGCAAACTCGATTATCCGGCGGCACCGCTGGTGTTGGGGCTGGTGCTGGGCGACGCGATGGAGCGTGCACTGCGCCAGTCGTTGATGATGTCGCAGGGCGATCTGGGCATCCTGGTATCGCGGCCGATTTCAGCGGTGATGCTGGCGCTGGCCGTATTGATACTGATGATTCCGTTGTTCGGCAAACTTAACCGCCTGCGCCTGCAGGCAATGGAACAGGAAGACTGATTTCAGAACATGAGGAGGAGCACACAATGAAGCGGACGAAGCCTGGATTTTCGATTGCTTTGGCGGTTGCATGCCTGTTGCCGCTGGCGGCGCCGGCGCAGGGCTACAAGCCGGCGCGTACCGTCGAGCTTGTTGTGCATACCGGTCCCGGCGGGGGCAGCGACGTGCTGGCGCGCGCGATAGCGGCGATGATCGAGAAAGAGAAGCTGGTGCCGGTGCGCCTGCAGGTGTTGAACAAACCGGGTGGCAACGGTACTGTGGCGGCAGCCTATCTTGCCGAGAAGAAAGGCGACATCAACACCATAGGTTTGTTTACCGGCAACTGGTTGACCAATCCGCTAATCAGCGTCGAAGCCAAGATCACGGTCAAGGATCTCACCGCGATTTCGCGTCTGGTGCTGGAACCGGCATTGGTCGTGGTCAAGGCAGACGCGCCGTTCAAAACACTTAAAGACTTTATCGAGGCAGCGAAAAAAACGCCGCCTACACTCAAGCAGTCAGGCGGCTCGATTTCGAGCCGCGATAACGTGGTGCGCCAGCTTTTGATGAAAATGACCGGTGCGCAATGGGCTTACATCTCGTTTCCGGGCGGCGGCGAGCGCATCTCCGCTTTGCTCGGCGGCCACGTCGATATGATGGTGATAGAACCGCAGGAAGCCGGCGAGCATATCCGCGCCGGCAACATGCGCGTGCTCGCACAGGTCGCGCAGAAGCGGTTGCCGTCGTTCGCCAATGTGCCGCTGATGAAAGAAGCGGGATACGATATTCCGGTCGTGCCGCAGGTGCGCGGCGTGGTTGCGCCGCCGGGTATTCCGAAAGAAAACATCGCCTATTGGGAAGACGTGTTTCAAAAGCTGACACGCACCGCAGTGTGGAAGAAGTCACTCGAGGACAATCAGTTCGAGGACGGTTATCAAAACGGCGCCGATTTGTCGAAATTTTTCGACACCTTCTCGCAACAAATGAGCGACATCCTCAAGGACGCCGGCGTCAAGGTCGTGCGGTGAACTGCCGATGAAGACGCTTGCAAACGAGATGGCGGTCGCCGAACGGCTGGCAGATGCCGTCATTGCCTTGAACCAGCGCGCGCCGGCGGCGGCGCTGCGCGCGCGCGCTGAAGAACTGCTGATCGACGTCTCCGGGTTGTGCGTGGCGGCGCGGGGCAATGACTATATGCGTGCGCTGATTGCGAGCGTTGATGCGGAGGGCGCCTGCACGGCGCTCGGGCACAAGACAGCATTTCGCGCAGAAGACGCTGCGATGATCAACGGCACGGCGGCGCACGGCGAAGACTTCGATGACACCTTTGAAGGCGGTCCGGTGCATAGCAGTGCAGTGGTGGTGCCGGCGGTGCTGGCGGCCTGCGAGCGTTTTAATCTCGATGGGCCTGCTGCGCTGCGCGGCATAGTCGCCGGCGTTGAGACCTTGTGCCGGCTTTGCTTCGTCATGCCGAAAGCCATACACAAAGCCGGTTTTCATCCAACCAGCGTGCTGGGCTCGATGGCATCGACCGTTGCGGTATCGGCAGCACTCGGTTTGAATCGCCGGCAGATGGTCGACGCGCTGGGCAGCGCCGGCAGTCTGGCCTCGGGCATTATTGAATATCTGGCGGAGGGCGCGTGGACCAAGCGTTTGCACGCCGGCTGGGCTTCACACATCGGCATACGTGCGGCGCGCATCGGCCAGCAGGGTTTTCTCGGGCCGCGCACGGTGTTCGAAGGCTCGCACGGTTTGTTCAATGGATTTGCGCGCAACGCGGCAGGTGATTTCGAAGCGATGCTGCGCGGTTTCGGCGACGAGTGGCATATGCTGAAACTGACCTTCAAGCCCTACGCAACCGGCACCATGAATCAGCCGTATATCGATTGTGCTTTGCGTCTGGCGCAAAAAGGCTTCCAGGCCGAGGACGTCGCCGAAGTGCTGTGCGAAACCGCCGAAGGTTATGTGCACCGGCTGTGGGATCCGCTCGAATCGAAACACAAGCCGGCCAACGATTACGCCGCCAAGTTCAGCGCGCCTTTCAATATTGCAGTGGCTTTCGTCACCGGCGGCGGCGGGCTTGAAGCGTTTACCGAAAAAACCGTGCGCGATCCGCGCATACTCGCACTCGCCGGCAAGGTGAATTACGTGGTCGATCCGAATAATCCCTACCCGAAAGCTTATACCGGGCATGTGAAGATGACGTTGAAGGACGGCCGCGTTTTCGAGGAGCGTCAGCCGCATATCCGCGGTGGCGTCAACGATCCGCTGTCGCGCGAAGATATCGAAAACAAGTTTCGCGGCAATGTCGCCTTTGGCGGCTGGAGCGAAAAGCAATCCACGCAGTTTCTGCAATTCGCGCGAAGTGCATTCGACGGAAAGCTTGATCTGACGCCGTTTCGCAGCTAATCCGTTGTGCTGCAGCAGTTCGGGGAGGCGGCATGCAAAGCACGATGATGGATTTTCCACTGACGCTGGCGCATATACTCAAGCGTGCCGGCCAGTTGTTCGGCGCATCGGAAGTGGTGTCGCGGCTGCCGGATAAATCGCTGCATCGTCATACCTATCGGGATTTTCACCGCCGTGCGCTCGCCCTCGGCGGCGCGCTGCAGGCCTGCGCTCTCAAGCCCGGCGACCGCGTTGCCACACTGATGTGGAATCACTACGCGCATCTTGAAGCCTATTTTGCGATTCCCTGCGCCGGATTTGTGCTGCACACGCTCAACCTGCGGTTGCATCCCGACGATATTGCCTATATCGCGAAGCATGCCGGCGACCGTGTGCTGATCGTCGATGACGTGCTGTTGCCGCTTTACGAAAAATTTCGCGATAAGATCAAATTTGAACGCGTGATCGTCGTGCCGCTGACGGGGGCGCCGGTTGCCGACGGGTATATCGACTATGAGAAGTTGATCGCGCAGGCTGCGCCGCTGGCGCCGCCGCCGCTCGACGAACGCGCTGCCGCCGGCATGTGCTACACCTCGGGCACCACGGGGCGGCCCAAAGGTGTGGTGTATTCGCACCGTGCGCTGGTGCTGCATTCGATGGCGAGCGCAATGGGCGATACGCTGGGGCTGACGCAGGCCGATTCATTGTGCCCGGTGGTGCCGATGTTTCATGTCAACGCCTGGGGCCTGCCGTTTACCGGCGTGATGGTCGGCTGCAAGCTGGTGATGCCGGGGCCGCATCTGGATGCGGCAAGTCTGCTCGACCTCTATGCAAGCGAACAGGTGACGTTCACCGCTGGCGTGCCGACGATCTGGATGGGCATACTGCAGGCGCTTGACAAGAATCCGGCGCAGTGGAAATTGACACCGCGCATGCGCATGGTGGTGGGCGGTGCGGCAGCCTCCGAAGCAATGATCCGCGCCTTCGACAAGCACAATCTGCATGTGCTGCATGCATGGGGCATGACCGAGACGGCGCCGCTCGGCACCACGGCGCATTTGAAACACTCTCTGCAAACGCTGTCCGACGACGCAAAATATGCCTACCGCATCAAGCAGGGACTGCCGGCGCCTTTTGTCGAATTACGCGCGATGACCGATAGCGGTGAGGCGCCGTGGGACGGCGCGACGATGGGCGAGCTGCAGGTGCGTGGGCCGTGGATCGCCGCCGGTTATTACGAGCTGGCGGCAGAGGCTGACAAATGGACAGCCGACGGCTGGTTCCGCACCGGTGATGTGGCAACCATCGATGTCGAAGGTTACGTAAAAATCACCGATCGCACCAAGGATCTGATCAAGTCGGGCGGCGAGTGGATCAGTTCGCTCGATCTTGAAAACGCCTTGATGGCGCATCCGGCAGTGCAGGAGGCGGCGGTCATCGGTGTGGCGCACCCGAAGTGGGACGAGCGTCCGCTGGCGGTGATCGTATTAAAGCCGGGGGCGCAGGCGAGCGATAACGAACTGCGCGACTTCCTCGCCCCCAAACTCGCAAAATTCTGGCTGCCCGAGGCATTTGTGTTCGTGCCTGAAATTCCGCGCACATCGACCGGAAAAATGCTGAAGGCGGCGCTGCGCGAGCAATTCCGCGACTGGCGCTGGTCCTGATTCGTCCGTTGCAGCCAACCGCCGCAGACGGTCGCGCGTTAAACCAGCGGTAGATTTTTCGCGGTGTGTGCGCGATGATGGTTGAAAATTCGAATATGATGCGCGGATTGCGCCGGCGGACGACGCCACCGCGGCTTTGGCTGAGAGGAACCGGTGTCCGAACCCCAGACTTACCGTAATTCGCTGACACTCGGCTCTACGCTGCACGAGTACCGGCTTGACTCGGTACTCGGCGCCGGCGGCTTCGGCATGACCTACCTCGCCTGGGACGGCAATCTGGAGAAGTACGTCGCGATCAAGGAGTATCTGCCGGGAGAACTCGCCGTGCGCGCGCTCGACGGCAGCATCGTGCCGGTCAACACCGAGAGCGAATACAACTACAAGTGGGGTCTCGACCGTTTTATCCAGGAAGCGCGCACGCTGGCTAAATTCAGCCATCCCAATATCGTTCGCGTGAATCGTTTTTTCGAGACCAACGGCACCAGCTATATGGTGATGGATTATGAAGCGGGCGAGTCCTTCCATCAGTATCTGAAGCGCAATCCGTCGCCGCCGGAGGCGCTGCTCAAGCAGCTGTTGATGCCGATACTCGACGGCCTGCAGGCTGTGCACAAAGAAGGTTTTCTGCATCGCGATATCAAACCGTCCAACGTTTTCATTCGCGAGAACGGCACGCCGGTACTGCTCGATTTCGGTTCGGCGCGGCTGGCTACCGGCGGCGCCTCGAAGAGCCTGACAGCGATTATTTCGCCCGGCTATGCACCGCTTGAGCAGTATGCGGCGGACGGCAATCAGGGGCCGTGGTCGGATATCTACGCGTTGTCGGGCGTCATGTATCGCGCCGTCACCGGCGAGAATCCGCCGGACGCAGTGAAACGTCTGCGCGAGGACGGCGTGCCGGCTGCGCTGGCTGTGGTAAGCAGCCGCTACGACGAGCGCTTTCTGCGCGCGATTGAATGGGGCATGAAGGTTGAGGAACGCGTGCGCCCCAAAGGTGTTGTGGAATGGCGCGAACTTTTCAGTGGGCGTGCGCCGGTCACGGCTTTGAACAGCGGTGGTGTGCCTGCCAATGACGCGCCGACGACGGCGCCAACGGTGCGTAACCCCGCAGCCGCGCCGACCGTAGTCGCAGCCTCGCAACGTCCACCGGCGTCGCGTCCGGCGAATTCGCGCGTGCTGACACGCTCGCGCTGGAAGTGGCTGCGCCGCGCGGCCTTTCTGTGCGTCGCCCTGGTTGCGGTTTCGCTGTATCTGAAACAGCGTTCGCTTGAAAAATCACTGCAGCAGGCGGCGCTGCAGCAGCGCGCCACGGAAATAGCGCCGGACATGGATCGTCGCATGACGCAGCGTTTCGAATCCGCAGACACCGATAAAAGCGGCGCCATCAGCCGCAACGAACTGGCGCAACGGCTGCCCGCGTATGCCAACCGCTTTGCGGAAATCGACCGTAATGGCGACGGTATGGTGTCGCTGGGTGAATTGACCGCATTCATGCAAAAAGAGGGTTTTGCCGATGAGCTGCGTGACAGCGAGCGCAAGCCTGCGGAAGCGGAAAAACCTGCGATAGCAGAAAAACCTGCGGCAGCCGCTGCCAGGCCTGAATCGGTGACCATCACATTGCCGGCAAGCAAAGCGGAGAGCGCGCCTGTTACCGCGTCCGGCGGTAGCGTGGCCAGCGTGCCTAAACCGGTCATGCTGGAGTTTATCGGCGCCGATCGTGATGCCAATGGTTATCTGACGCCCGACGAAGTCAAAGGCAGGTTTCCGTATATCGAGCGCAATTTTGCGCAGGTCGACAGCAATGGCGACGGCAGAATTTCGCCGACCGAGCTGGCGCAACTGCGGCGCCAGCAAATGCAGCAGAAGCTGCGGCCCTGAGGCCGCGCGAGGTTTTTGCGCCGGCCACCTGATTCGCCACGGCAGGCTTGGTTTTCGCTGAAAAATCAGCGATGATGCGCGGGCTGACGGGATTCAGCCGGTATTATTTCTGCGGGGTTTATGGTCGAAATTCTCAATTATCGTAATGCGCTGCCACTGGGTTCGATGTTGCACGAATACCGGCTGGAGTCCGTGCTGGGCGCCGGCGGTTTCGGCATGACCTATCTTGGCTACGATACTCTGCTCGAAAAGAAAGTCGCGATCAAGGAATACCTGCCGGTCGAACTGGCAGTGCGCGCGCTGGATGGCGCGATTGTGCCGATCAATACCGGCAGCGACTATAACTACAAGTGGGGCCTCGACCGCTTTTTGCAGGAGGCGCGTTTGCTCGGGCGCTTCAGCCATCCGAATATCGTCCCGGTAGTGCGTTATTTTGAAGCCAACGGCACCGCTTACATGGTGATGAATTACGAGTCGGGCTTGTCGTTGAGCCAGATGTTCAAACGTATCCCGCAGCCCGACGAAGCCATGCTGTTGCGTATCGTGCTGCCCCTGCTGGATGGTCTGCACGCCGTACACGAAGCCGGGTTTTTACACCGCGACATTAAACCGTCTAATCTGTTTATTCGCGATACCGGGCAGCCGGTGCTGCTGGACTTCGGTTCGGCGCGTCTGGCAACGGGGGCGACGACACGCACCATGACGTCGATATTGACGCCCGGCTATGCGCCGCTCGAGCAATATTCGAAAGACGGCAATCAGGGGCCGTGGACCGATATCTACTCATTGGCGGCCGTGCTGTTTCGCTCGGTAATCGGCGACAATCCGCCCGATGTGGTGACGCGCCTGAAAGACGATACGGTGATGGCGCAACTGGTGACGGCGCGCGACCGTTTCAGTACCGGATTTTTGCACGCTATTAATCGCGGACTGGAAGTGGATGAAAAGAAACGTCCGCAATCGGTTTCCGAGTGGCGTGCAATGTTTACCGGTGAAGCCTATGTTGCCACGCCATCTGCGGCTGCAGGCGCAGACGAAGTGGCGGATCCGCCGACACAGCGCATTGATAGCAGCGCCGCTACGACGGTTCGTCCGTCGGGGCCGCGGTTCTGGAAACGCATGTCGATGGCGCAGATGACGACCTTCGCAGCGGGTGCGCTGGCACTGTATCTGCTGATCGGCGGCAGCGAATTGTTTGATCGTTATAGTGAACGCAATGCGCCTGTCGATGCGAAGTCCGGCGGCAAGACTGGCGCAGAATCGGCAGGGAAGCTGACGCCGCGTGAATTTTATCTGCTCGATCGCGACCGTTCCGGCTATTTGACGCCCGACGAAGTGAAAGGCGACGCGGTCATCGAGCAGAACTTCCGCAAACTCGACCGCAATCACGACGGCCGGCTTTCACTCGACGAATTTACCGGCACGCGCTAGTTCGTGGCGAAATCGCAGGTGTGGCTGTAAGGACTGCAGCGCGCTGGCGACCATTGCCGGGAGCATCTCGAAGCGGTGCCGGCATTCATGATAGAAGTCCTTGAATTGCATCGTTTATCAACTAGCCTTATGATAGATCAGGAAATGCGCGCGCGGCGCTTTAACGAAACGGGAGGATAGTATGGGTCTCAGACTTAAGTTCAACCTTGTTCTGCTGCTGGTATTTTTGCTTGGTCTGGGTGTTACCGGCTACGAATCGTACGAGCTGCTGCACAAAAATGCGCGCGAAGAAGTGCTGCGCAATGCCGGCGTCATGATGGAATCGGCGTTGTCGATGCGCGGTTATACGGTGGCGCAGGTGCGACCGGTATTGCAGGTCGACCCGGAGCAGTTTCTGCCGCAAAGCGTGCCGGCCTATGCAGCAACCGAAATCATGACGCTGTTGCGCAAGAAATATCCCGACTACTCGTACAAGGAAGCCGCGCTCAATCCGACCAATCCGCGCAATCGCGCCGTCGAATGGGAGACGGATATCGTCAATACCTTCCGTAACGACACCGCGAAGACCGAGATCAACGGTATACGCCAGACGCCGACCGGTCCTTCGCTGTATCTGGCGCGGCCGTTCCAGATCAAGGATGCCGCCTGCCTCGCCTGCCACACGAACGCCGAAATGGCGCCGCCGGCGATGGTCAAGATTTACGGCAGCAGCAACGGCTTCGGCTGGAAACATCAGGAAATCATCGGCGCGCAAATCGTTTCGGTACCGATGGCGCTGCCGATCGAAAATGCCAATAAGGCTTTTTACACCTTCATGACCGCATTGACGATCGTGTTTGTCGTGTTGTTTATTCTGCTTAACGTGATGTTGAGCTTTCTCGTCGTGCGTCCGATCCGTTTGATGTCGCATGCTGCCGATCAGATCAGCACCGGCAACACAGACGTTGCCGATCTGAAGGAGGCGGGCAAGGATGAAGTCGCACAGCTGGCCAAGGCCTTCAACCGCATGCGGCGCAGCCTGGAAAAAGCCATTCAACTGATCGATTCGAAGTAGTTGCGGCTGAATCGCGGACGACGCAATTCAGCGGGAAGATAATTCATGCCGGTACCGATGTTTGCATTGCCCAACGGCTATACGCTTCATGAATACCGTATCGAAGCAATGATAGGCGCCGGCGGATTCGGCCTGACCTATCTTGCGCACGACGGTAATCTCAACACCAAAGTCGCCATTAAGGAATATCTACCCGCCGATTTTGCGTCGCGCAGCGAAGACCAGACGGTGCAGCCGAAGTCGTCCGCGGCGCAACCGACGTTTGAATGGGGACTGAAGCGCTTTCTCGACGAATCGCGCACGCTGGCGTCGTTTCGTCATCCGAACATCGTGCGCGTCATGCGCTTTTTCCAGGCCAACCAGACTGCCTACATGGTGATGGAGTTTATCGCCGGTAAGGCGCTGAACGACTGGGTCAAAGAACACGGCACGATGAACGAAGCCGGGCTGGTGTCGATTGCCTTGCCACTGCTCGACGGTCTTGAGGTCATACACAAGTCCGGTTATCTGCATCGTGACATCAAACCGCCGAACATTTTCATTCGTGACGACGGCAGTCCGGTGCTGATCGATTTCGGCTCGGCGCGCATGAATGTCGATCCGAACAAGGATTTGACGTCTATTGTGTCGCCGGGATTCGCGCCGCTCGAGCAATATCACGCCAACGGCAAGCAAGGGCCGTGGACGGACATCTATTCGTTCGGCGGCGTGCTGTATTGGCTGGTCACCGGCAAGAAGCCGGTCGAAGCGGTGGGACGCATACGCGAAGATACGCAGCCGGCGGCGGCAGTGATCGGTGACGCCAAACTCTACAGTGCAGAATTTCTGAGCGCCATCGACTGGGCGCTCAAACCGAATGAGAATGATCGGCCGCAAAACGTGGCGGCCTTTCGCGGCGCGCTGGCGCGCGGGCGCACTGCACAGTCGATCGCGGTGGCAAGCGCCGTGGCGCTGCAGGATGCCGCGTCTGTGAGCATGCCGAGCAGTGTGTTGTTTGACGCCGCGTGGCTGAAACGGGTTGAGCAGGATCTCGCCGGCCATCTGGGGCCGATCGCCGCAATTATGGTCAGAAACACCGCGCGCAAGTCGGCAACCGTGGCGAATCTGCTGGAAAAGCTTGTAACCGAACTGCCTGAAGGTGAAGCGCGCATCGTCTTCATGCGCAAGTTTTCAGGTGAAAACTCGGCTTCTCCATCGGCGCAATCGCAACTTGTCAGCGGCGCGGCGGCCTCGCAACTGGCTTCGGAACCGCTGGGCGCGACGGCGATGCAGCGCTTTGGTCCAGATGTGTTGCGGCTGGCGGAGACTGCGCTGGCGCAGCATATCGGCAGCATTGCGAAAATCGTCGTCAAGCGCGCGGCGCAAAAAGCGCGCGACGAACGCGAACTTTATCTGCTGTTGGGCGATGAAATCGCCGACAAGGAAGAGCGCAAAGCCTTCGTGCGCAAGGTGCTGTCGGCGCCCAAGCCCTGAGTTTTTACTCGGCCAGCAGGAATTCCCGCACCGCACGGATCTGGTCATCGGCCATCAACATTGGCGCGTGGCCGACGCCGGCAAACTCGATCATGCGCGGGCGCGGGCCGCGGGTTTGCATTTCGGCCGCAGTTTCTTTCAACAGCAGATCCGAGTCGGCGCCGCGCAGCATCAGCGTGGGGCAGGTGATCGCGTCCCAGTACTTCCACAGGTCGACGTCGTACAGCGGACCTTTGCGAAACGGCGCGGCGATATCCGGATCGTATGACATGCCCCAATCGCCATTTTCGTATTGTTTCGCGCCGTATATCGTCAGGTGCCGCCACTGCGCATCGGTCAGCGGGCCGAAGGGCGCTGAAATCTTGCGTATTAAGGCTTCGAGTTCTTCGTAAGTTTTAAAACGTGGATCTGCGCCGAGATAGGCGGCGATGCGTTGCAACGAGGCCTTCGGAATCAGCGGGCCGACATCGTTGACCACCAGCTTGCGGATCGGCGAGCCGGGCATCGCAGCGAGCAGCATGCCGAGCATGCCGCCCATCGAGGTGCCGACCCAGTAGACCGGGCGCGAGCCATAACGACGGCGCAGGAAGTTGCCGAGTTTGCCGATCCAGCCGGTAACCGGACGCGCGGTGACGCGCGCGATCAGCGCATTCATGTCGGCGAGGTACTGCGGATAGGAATAGTCGTCCTTGTTGGCCAGCCAGTCGCTCAGTCCGCGACCGGCGATGTCGGGGCAGACCACGCGAAAATCATCAGCCAGTGCGGCGGCGAGAAAATCGAAATCGCGGCAGTTGCGCGACAGGCCGTGCACGCAGATGACGACGCGTTCACTCGCCGCGTCGCCCCAGTCGGTATAGTGGATGCGGTGGAAGCCGCTGTTGCTCAAGCCAAGTAGCTGGTCAGTGCGCATTCGTTTGTTCGGTTGATGTTGTCGCGACTAGTGTAGCCTTGCCACGGTTGGCCGTCACGTGACATTGCGGTGACGCCGTGGTCTAAAAAACTGCCACGGCAACGCCGCTGGTAGCAATACAAAAAATTGCATGGCCCCAGGCCCAGCGTGCGTAACTCGATTGCAAACGGTCTGGCAGATAGTTCGACAGCAGAAACAACCGGTCGTCCTGCGGTTTGCGCAGAATATGAGTGCCTTCGCTCTCACGGATATTGCGATGGCCGGCTTCGACTTCGCGGCGCGCCTGGCGTCGCGCCAATTCCCATTCTTTTAAATCGATGCTGCCGCTTTTGTCGAGATCGAAGCGGCTAAGCAGGGTTGCCGGGTCGCGTTTCCATTCGGCGAGGAGGTTGCCGATGTCGATATCGGTGGCAAGCGGGCTGTTGGCGCCGCCGACCGTAGCGAATTCGCCGAGGCCGTAAATGCGTTCCATCGGCAGCAGCAGGCGTTCGGTGTAACGGTAGCTGCCTTTGGTCCAGGTCTGTTCGCGCGAGGTGATGACTTCGGCGCCGCGCGGATCGATCACGCAGGCGCCGGTGGCGTCGCGAATGAGAAAGGGTTCATCGCTGGTGCCCGAATCCTGCAAAGACCAGTTGTCGTCGCCGGATTTTTCGTAGACTTCGAACTGGAACCACAGGCAGGGTAGTTGTGTCAGTTGCGATAACAGAGGCGCGGGCCCCGCTTCGGAGCGGCCGCCGATTTCGACATAGCCCTGTGCTGCCGAGGCGATGTTCGATAACGGGGTGTCGGCAACGTGGCGCAGACGGCGGTAATTGGCAATCCACGCCGCAAAGCTGACGCCGGACATGGCGAACAGCGCATACGGCCATACCGCCGGAGTATCGAATTGCGCGGCAACCGCGACAATAAAAAAATGCGCGCCGCCGCTCAGCCAGTTGCGGACCTTGAAGCTGGAGGAAGTTTGCATTGCCGGCGCGCGCAATGCGAGCTTACTTGAAGAGCTCCTTCACATCGGCGTCGGTTTTTTCCGCGGCATCGAATTCGAGTAATTGGGCGGGTTTCATGTTGCACAAGCGCGCCACAAAAACATCCGGAAACTGCTCGATGCGCACATTGTTGATGTTGACCGATTCGTTATAAAACTCGCGGCGGTCGGCGATCGCGTTCTCGAGGCCGGAGATACGCAGCTGCAGCTGGGTGAAGGTCTGGTTGGTTTTCAGATCCGGATACTGTTCGGCAAGGGCAAACAGGCTGCCGACGCTGGCGCGCAGACCGGCTTCGGCCGAGCCCAGCGCGCGCATGTCCTGCGATTCACGCGCCGAAAATACACGCGAACGTGCCTCAATCACCTTTTGCAGTGTGTCCTGCTCGAATTTCATGTACTGCTTGCAGGTTTCGACCAGCTTGGGCAGTTCGTCGTGGCGCTGTTTGAGCAGTACATCAATGTTGGCCAAGGCCTTCGAGACATTGTGCTTAACCTGGATCAGATTGTTGTAAATCATGACCAGGTAGACGGCGATAATTACCGCGGCAACCAGGAAGACGGTGGCGAAAACAGTCATTTAAATGCTCCGGCGCACAATAGTGAAGGTCAGTATAGCACCGCATAATTACCGCTATTTGGACCGCGCCCGATGCCCGAAGACGGTGCGGTGACGCGCATTTGCGCGGGTTGAAAGGCGTCGCCTCGGGGTTCTGCGGGCGAGCACTTCCCGCGGTGCGCAAATGAAGACAAACCGCTTGCCCAAAATGCAATAAATCGGTAGCCTAATCAATCCCATGCCGGTTTTCGGCCGGCGTTTTTTCACCAACTGCCACAGAGGTTTACATGAGTGCGGAATTGAGCAGCAGCAAGGACAAACTGGCGCAGGATCTGAAGATCATCGGTGCTGACGTCGAAGAAGTTTTCAAAGCGCTGGCAAGCGGCGCGGCCGACAAAGCCGCCGTCGCCAAAGAGAAACTGCAGGATCATCTGCACACCGCCAAGGTAAGACTGGCGGGCGCAGAAGATTTCGTCGTGCAATCGAGCAAGCAAGCGGCGCGCGTGACCGACGACTTCGTGCAGGAAAATCCGTGGCGTGCAGTCGGTATCGGCGCCGGCGTTGGCCTGATCGTCGGGTTGCTGATCGGACGTCGCTGAACCGATGGCCGGGGAAGATTCCGCGGCCGGATCAACGCGTGCGGGCGGAGTGCTCGGCTCACTCAAAGGGCTGACGGCGACGCTGGTTGCAGCGGTTTACACGCGACTGCAACTTTTTGCCAACGAATTGGCGGTTGAGGGTCTGCGCCTGCGGCAGATGGTATTGCTGCTGGTGCTGGCAGTCTTTTTCTTTGCGCTCGCCGTGGTGTTGCTGAGTTTGCTGGTGGTTGTTTTGTTCTGGGACGATCACCGCCTGCTGGCGATCGGCGGTCTCGCCGTGTTGTATCTGGCCGCAAGCATGCTGCTGTTGCTGGCGGCGAAGAGCCGCGGCGCTGCCAGTCCGCGACCGTTCGAAGCCACGCTCAGTGAGCTGAAAAAAGATCACGAACGGGTGACGCGGTGAGTGCGGATGCCGCAGAGCTGCAACGCCGGCGCGAGATGCTGATTGCACAGTGTGACGCGCAGCGTGCCGATGTTGCACGCTATGTCGGCGGGCTCGCCACACCGGTACGCATCGCCGATCGTGTCGCCAATGTTCTGCATTATCTGCGTCGCCACCCGCTGGCGGCGGGCGCTTCCGCGGTAACGCTGCTGGTGACGCAGCGTCGCGGGCTGCTGAAATGGGGGCAGCGTGCTTTTGTCGCGTGGCGCGCCTGGCGTGCCTGGCGCGGCCGTCGTGACGCAATCTGATCGAGTGCAGCGCAAATGAAACGGTCTCGTGTCAAAGAATTCCGGGTTGCCAGCGGCGTCGCGTTCCGGCGTATCCGCGATCTGACCGACCGTGAAAAAAAATATCTGTTGAGTGAGATTCTGCAGGTCAAAGGGCTGATGCCTTTGCTGATGAAGCCGCGCAATAAGCAGGACTGGACGCCGGAGGACAAGGCCGAGCTGCAGGTGCATCTGCGGCGGCTGTCGAATATCAGTCCTTATCTGATCGTGCTTGCCTTGCCCGGTTCATTCATATTGCTGCCGGCGCTGGCGTGGTGGCTGGATCGCCGTCGCAACAGAAACCAACCGGGTACACCCAGTCCGGCGGCCTGACCGCCGGTTTTATTTTTCATACCGGCCGCCTTCATGGAACCCGTCTCGCGCAAACCGCCAGTCAGCGCCACAACCAGCCACGAGCAGCTCTGCGCCATGTTGCGCGGCAGTCAGTTCTTCGGTGGTTTTCCGGAGAATGAAATCGAATTGCTGGCAAAATATGTGCAGATCCAAGTGGTCGAATCCGGCGCCACCATATTCCGCGAAGGTGACCGCGGCGGTTTCATGTGTTTGTTGATTGAGGGCGCGGCCGAACTCTTCAAGCAGGACCGCAGTTTCGGCAGTAAGCGCATTGCGCAGATTGATGCCGGCAAGACGGTCGGCGAAATGGCGCTGGTCGATGGCGAACCGCGCTCGGCCACCTGTATTTGCGCGGAACCGTCGACCTGGGTCATGCTGACGCGCGAACACTTTGTGCGTATTATTCGCGAGAGCCCCGCACTCAGCGTCAACATACTGCTGAAAATCGTCCAACTCATGAGCCGGCGTTTGCGCCAGACCAGCGGCCAGTTGGTCGATTCTCTCGAGGACCGGGACGCCGGTCGCCAGCCGCAGTGAACGCCCGGCGGTTTGCCGCAGCGCTGCTCGCTGCGCCTCATGCGCACACGAAGATCTGACCGTGTGGTTCCTCATTGCGGTAATCTGGATTGCGGTGGTCGCCGGCATCTTTTGGGCTTACGGCAGAAAGCGCAAGCAAGCCGTCAGCGCGCGCGCCAAGGAACTCGACGCGCTGATTTCGTCGGCCAGAAATGTCACGGCGTCCGTCAATGCGCCGCCGGCCGCCGCAGTTGCGCCGGTCGTAAAACCTGTTGCGGCAGCAAGTGTCGATACTTATGCGAAAAAACCGCGCCTGCTCGACAAAGCCCATGCCTTGTTCTACCTCGTGTTGCGCACAGGTTTGCCCGACCATGAAATTTTTGCCAACCTTTCACTGGCGGATGTAATCGATCCGGCTGCTCAATTGCGCGGTTATGAGCGCGAACTGAGCATACGCAAGCTGGCGCAATCGCCTCTTGATTTTGTCGTCTGCAACAAGCAGCTCGAAATTGTCGCGGCGCTCGTGTGTACGCCGGCCGACGCAAGCGGCGCGGAGATGCGGCGTTACACCGAAACCTGTTTGACTGCGGCGGGCATACGTTTTGTAAAAATCGATCCTGCCGCGCTGCCACGCCATCAACAGGTGAGGGCGCTGGTGTACGGCGACAATACGCCGGCTGCGTCCTGAGACAGCCGGCGCCGGGAATTCCTGTTCATGCAGCG
Organism: Betaproteobacteria bacterium; assembly: GCA_025356695.1. Next base: position 41,341 of record JANXSE010000339.1, read on the forward strand.
CAGCTGGGATATTTTTTGTTCCGTCGTCGATAACTACGGCGACATCGGCGTGTGCTGGCGGCTGGCGCGGCGTTTGTCATCAGGACTCGATCAGCAGGTAAGGCTGTGGGTCGACGACCTCGACAGTTTCAAGCGGCTGTGGCCGGACGTTGAAGTAACGGCGCCGCTGCAAAAAATCGCCGGTGTTGAAGTGCAGCACTGGTCTAAACAGTTTCCCGACGTCGCATCGGCACAGATTGTGATCGAAGGCTTCGGCGTGCAACTGCCGGATGTTTTTACGGCAGCGATGGCGGCGCGTTGTCCGCCGCCGGTCTGGATCAATCTCGAATATCTGAGCGCCGAGACCTGGGTAGACGAACATCACGGCCTGCCTTCGCCGCATCCGCGGTTGCCGCTGACCAAATATTTTTTCTTTCCGGGTTTCACCACGGCGACCGGCGGCGTCTTGATTGAAGACGGCTTGATTGACGCGCGCAACGCGTTGCAGTCCGATGCGACTGCCGTGACCGCATTTCGCCGCGCTATCGGTATTGATAGTGCAGACGACGACCGCTCATGGGTTTCCCTGTTCTGTTACGAAAATGCCGCGCTGCCGGGCCTGGTGGCGGCATGGGCCGCTGATGCACGCGGCGTCGCCTGCATCGTGCCGCAGGGTTATGCGTTGTCGCAGCTGGAAAAAATTGCCGACCGTTCGATAGCAGTAGGTACGCGCGCCGACATCGGGAGGCTTGCCATTTATGCGATTCCATTTCTAGATCTCGACCAGTACGACCGCCTGTTGTGGTCCTGCGACCTGAATTTCGTGCGCGGTGAGGACTCGTTCGTGCGCGCCCAGCTCGCCGCGCGTCCGCTGATCTGGCAGGCCTATCCGCAGGACGCCGAGGCGCATCTCAACAAGGCCGCGGCGTTCCAGGCACGCTATTTCGACGGCATGGAGCAGGCGGACGCCGCGGCCTATGCTTCGCTGTTCGACGGCTGGAACCGGCAGGCATTGGATTGCGGCGAGTTCTGGACGGCGTGGTGCAGCCACCTGACGGCGTATAAGTTCCATGCCCTGGCGTGGGCAGGCCGGATAGCTGAAAACGGTGATCTTGCCGTGAATCTGGCTAAATTCTGTGAAGATCGGCTAGAATAACGCGCTTTTCCGCCAATCCAGCAGGGCAGAACATGAAAATCGCACAGGAAATCAGAGCCGGCAATGTAATCATGCTCGGCAAGGAACCGATGGTCGTGCAAAAGGCCGAGTTTTCCAAATCGGGCCGCAATGCATCGGTGGTCAAAATGAAGATGCGCAATCTTCTGACCGACACGCCGAGCGAGGGTGTTTATCGCGCTGACGAAAAATTCGACGTCGTCAACCTCGATCGCAAGGAAGTGACGTTCTCGTATTACGCCGACCCGATGTACGTGTTCATGGACGAAGAGTTCAACCAGCACGAAGTCGAGAAGGACAACATGGGTGATTCGCTCAACTATCTCGAAGAAGGCATGGCCTGCGAGGTGGTGTTCTATGACGAGAAGCCGATTTCGGTACAGATTCCACAATCAATCGAGCGTGAGATCGAATACACGGAGCCGGCAATACGCGGCGATACTTCAGGCAAGGTTTTGAAGCCGGCCAAGCTGAAAACCGGTTTCATCGTGCAGGTGCCGCTGTTCTGCTCGACCGGCGACAAGATCGAAATCGACACCCGTACCGGTGAATACCGCCGGCGCGTCTAAAGTCTGATTGGTCATACGAAAAACGCCACCTGCGGGTGGCGTTTTTGTTGGCGGATCGTGGTAGTGCATCGTCGCACAGAAATTTCAGTTTGCCAGTTGAAACCGCCGCTCCGGCGGCGTGCCTGCCTGGTAATGCGTTGGCATTAGCGCGGGAACTGTAACGTCATTGCAAACCTTGCGGATGCGATATGACTCAACCGGCGGTTTCCAGCTTGATTTCAGTTCGCAACTGACTTCCACGCAAGAGATGCTTTTCAGCCACGCGCACACTTTCACTTCGGAACCGTCCGTTTTCTTTATTTCGCTCAGATAGGGCGCACCTTTGTAGTAAGGCTGGTTGGTACCTGTTTCCGAACTCACATCCTGCAGAACGGTGTAAAAACTGCCGTTCAGATCCAGAAAGCCTAGCGCCTTTTCCATAAACAGCGATAGGTTGTTTACGTAGGAGAAGCCGCCGATCACATCGGTAATGATCTGAAATTTTCCCAGCTCTTCCGGTGAATAGTCGCGCAGGCGTTTATCAAATAAATAGCGTATTTTATTTTCTTCAAGGCCGGCCGCGGTTTGCCGCCACAAGGGCGTTCTGCGGTCTTCGATAGATATCGCCACTGCGCGTGCCTTCTTGCCGCGTTGCTCCAGTCCTGCCGTGCTGGTCAGGTCTTTGCCCGGCGTGTAGTAGTCGAGTATGGCTTGTCCCATGCCGGCGCCGATGTCGAGCCATCGATCGTTCGGTCCAAGGGCCGCCAATGTGCGCGCGAACCCGGAGGATAAGGCGTCGGCATAGACGGCCAGCGACCTGTCTACGGTATAGCCGTCAGGTGTTGATTCGCCCTGGCTGCGATAAATTGTTTCCTGTTTTGATAATTCTTCGTTGATCTGCGGTTGAGCCGGGCTTTGTGCACTGAACGATTCCTGGCACAAGATCAGCAGCACGGAGGCCGCGAACATGCGTATCAAAAAATTTGTCATTCCGGTTCCTCATTCCGGAGGGGCGTTTTATTTGCAAGGCGGCGTTTGCAATTTCAGCAGCGCGGCCATTTTAATAAAAACGGACCTACCTGTTTATTTTCTGCGTTCGTTGAAAAATTTCCCATCCCTGAAGGCGTCCTCAAAGCTGGCCCATGCATAGTCGAGTTTGCCGGTGGCGGCAAGGCTCATTGCGGATGCCGTCAGTGCGCTGACAAAAGTAATTTGCAATTCCTCGGTGACCTGCAAGGAATGTGAAGGATACTGCGCATCTTCGTGGCTGGCGTCCTTGATCGAAATTTCGCTGATGCCGCCACGTACGAATCGATAAAAGAAGCCGCGATTGAGCGTGGTGGTAACGAACTCGTCGGCGCCGATCACCATGACAGGTGTGCTGATTTTTCGCAAATAACCCGGCAGATTTCTGCCGGCGGCCGCGGGATCGAGCAGGACGGCGCCCGCGACAGGCGCGCCTTCGGCTAGCGCGACAGCCGTCGCAGAGCCGCCAAACGAGTGGCCGACCAGAATGATTTTATTGGTGTCGATGCGCGGATCGATGATCTGCGGCTGGCGTTTGATCAGATTGATGATTCTGGCGACGGTTTTACCGTGGTTGTCCCAGGGGCCGTTGTTGGGCAATTGCAGCACCAGGCTGTGCATGCCCCACGACGCCAGATGCATGGCCTGAAAGCTGTGGTCGTCCTTGGAACTTGCATAGCCGTGCAGAAAAATGACCAGCGCGGCTTTTTCGGCCGGCGCGGACAAAAACAAATCCGCATTGATGTGTTCTTTGGCCGAGAGCTGGATTGAAAAATCAGTATGCGCGCTCACGGCAAACGGCCCTTGCAACCGGAACTGATCGACGTCGGGTTTGTGGCTTTGAAAGTAGCCCTGCAATTCGCCGATGGTTGCAGGTTTCAACGGCGTCACGCGGGTCGGCGGCAGCCTGCTGCAGCCGCCGGCCAGCACCAGCACGGCAAGAGCGAATAAAAAAAACTTTTTCGGCATCGCCGCTTTTTACAAACCAGCCTGGGTCACGAACTTGGAAACCAGGTAGGGCTCGATCGCGTCGGCGCCGCCTTCGGAACCGTAGCCAGAATCCTTGACGCCGCCAAAGGGCACTTCGGGCAGCGCGAAGCCGAGGTGGTTGATGGTCATCATGCCGGTTTCGACCTGCGCGGCGATCGCGTTCGCGGTTTTGGCGGATTTGGTCCATGCGTAGGCGGCCAGCCCGTACGGCAGCCGGTTGGCTTCGCTGACCGCATCGTCGAAGGTTTTGAACGGGTTGATAATCGCCAGCGGGCCGAAGGGTTCGGTGTTCATTGCCATCGCGTCGGTCGTCAATTCTGTGACGACGGTGGGTTCGAAGAAATTGCCTTTTTCGCCTATTGGAAAACCGCCGGTCTGCAGTTTGCCGCCGTGTTTTTTCGCGTCTTCGACATTCGCCACCATCGCGCTTTGGCGGCGCGGGTTGGCGAGTGTCGCCATGCGTGTGTCGGCGTCGAAGCCGTCGCCGACCTTGACCGCTTTCGCACCTTCGACGAATTTTTCAACAAACTTTTTGTAAACGCCTTCCTGAACAAGGAAGCGCGTCGGCGATACGCAGACCTGGCCAGCGTTGCGGAATTTGGCGGCCGACATCGCTTTTGCCGCCGCGTCGATATCGGCGTCGTCGAATATGATCACCGGCGCATGTCCGCCGAGTTCCATCGTCGCGCGCTTCATGTGCTGGCCGGCGAGCGCGGCCAGTTGTTTGCCGACCGGCGTCGAGCCGGTGAATGTCATCTTGCGGATGACCGGGTGCGGAATCAGATAGCTCGAAATCTCCGCCGGGCTGCCGTAGACCAGATTGATGACGCCGGCAGGCACGCCGGCATCGGCGAACGCGCGCACCAGTTCGGCGGGCGAGGCCGGCGTTTCTTCCGGCGCTTTCAGAATGATCGAGCAACCGGTGGCAAGCGCCGCCGACAGCTTGCGCACCGCTTGATTGATCGGGAAATTCCACGGCGTGAATGCCGCCACCGGGCCGACCGGTTCTTTCACTACCAGTTGATAGATGCCTTCGGCGCGCGCCGGAATTACCCGCCCGTAGGCGCGTTTGCCTTCTTCGGCGAACCAGTCGATCAGATCGGCGCCCGCCATTGTTTCCATGCGCGCTTCGGCGACCGGCTTGCCCTGCTCGAAGGTCATGTAATTGGCAACGGTATCCGCGCGCTCACGGAAAATATCCGCCGCCTTGCGCATGATCTTGCAGCGCTCGAATGCCGACACCTTGCGCCAGGCTTTGAAACCTTTTTCCGCGGCCTCGAGTGCGCGATCGAGATCTGCGCGCTCGGCATAAGCAACGCTACCGATTTCCTTGTGGTTCGCCGGATTGACCACCGGCAGCGTGCGGCCGGAAGCGGCAGGGCACCATTGGCCATCGATATAGAGCAGGGTGTTGGGATACGTGGGCATGACCTGTTTTCCAGTGGGGAGTTGGGTGTGAGGACGGTATTCTAATGGGAAACACTGTCGTGACGCCGTTGGTACGCTTCTTTCAGATTAAGGAAGCTCTGAATAACCTCTCCGTTCGTGGCGTGTCCTTCGACTTTGCTCGGGAGCGCCTTGTCGAACCATGAACGGAGCGTGGATTAAAAGCGTCGTGCTAAATCGTTCACCCTTCGACGGGCTCAGGGCGAACGGTATTTATTCAGGTTAAAGGACTGCAAAAGCGCAGCCATCAACCGTAGCGGCGCGCTGCTTCAACCGCAAGCCCTGTGCCGATACTGCCATAGAGATCACCTTCAACACATTGCGCCGCAGGCAGCTCAGATGCAATACGCGCGCGCAGTTGCGGCACGCCGCTGGCGCCGCCGGTGAAATAGACGGTGTCGATCGATTCGCGGCGCAGCCCGGTTTCTTTGAGCAAGGCGCCGACGCAGTTGCCAACCCGCTCGACCAGCGGCTGCGTGACCTGCGCAAACGCCTCACGGGTCAACGGGCATGCGAGCCCGCTTTCAAGGCGGTCGAGTTGCAGCACGGTGGATGGTTCAGCCGACAGGTCTATTTTGGCCTGCTCGACGTTGAGTGCGAGCCAGTGGCCTTCACGCTGTTGCACCAGCGTGCGCAGGCGTTCAATTTCAGTTTGCACCGCGGTGTCGCAGTAAATGTCCTGCAGCTCGGCCCATGCCTGGCGTGTGTAAGCGAAGTTGATGGTGTGCCAGGTCGCGAGCTGGAAAAAAATACTGGAGGGCACTTCGGTGCCGTTTTTCATGCGGCCTTTGTAACCGAGCAGCGGCATCACACAATTCAGATTCAAGGCGCGGTCGAAGTCGGTGCCGCCGATATGTGCGCCGGCATTGCCCATTAAATCATCGCGGCGGTCGGTACGCTTTGCGCGCTCGGGCGACAAACGCACAATCGAGAAGTCGGCGGTGCCGCCGCCGATGTCTGCGATCAACACGAGTTTCTCTTTCGACAGGCTGCTTTCGTAATGCATGGCGGCGCCGATCGGTTCGTACTGAAAACTGATATCGCGAAACCCGACCTCGCGGGCGATGGCGAGCAGGGTTTCCTGCGCTTTCTGATCGGCGGCATCGTCGTCATCAACAAAACGCACCGGGCGGCCGAACACCGCCTGCTCGAAATCGCGCCCCGCCTGTGTCTCGGCACGTCGCTTCAATTCGCCAATAAAACTCGCCAGCAGGTCGCGAAAGCGCAACGAACGTCCACTGACTTCGGTAAAACCGTCGATCAGGCTGCTGCCGAGCAGACTTTTCAGCGCCCGCATCAGGCGGCCTTCGAAACCGTCCAGATATTCGGCAAGCGCGGCGCGTCCGAACGCCATCGAGTCTTCCTCGGCGTTAAAGAATACGGCGGAGGGCAGCGTCGGTTTGCCGTCTTCGAGCACGAGCAGGGCGGGCGCGTCTGGACGCAACCAGCCGACGGTGGAATTGGAAGTGCCGAAATCGATGCCGCAGGCGCGGGCGGGATGAAGCATAGGGAGGTGCCGAACGAAAGAGGCCGTGATGGTACTTGAGTGCGAGAAAAGAGGCTATACCGACAGAGTTCCTGATAATTGCGTATTCGTGTTGCCGAACTGACCGGGTTTAATCTGCACTAGCATTCAAAAGAAGGCGAGAGTCCCCATTAAATCGCCTGATTGCAAGCTCTATGTCCAAGAGAGTTGGTCTGAGCAATTCGCTGTTCTTGTAAAAGAAAACGAACGACTAAAGACTGAAATGCAGGCTCATCAGAAGGGAAAAAATAACGTCGACTAGCACCGAATTTTAATTGTCTTGTCCTCATGCGCTCTTACAAACAAAAACGGCCGCCCAAAGGCAGCCGTTTTGTTTTTGG
>JANXSE010000356.1 GCA_025356695.1 Betaproteobacteria bacterium
TCGCGCTGGCCGGCAAGCCGCGGCACGTTCTGCTGACCCGAATAATCGCGGTTATGGCAGAAATTGCAGCGGTGTTGCACGACCAGTGCCTGCGCGCGCTCCATGCGCGCCGCGTCGGCGGGCTCAGTGTTCGGCGCCGGCGCCGGCAGCTTCACAATCGCCGCGGCGAGACGCTTGAGGTCGTCATCCTTCATGCCGGCGAGCATCGACGTCATCGGTTCGACCGCGCGCATTTTTTCGCGAAACATATAGAGCTGGATGGTCAGATAGTCTGACGGCTGCGCACCCAGCGCCGGCACGTTCGGCAGCGCCGCGCGCGCCGCATCGCCGTGACACGCCAGACAGTTTTTCAGCGTGGTCTCCGCGCTTTCAGCGGCAACGGCCGCAATCGCCGCCACAGAAAAAACGGCGGCCGTGCAGGCCGCCGTGATTTTGCGCAAGGCGCAAGCGCGCATCAGCGCGCCGCCACTTTGGTGCCGGCGCCGTAGCTGACGCGATAGACCGCGCCGGCGTGGTCGTCCGAAATGAGCAGCGAGCCGTCCTTCATCACCAGCACATCGACCGGACGGCCGACGTAGCCGTTGTTCTGCAGAAAGCCGGTGAGGAAGGGTTTGAACGATTTCACCGAGCCGTCCTTGTTCAACGTCACGAAGATGACGTCGCCGCCGAGCTTTTTCGATTTGTTCCACGAGCCGTGGCGCGCGATGAAAATGCCGTTGTGATATTCGGCCGGGAACGATTTGCCGGTGTAAAAACGCATGCCGAGTGCCGCGACGTGCGGCCCGAGCAATGCCGCCGGTTTTTCGAACTCGTCGCAGGTGCGGCCCCAGCCCACCTCGCGGTCGGTGAAGTTGCCCTGATGGCAGTACGGGAAACCGAAATGCTGGCCCTGTTTGGTGACACGGTTCAACTCGTCATTGGGCAGGTCTTCCGACAGCCAGTCGCGGCCGTTGTCGGTGAAATAAAGTTCCTTGGTCAGCGGGTTCCAGTCGAAACCGACCGAATTGCGCACGCCGCGCACCACCACTTCCGGATCGCTGCCGTCGAGATTGAAGCGGCGGATCTGGCCGTTGGTCGCCGGCGGTTCGCAGATGTTGCAGGGCGAGCCGACGTTGACGTAGAGCTTGTTGTCAGGGCCGAGGCCCATGAACTTCCAGCCGTGCGACTGGTGATTCAGGAAATCGCTGTAAATGACGACAGGCTTCGGCGGATTGTCGAGGTTGTCCTCGATGTTTTCCATTTTCGAAATGCGCGTGCCTTCGGCAATGTACAAAGTGCCTTTGGTGAAGACCAGACCGTTCGGCCGGTCGAGGCCGGAGGCAATGACTTTGGTTTCGCGCTTGCCGTTGCGATCGACCACCGCCCACACCTTGTCGAGGATGCGGTTGCTGACGAACAGGGTGCCCTTGTCGCCCATGCGCATGGAGCGCGCATTGGCAATACCGCTGGCATAGACTTCGACCTTGAAGCCTTTCGGTACTTTGAGGTCGCCCACCGGCAATTTGTCGGCATCAACCGGAAACGGCAGCGGCGGCGTGTTGCGCAACTGCTTTTCAACCTCGGCATTCGGCACGTCCGGGCGACCCAGCACTGCGGTCGGCTGCGGCTGCACCGGTGGAATCGGTTTCGAGGCATCGGCCGCGGGCTGCGCATACGAAGCGACCAGCGGAAGCATCGATACGAACGCGGCCAGCAGCAGCCGCGGCATAACACGGGTCACAGGTTTCATTTTGAATCCTCCGGAAAGCGTGGGGAAATCGCGCGTCCTGCGCGTCATTCTTTTTTTCTGCAGACATTGTGCCACAGCCCGAAAATAATGCCTTCTTCGCGCTTGACCCCCGCCGCGCAGAGTGGGATAGTTTTCGCGGGCACGGCCAGGCGACGGGGATCGCGCCGGCCCGGGGGAGAATCACATGAAATTGCGATGGATCGCCGCGCTCGCGGCCGGCCAGCTGGCGTGCATTGCGCCGCTCTACGCCCACCACGGTGTCGCCGCCTACGACATGACCACCATGACCAGCCTGAAGGGCACGGTGCGTGAATTCGAATGGGCGAACCCGCACGCCACCATCCATATCGACGCGCCCGATGACAAAGGCGCCATGCGCAAATGGGAGGTCGAAACCAACAGCCCGAACCTGTTGAACCGCGCCGGCTGGACGCGCGACACGGTGAAGCCGGGCACGCAGATCACCATCTTCGGTTTCAAGGGCAAGGACAATGCGCCAACCATGCGCATGGAAAAAATCGTCATGCCCGACGGCCGTGAAATCACGCCCGCCAACGTCAACGCGAATACCAGGTAAGCGCAGTAACCGCGGTTCAACGCAGCACCGGCATCGGGGGCACGCCCATGGACAAACTGGTCGAGTGGTGCCAGTGGCTCGAACACACGCGGATCGCCACGCAGGTCCGCGAATCGCTGTGGGTGTTTCCGGCGATCGAAACCACCCACCTGCTGGCGATGATCGTGTTCGTCGGCACCATCGGCACGCTCGATCTGCGCCTCCTGGGTCTGGTGTGGAAAGGCGAGCGCGTTTCGCAACTGACGGCGCGCCTGCTGCCGTGGTCGATCGCCGGATTCTTCACGATGGCCGTCACCGGCGTGCTGCTGTTCGTGTCGAACGCCGGCAAGCTCTACGTCAACAACACGATGTTCCAGATCAAGCTCGTCCTCATCGTGCTGGCCGGCGTCAACGCGCTGGTCTTTCATATGACGACCTACCAGCGCGTGACGTCGTGGGACATGTCACCGGTGGCGCCGCTGCACGCGCGTCTGGCCGGCGCGTCGTCGCTGCTGTTGTGGATCGCCGTCGTCGTCGCCGGCCGCTGGACCGGGTTCGTCTAAAACTTCGCCTCAATCAAGCAAGCGGAATTGACCATGCTCACGCCCAAACACCTGCTGTTTTCTCTTGTCTTCACGTTGCTTGCCGGCAATGCGCTGGCCGCCGGCGACCTCTGGGGCGTGTGGTCGCCGCGCGGACAGACCATCACCTTCAGCGCGACCGATCCGCAGTTCAAGCAGGCCGACGACATGCCGATGCTGCCGTCGACACTGGAAAAATTCCGCAAGACGAAGTCGGGCTACGGCCCCTATGCCACACCGGACTCCGAGGATCCGACCTTCCAGTGTTATCCGCCGGGCATGCCGCTGATCCTGCTGATCCCGTTTCCGGTCGAGTTCATCGAGGCGCGCGACCGCATCGTCCTGTATTTCGAGTACAGCAATCTGGTGCGGCAGATCTTCATGGACGGCCGCGCGCATCCGGCCGATCTGCAACCGACCTACATGGGACACTCGACCGCCAAATGGGAAGGCGACACGCTGGTCGTCGATACCGTCGGGCTCACCGACAAATCGTGGCTCGATCGCGCCGGCCATCCGCATTCGGATGCGCTGCACATCGTCGAGCGCATCCGCCGCGTCGACAGGGAAACCCTCGAAATCGATCTTACCTTCGACGACGTGAAGGCCTACACGAAACCGTGGAAGGGCAAAAAGCTCTTCACCCACCGGCCCGGCTGGGAAATCATGGAATACGTCTGCGCCGACAATTTCAGAAAGCCCGCCGCCGCGGGCGCCAAATAGAAAGGCATTTCGATGCGTCTTCGCTCAAACCTGATCGCCGCGCTGTTGTGCGTGCCGCTTGTCGCCGGCTGCACAATGCAATCACCAACGCAGTCGCCGGATGTGCCCCGCTACAAAGTCGACGCCGCGTGGCCGAAACCACTGCCGAACAAATGGATGATCGGCCAGGTCAGTGGCATGGCGGTCGACAAATACGACCGCATCTGGGTCTTGCAGCGGCCGCGCACGTTGACCCCCGACGAAGCCTGGGCCGCGCACAATCCGCCGAAAGGCGAATGCTGCGTACCGGCGCCCGCGGTGCTGGTGTTCGACGTCGAAGGCAACCTCATCAAAGCGTGGGGCGGCCCCGGCCACGTACCCGACTGGCCGGTGTCGGAACACGGCATCCACGTCGATGCCAATGACAACGTCTGGCTGGCCGGTGCCGGCGAAGGCGACATCGTGTTGAAGTTCGACAACGACGGCAAATTCCTGATGAAGATCGGCCAGCGCCCGACCGGCAAGCAGGTGCAGAACAACCAGGCGGCGCAACCCGGCCGCATCGCTGGCATGGAAGTCGACGAGCCGGCGCGCGAAATCTATCTCGCTGACGGCTATCTGAATCGCCGCGTCGCGGTCTACGACGCCGACACCGGTGCCTTCAAACGCGGCTGGGGTGCGTATGGCATTCCGCTCTCGGAAGTCGACAACAACACGCCGCCCGCCTACGACCCGGCGGTGATTTCAAAACAGTTCACCAATCCCGTGCATTGCGCGCATATATCGAACGACGGTTTCGTATACGTCTGCGACCGCGGCGGCAACCGCATCCAGGTCTTCACCAAGCAGGGCAAATTCATCAGGGAGTTTTTCATCGACCGCAATATCCGCGAACGCGGCTCGGCCGGCACGCTGCACTTCTCGCGCGACGCAACGCAGAAATACCTGGTGGTCGGCGACATCATGAACAACGTGATGTGGATACTGCAGCGCGAAGACGGAAAAACGGTCGGCCGCTTCGGCAGCCACGGCCGCAACGCCGGCCAGTTCCACTGGCTGCACGTCGCGACCGAGGATTCGAAAGGCAGTATCTATACCGGCGAAGTCGACACCGGCAAACGCATCCAGAAGTTCGTGCGCGAGAACTAACCGGGGTCTGTCCCGGAATACGCTGTGCTCTTTCCGGGCCACGACACTTCCGGAACATGTTTTTTTTGTAGCGCAGGCGACTCGCCTGCGTGAAGCACGAGCGCCGGCTAATGCAACGGTGTTTTGACGCAGGCGAGTCGCCTGCGCCACAAGAGCAGCTACGTCGCCTGCAAATCCACCGCCCGCGCCTGCAACGTCTTGTCGGCCTTCAGTTTCTCTTTCGCCACCTTGTGCGTCGGCGTGTGCGGCAGTTGCTCGACGAACAGCACAAAACGCGGCACCTTCATCGCCGCCAGCCGTTTCGCGCACCAGGCACCGATTTCCTCGGCCGAGGTTTTTTCACCCGGTTTAAGAATAATCGCCACCAGAATTTCGTCTTCCCCGAGTTCCGACGGCACGGCAACCGCTGCCACCTCAAACACCGCTGGATGCGATTGCACGATGCGGTCGATCTCGGCACCGGCGATGTTTTCACCGCGCCGGCGGATGATGTCTTTTTTGCGCGAGATGAAGGTGTAATAGCCGTCGGCGTCGCGGCGCACCAGGTCGCCGGTCATGAACCAGCCGTCCTTGAACGACGCCGTCGTTTGTTCGGGATCGCGGAAGTAACCCTGCATCACGATCGGATGTTTGACCCAGAATTCACCGACCACATCCGCGCCGACTTCGTTGCCGTCGTCATCGACGATTTTGCACTGCGCCCACGGCCGCGCCGGATCGGGATGCCGCCCGGGCGGCCCCATCGTGCCCTGCTTGTTCGGGCCTTCAAAGGGATTGCAGCAAACGCCCGGGATTTCGGTCATGCCGAAACCGCCGAGGAGATGCGGGATATGAAATTCCTTGCTGAACACGTCGACAATATCGGCGCGCGCACCATAGAGCTTGGTTACCTTGTGCTCACTGCGGAATTCGCTGCGCGGACGTCTTGCGAGGATGCGGCCGATCGCCTCGATGATATTGATCTGCGTGATCCTGTATTCGACCGCGGCATTCCAGAAATCCGACGCGGAAAAACGCTGCATCAATACCAGTGTCGCCCCGGCCGCTAATGCCCCCGCCAAC
>JANXSE010000361.1 GCA_025356695.1 Betaproteobacteria bacterium
GATGGCAAAGGCGGCATAGAATGAAATCTTCGGCGCGCCCCGCGTTGCTCACTACCGTGGACTGCGCTTCGCCGTTAACAACCCGCCCGGATTCCACTTATAAATCGGGGAAAGTTGTTCAAACAAACGGGACCACTTCTCTGCGTCCGCTTGATGGCGTAACTGCCGGGAGACGCAAACGTGAATCAAATGAAACGTATCCCTCGGACCCAGGCGTTGGATAAAAGGCGACCTGAATTTCTTCGCGCAACTTCCAAACGTTTGCACCCTGCGAAGGCCATCGCCGTCGCTGTTGCATCCTGTTTCGTGGCAGGAAGCGCACTCGCCAATCCCTACGGATTTTCGATCGTTAATGGCCAGGTTTTCGTCAACTACAACGGCAATGTTTTAAACGTTACCAATTCGCCCGGCGCGATCATCAACTGGCAGGGCTTCTCGATTGGCGTCAACGAGATCACCCGCTTTATCCAGCAGTCCGCGTCCAGCACCGTTCTCAATCGCGTGACCGGTGTCGACCCGTCCATCATCCTCGGTACGTTGCAATCGAACGGCCGCGTGTTCCTGATTAATCCGAACGGCGTTGTATTCGGCGTCGGTTCCAAGGTCGATGTTTCCGGCCTGGTGGCGTCGTCACTGAATTTATCGAACGCTGATTTTAGCGCGGGCAAAAATCGCTTCACAGAAACGCCGGGGGCGGGGAGCGTCGTCAACCAGGGCGCGATTACTACGCCGACGGGTGGTCAGGTTTATCTCATCGCGCCCAATGTGCAGAACCACGGCATCATCAACAGCCCGCAGGGCGAGGTCATTCTCGCGGCCGGCAAGAGTGTCGAAATTGTCGATTCGGGTACGCCCAACCTGCGCGTACAGATCGATGCGCCGGACAATCAGGCAATCAATGTCGGAAAAATTGTTGCCAGCAGCGGCAAGATCGGCATTTACGCGGGCCTGATCAAAAACAGCGGTGAAATTCGTGCTGATGGCGTGGTGGTTGGTGCCAACGGCGAAATTCTGCTCAAGGCAACCAGGAGTGTTGCGCTCGACAGCGGCAGTGTCGTCAGCGCGTCTGGGCCGACTGCTGGCAAGGTTACGATACAAGCGGATACCGGGACTGCGACGATCGCCGGCACGGTTGAGGTCAATGCCACGCAGGGCAGTGGCGGCACCATCAAGATTTCGGGCCAGCAGGGCGTTGGCGTCGAGTCAACCGGGCGCATTTCCGCCAACGGCACCACAGGCGGCAGCGTCGCACTCAAGTCAGCTGCCGGCAATGTGACGGTCGCCGGTACCGTTTCCGCAAACGCGTCGGCCGGTCGCGCCGGCACGATTGAGGTCATTGCGGCGACCAACGCGATATTGGCCACTGGCGGCCAGTTGAGTGCGAGCGGTGGATTGGGGGGCGGCAGCATCACCGTCAACGGCGGTACGGGCGTGACTTTTCAGGCTGGCACTCTGGTGCAGGCCAACGGCGCCGCCGGGGGCACGCTGTTTGTCGTGGCGGATCAGGGCGGCATCAATGCGCAGGGTGTCATCGATGTCAGCGGCATCGAACTAAACGGCGGTAACGTCAGTTTTGCCGCGCGCAACGACATCACGCTCGACGGCACCAATAGCGTTTACGCAGGCGGCCGTAGCGGCGGCGAAGTGCGGGTCGAATCGACCGAAGGCACGTTGCTCGCATCCGGCTTGATTGATGCGCAAGGCAATGGCGGACCCGGCGGCAAGGTGATGCTGCTGGCGCCGCGCGTTGCGTTGATACGGCGCGCATTGATCGACGTCACCGGTGTTTCCGGCGGCGGCACGATTTTGGTTGGTGGCGATTTTCAGGGACTCAATCCGCTCGTGCAAAACGCCTGGCGCACCTACGTCGGCAGCGATGTGATACTGCGCGCCGATGGTGGTGTGGACGGCAACGGCGGCAAGGTCATCGTCTGGGCCGACGACGCAACGCGATTCTACGGCTCGGTCAGCGCGCGCGGCGGTAGCGAGTCCGGTAACGGCGGTTTCGTTGAAATTTCGGGCAAACACAAGCTGGATTTTTCGGGACGTGTGGACGCAGGTGCGGCCCATGGCAATGCCGGCAAGGTGTTGTTCGATCCCGATGACATCACGATTGTTGCCGGTGCAAGCGGTTCCGCGTCGGAAGACACGGCAGTCAGCGGCGGCTATGTTTATTTTGCCGACGTGCCGACGAGTTTTTCGATCAGTAACGGCGCCTTGCAGGCGATTGTCGGTGACGTATCGCTGCAGGCAAATAATTTTATCCACATCAACGCACCCCTTAACCTGACGACGAACGGCTTGAACCTGACGCTGGAAGCGATTAACAATATTACGGTCAACAGCCCGATCATTACCAATGGCTACATGCGGTTCTACTCGAACAGCATGAACATCAATGCTGATATCACCTCGGTTAATGACAGCATCTATTTGATCCCGACGCTGTTCAGTGGCACCAACATCAATCTCGTTACCACCAAGCTTGGTGGGTCTCTGGAACTGACGCCGACTGAGTTAAATCACGTTCATCTGCTGAACCCGGCTGCTACGCTGCAAATCGGCGACCCGCTGTCGACCACCGGCAATATCAACGTCGCCACTGCGCTAACAAACGGGGCGGGTGGTGCAACCGAACATATTCAGAATCTCAAACTGCAAACCGGGTTTGGCAAAACAATCGACATCAACGCACCGATTACGGTCGCGAGCGGTCTGGAACTGCTGGCCGGTGGCGACATCCGTCAGAACGCCGCTGGCGTCATCACCGTGCCGGAACTATACGTGGAGTCCGGCAACGGCAATGTCCTGCTGGCTGGCGCAAACAATCATGTCGATACGCTGGCCGGTTATGCCGTCGGCACGTTCGCATTCAGCAACGCGCAGAATCTGACGATTGGCAATGTCAACGGCAATTTGGGCATTACCGCGGATGGTGGTGAGGGCGTACCGGCAAACGTGGCGATCACCGTTGCCGGTGCGGGTCACACGTTGACGGTGAACGAATCGATACTTGCCAACAACAACAGCCACAACAATGATTCCGCGACGATTGCATTGACCGCGGCCAACGGCATAACCATCAATGGCGACGGATATGCAGGCAACATCAAGGTGTTTGCCAGAGGTGGTTATGGCAACAGCAATATCGGCAGCGCGGCGACCATTACGCTGGCCGGTGGGGCGGGTCCGATTCTGCTGGATCAGACTGCGGTGGTTCGCGCTACAGGCGGCGACGGCGATTTCGGCGGCGGAGACGCAACCATTACGCTGACGACCACCGGTGGCATTACGCTGCAGAGCAACAGCCTCGTCGAGGCGAATGGCGGGGCGGGGAGTTGTTGCGGTGGCGTGAATAACGGCGGCATGGCGAGCGTCACGCTGACCAGCGGCAGCGCCGGGATATTGCTCGACACCATGGCATCCATACGTGCCAACGGCGGCGACGGTGGCGAGGGTGGTTCGTCCGGTAACGGCGGCGATGCGACCATTTCGCTGATGACGAACGCCGGCGGTGCCACCACCGGTTTCATTACATTGCAGGGAGGCAGCTGGATCGAAGCCAATGGCGGCATAGGTTCCGATAATATTTCCGGCACCGGCGGCAATGGCGGCAATGCCTCGGTTACGCTGACCGGTGGCACTGGCGCGCTGAATAGTGGCATAGGTATTCTGATCGACAACGCGGCTATTTACGCTTTCGGTGGCGACGGCGGACAGTACACTGGGATCGGCAATGGCAATGGCGGAGACGGCACGATTACGCTGACGACAACCGGCAGCATCATGGCGCGAAACGGCAGTTGGCTTGAGGCTGGTGGTGGCTTTGCGGGCTTTGGTCTTTTTGGAACCAATAGCTATGGCAATGGTGGCAAGGGCACGTTGTCACTGACTACTAGCACGGGCGGCGGCATCAATATCATCGATGGTGCAGAAGGCTTTGCGAATGCGGGCAATGCGGGATCGAACGGCGGCAATGGTGGAAATGCGTTAGTTACATTGAATGCCGGTGGCGGCGCGATTCTGCTCGATGGTGGTTTGAACGGCGGTGCGAATCTCAGTGCGAATTATTGGGGCGACGGTAGTGCCCAAAACGGAACCGGTGCGGCGGCGAGCGTTACGTTCATTAATGCCAGCAGCATCACGATGGATAACAGTAGTTGGCTTTATGCGCAAGGCGGTAGCGGATATTACAGTGGCGGTCCTGCCATTGTTTCGCTGACCAGCGGTGCTGGTGGCATCAAACTGGACAACTCGGCCTCGATCAGCGCCAACGGCGGCGTTAGCTTCAGTACGGGCGGCGACGCGGCGGTCACGCTGAATGGCGGTGGCGGCACTATCTTGCTCGACAACCTGGCTAATATCCAAGCCACCGGCGGTACCTCAAGCGGGAGTATTGGCGGCCGCGCGGACATCGTATTGACCAATGCCAGCGGAATCACGCTCGATCGCGGCGGATCGCTGAGCGCTGACGGCGGTGACGGTTTTGCCGGCGGTGGACAGTCGTCAATTTCGCTGGGAAGTACCGGCGTCGCGGGGATTACCGTCAAATCGGCGTCGATAACTGCGAACGGCGGTCGCACCACTGACGGTGGCGAAGGTAGTTCGACCGGCGGTGCGGCGAGTATTCAGCTGGCATCTGCCGGCGGTGGCGGCATCAAGCTTGATGGCGGTCTTCTCACTGCAACGGGTGGCGACGGCGCCTTCTTCAGCGGCGACGGTGGTGCGGCAACAATATTCCTCGTCGGTGGCAGCGGCCCTATATTGATGGATAACACCTCCATGGTAAGCGCGTTCGGCGGTGATGCGAATTCCGGTTACGGCGGCGCGGCCTCCGTTAATTTCTTCTCTTCCGGAAGTTTCACCATTCGTAACTCCAGTTCGATCATTGCGCAGGGCGGTAGCGGCTACTTCAACGATGGCGCAGGCAGCGTAAACGGCAGTTCAACGACCAGTAACATATTGCTGCAGGGAGGCACTATAACCGCGGACGGCGCGGAAGGTTCCTACATTGCGCTGGGCGCGACGCTCGGCTCGATCACCGGCAACGGGCTCATCGGCACGATACTGGATGCGCCTTCCGGCTTTACCGCGCTCGGCGCGCTGCATGGCATCGGATCCATCGGCAATCCGGTGCGCATCGCGAATTCTAACCAAAGCATTGCTATCTGTAACGGCGGTGATTTCTGGGCGGCGTGCTCGAACGTGCAGCCTGGGGCCAGTGGCGATTTCGTGATCTCGCAAACTACGGGCCCCGTCTTTATTGACAATATGAATAATGTTTACAATCTGGCGCCGAGTGGCGGTATTGATGTGACGGCGGAAGCTGGCAGCATCGAGGTTTCTACGGCGATGGTTGCGAACGGCGCCGGCGCCATCGGATTACATGCCATAGGCGGGTCGGTACAAATTGATTCAACAGGCAGCCTGACGACAGCCAACGGACTTATCACGCTGCAGGCGGACACGATCGATTTGGTGAATGCGATGCCCGGATCGATCCTCGCCGGAGCGACCGGCACGGTTGCACTGCGCGCGATGACGCCCGGGAACAACATTAATCTGGGTGGTTTAGGTACCGCGGGAATCCTTGGTATAAGCAGTTCGGACCTGACCAAAATTTCTGCAGGCACTTTGAGCGTAGGGGATACCAACACCGGTAACCTAAATGTCGTCAACATTGATCTGACGGGTATTGCGAATACACTGGCGTTGACCACTGGCGCCGGCGGCAACATCACCCAGTCCGGCACATTAATGACCAGCAAACTCACGGCGCAATCCGGCGGCACGATCACGTTGGCAACGATGTCCGACGTCATGCTCAAGGGCGTGACTGCTGTCGGCAATATCGACATAAGCTCTGCCGGTGCCCTCAGCAACGCGGCCAATATCACCAGCACGACGGGCGGTATCAGCCTGACGGCGAATGGCGCGGGCGGCGACGGCTACCTGCAACTGGCGAATGGCAATGTCACCAACATCAATGCGCTGGGGCCAGTAGTGCTGACATCGACGAATGATGCGATTGTGGCGCGGTCCGCCAATGAAGCGGTGAACATCACCGGCGGCACGGTGACGATGAATGCGGCGAGTTTCATCCATACCGGTGCGGTTTCGGGACAAGGCGCCATCACGGCGACAACGGGCAATGTAAGCATGGCGGCCGGCAGCAGCATCGGCGGATGCACGACGGTGTGCTGGAACGGCGCCGTTTCCGCGCCCAATGGCAGCGTCATTGTAACCGCAGGGGCGTGGGCGGATTTTGAGGGCCCGGTCAGTGCAAATCTTTCCAGTGGAACCA
>JANXSE010000382.1 GCA_025356695.1 Betaproteobacteria bacterium
TCCTGATGAAGATCGGCGAGCGCGCCAAAGGCAAGCAGCTGCAGGACAATCAGGCGGCGCAGCCGGGCCGCATTGCCGGCATGGAAGTCGATGAGTCGGCGCGTGAAATCTATCTCGCCGATGGATATTTGAATCGCCGCGGCGCCATCTACGACGCTGATACCGGCGCCTTCAAGCGCGGCTGGGGCGCCTACGGCATTGCGCTCGCGGAGATCGACAACAACACACCGCCCGCCTACGACCCGGCGGTGATCTCGAAACAATTCACCAACCCGGTGCACTGCGCGCACATTTCCAACGACGGCATGGTCTACGTCTGCGACCGCGGCGGCAACCGCGTCCAGGTCTTCACCAAACAGGGCCAATTCATCAAGGAATTTTTCGTCGACCGCGCCATCCGCGAGCGCGGTTCAGCCGGCACGCTGCACTTCTCGCGCGATCCGCAGCAGAAATTCCTCGTCATCGGCGATATCGTCAACAACGTGATGTGGATCCTGCAGCGCGAAGACGGCAGGATCGTGGGCCGCTTCGGCAGCCACGGCCGCAACGCCGGCCAGTGGCACTGGCTGCATGTGGCGACTGAAGATTCGAAAGGTAATATCTACACCGGCGAAGTCGACACCGGCAAACGCATCCAGAAATTCGCACCGGAGAAATAGCGGCATTTTGCGCGAGCCTCCGACACGAAGACCTCCAGCGAATGTCGCTTATAATCGGCGCACAAAAGCGGCTTCATCCGCTCGACAAACACCCGAACCCCAGGACACCACGCGGAGCGAAATCATGACCCTACGCAGTACAACCGGATTGCTGATGCTCGCCGCGTCGACAACGTGGTTTTCCGGCAACGCATTCGCGCAGAACTACCCTGCCAAACCGGTTCGCGTGCTGGTCGGTTTCGCCGCCGGTTCCAGCACCGATGTGGCAATGCGTCTGATCGGGCCGCGGCTTGGAGAAATCCTCGGTCAGAATGTCATCGTCGACAATCGCGCGGGGGCGGGCGGCAACATCGCCGCCGAACTCACCGCCAAGTCGGCGGCCGACGGTTACACGCTATTGTTCGCCAACGGCGGCATCGCCATCGCACAGTCGTATTACACCAAACTCGAATACAACGCGCTGCGAGACCTCGCCCCCGTCGCGCTGGTGACGTCGATGCCGCACATCGTGTGCAGCAATCTTGCGTTTCCGGCGAAGTCGATCAAGGAACTCGTGGCGCTCGCAAAAGCGCGGCCCGGCGACATTATGTTTTCGTCGGCCGGCATCGGCAATTCGGACCACATGGCGGGCGAACTGTTCGGCTATATGACCGGTACCAAATTCACCCACGTACCGAACAAGGGCGGGCCGCAGGCGCTGCAGCAGGTGATTTCCGGCGAAGTGGTGTTCTACATGGCGGGCCTGCCGGTCTGCCTGCCGCATGTGAAGTCCGGCCGCGTGCGCGGCCTTGCAGTGACGACGGCGAAACGCTCGCCCGCCGCGCCCGATATTCCGACCATGCAGGAAGCCGGCGTCAAGGGTTACGAACACAGTCTGTGGAACGCCGTCTTCGCGCCGATCGGCACGCCGGCGGCTATCGTGACGAAAGTCAGTGAAGATTTCGGCCGCGCCGTGAAACTGCCCGATGTGCAGGAAAAATTCGCCTCCTTCGGCATCGAAGCCGTCGCGAACTCGCCGGCGCAGTTCGATCAGTACTTCCGCGCCGAAGTCGACAAGTGGGCGAAGGTCATCAAAGCTACCGGCATACACGGCGAATAAAGAAACCTATTCCGGCGGGCCGATGCGCAGCGTGTGCGTGGCGAGATAAACCTCGCGCAGGAACGACACCAGCCCGCCGATCAGCGCAAACATCGCGACGACAAACAGCGCGCCGACCGTCCAGCGCAGGCTGGTGGCGAGAAACGCGTCGATGAAGGGCGTTGCCACCACCGCGCAGACCAGCAGTGCGGCGGCGGTGCAGAAATTGATCGCCCAACTCGACAGCTTGGCGCGCTTCTCGATTATCCCCAGTTCAAGGCGCGCGGCGGCACGCTCGGCTTCATCCATCTGGCGCCAGCCGTGTTCGATGACCCGCGCGCGGTCAATCACGCGCGCCAGCCGGTTGGTCATGACACCAAGCAACGCCGCGACACCTGTGAGCAGAAACACCGGCGCCACCGCGAGCTGGATCACATGTGCAATCACTTCCACATCGATGCCGCCGTTCATGCTGCCTCCATGTCCGCGCCCCGCGGACGGTCAGAACCAGGATCAGGGTACCAGCAGGCCCATGAACGCATCGGCCGGCATCGCCGCCAGCCGGTTGCGATCTGCGCAGGCCGCCAGTATGGCACGCCGCTGTTTCTCGGCGAACACGCGGGCGACGTTGCGCTCGAGCTTTTCCATCAGCATCGGGATACCATCGCGGCGGCGCTTGCGGTGGCCGAGCGGATAATCGACACGCGACAGCGGCACCTTGCTGCCGTCCTTGAAATACACCTGGATCGAATTGGCGTTGGTGCGCTTTTTCGGGTCATGGTAATCGCGCTCGAATTCGGGCGATTCGGTCAACTCCATCTTCGCGCGCAGCGCATCGATGCGCGGATCGGCGGCGCGCGCGTCCTCGTAATCCTCGGCGGTGAGTTGGCCGAAGATCATGCCGACCGCCATCATGTACTGCATGCAGTGGTCGCGGTCGGCCGGATTGGCCAGCGGCCCGCTCTTGTCCAGAATCACCATCGTCGAGTTGTGGCACTTCACCTCGACGCGCTTGATCTCGTCGAGCCGGTCTTTCACCAGCGGATGCAGCTTGATCGCCGCCTCGACGCCGCTCTGGCCGTGGAACGCGGTCGGGTAGGCGATCTTGAAGAGCACGTTCTCCATCACATAGCTGCCGTAGGGCCGCTGGAATTTGAACGGCTCGCCTTTGAACAGCACTTCGTAAAAGCCCCAGGTCTTCGCCGTCAGCACCGAGGGATAGCCCATCTCGCCTTTCAAAGCCATCAGGCCGAGACGCACGCTGCGGCTCGCCGCATCGCCCGCCGCCCACGATTTACGCGAGCCGGTGTTGGGCTTGCGGCGGAAGGCCGCCAGCGCATGACCATCGACCCAGGCATTCGACACCGCGTTGAGAATTTCATCGCGCGTGCCGCCAAGCATCCGGGTCACCACCGCAGTGACGGCGATCTTGACGAGGATGGTGTGATCGAGCCCGCGGTTGGTAAACGGATTCTCGAGCGCGAGGCAACCCATGATTTCATAGGCCTTGACGATCGCTTCCAACACTTCGCCCATCGTCAGCGGCGTTTTGCGTTGCGCCGTGCGCGTGCGCGACAGCCAGTCGGCGGTGGCCAGGATGCCGCCGATGGTGTCCGACGGATGGATCACTGTCTCACCGTAAAACGCGTCGTTGTAATCGAGCCAGCGGATCAGCGCACCCATGTTGAACGCCGCCTGCACCGGATCGAGCACATAGGAAGTGCCCGGCACGCGCGCGCCGTTTTCGATATGCGTGCCCGGCACCAGCGGCCCCAGCAGCTTGGTGCAGGCCGGATAGGACAGCGCCTCGAAACCGCAACCGAGGCTGTCGATCAGACAGTAATGCGCAGTCTCCAGCGCCAGTGCGCTTTTGACTTTGTAGTTGCAGACGTAATCGACGATGTCGGCGATGACCTTGTCGAAGGCGGGACGCACGTTGTTGGGTTTGCTCATATCAATTGCCTCGCTTTGAATTGCGTTATTCGGTTTTTATTCCCGCATCCTTGACGACTTTCGCCCACTTGGCGATTTCGCGTTTGATATACGCACCGAATTCGGCAGGCGTGTTACCGCCGGGATCGGTGCCCTCGGCGGCCAGTCGCTCGCCGATGTCTTTCGCACGCAAACCCTTCACCAGTTCGGCGTGCAGACGCGCGATGATCACCGGCGTCGTGCCCGCTGGCACAACGATGCCCTGCCACGAAGACGATTCATAACCGGGCACGCCGGATTCGGCGACGGTCGGAAACTCCGGCAGTGCGGTCGAACGTTTCGCGCTGGTGATCGCCAGCGCCCTGACGCGCCCGCTCTTGAGGTGCGGCAGCACGATCAATGGCTGGCTGAAGCTCATCTGGATCTGCCCTGCCATCACATCGGTCAGCGCCAGCGCCGCGCCCTTATACGGGATGTGCGTGAGTTCGATGCCGGCCATCGTGCGAAACAGTTCAGCCGACAGATGTGCACCGCCGCCGGCACCCGAGGTACCGAAGTTGATCTGCCCCGGTTTTACCTTGGCGAGCGCGATGAAATCCTTCAACGTGGGCGGCATGCCTGCGTTCACCGTCACGAAATACGGCGTCGCCGCCGCCAGCGTCACTGGCGCAAAATCGCGCAGCGGATCGTAGGGCAGGTTCTTGTAGGTGCTGACATTGGTGGCCAGCGTGCTGATGGTGCCCATCAGCATGGTGTACCCGTCAGGCGGCGACTTCGCCGTCATAGATGCGGCGATGGTGCCGCCACCGCCGGCGCGGTTATCGACCACCACCTGCTGGCCGAAGACATCGGAGAGTTTTTGCGCCAGCGCGCGGGCGATGATGTCGGTGGCGCCACCGGGGGCGAAGCCGACGATGAAGCGGATGGGTTTAGCCGGGTAGTTTTGCGTTGTAGTTGCAGGTTGCGCAGCCCCGGCATTGGTCGCCGCCATCATCGTGGCAGTAATCAGGTAAATCCGGAAAAATGACTTCATCGCGGTCTCGAACATCGGTTGGCCGGGGGTAGCCCGGCAGCTAGTTACTTTTCTTGAACCGCCAAGAAAAGTAACCAAAAGAAGCGGCCCCTGGTTCGCCGGTCCGACGGACTCCCCTGCACTGCTCACGACGCGGGGCGGCTGCGCAACTCGCCCTCGCGATGAAACTGCGAGGGCTCAGACAGTGCTCGCCGACTTCCCCCACGCCGCTGCGCTGCTCGGCGGCTCTCAAGGGGAAGCAAAAACCACCGCGAATTGAACGGCTCGAGATTCTTTCTATGCGATCGCCTTGTAGCCCGGAAGGAGCGCAGCGTATTCCGGGAACAGCTTCGCTCTTCAAACAACCTGTATCGATCAGACCGCCTTAATGCCCGCCCTTGTAAATCGGCTCCGGCTGCGCAAAAAACGACAGCAGGATGTGATAGACCTGCATGTAATTGATCTGCTGGAAGCTCGCATGCGAAATGCCGGCCATCACGGTGAAATTCTTATCCGGGTTCGGCAGCAGCTTGAAAAACTCGATCAGGTCGTTGAAACCGGCGATGCCGTCGAACTCGCCGCGCATCACGATCGTCGCCGCCTTGATCTTCTTCGGATCGACCACCGGCAGTTTCGAGCACATGTCGACATAGGTGCCGGTCGGCACCGAGTCGTCGAGTTCAAGCACGCGATCGGCGAAAATATCGATCACCTTGTCTTCTGCGCAGCCCGCATGATCGCGCGTGAAAACGCTGCGCATGAAAGCATGATCAATCGGCCGGCGGTTGACGTTGATGAACTGCGGCAGTTTCTTGCGCCGTTCGTCCAGCGTCGGGCTGCCTTCACCCGTCCACACAAAGGCATCGAGGGCGAGCCGCGAGACGCGCTCAGGATGACGCTCGGCGAACATTGCCGCGCGCAGCGCACCCGACGATATGCCGTAAACCAGAAATTGCTTCACGCCGCGCGTTTTCATGATGTAGTCGGTGGCGGCGGCAGCATCGTCCGCGCCATTGGAAATATCGCAGTTGATATTGCGGTTCTTGTCGGAGCGGCCGTAGCCCTCCATGTCGAAGCACCAGGTGTCGTAACCCTGATCGGCAAAATAATCCATCGCCGACGAATACGGCCGGCCCGGCACCTGCAGATCAAAGGTTGGTTGCGAAGCCATCGACGAACCGTGAACGAAGAGCACGGTGCCGCGTTTGGTCTTGGCGGTCGCCGGTTTCTCGTAGAGAAAGAGTTTGACGTCGCCCTTTTTTGTCCAGTGTTCCTTGCCTGTGTACGATTCGTGAACAATCGGCGTGTGCATCGCAGTTCCTTTAGAAATGGCCGGCGTGAGCGTGGCGGGAAAATGAGCGGGCAAGTCTATTGCACTGCGCGCGGCAGCGTCAATCGCGCCCGTGCAAAATTGCCGCCCCCATCGCGCACGGCCTATAATCCGGTGCTGATTCCGTTACTTGCCGACATTGCAGCCGCCGTTGCGGCCATTTATTTATGAGTGAAAACCATACGACGCAGTTTCCGTCCGTGCGCGAACGCGTCAGCGCCGCCGAGTGGGAGGCGCGTGTCAACCTCGCCGCCTGCTACCGCCTGATCGACAAATACGGCATGTCGGACCTCATCTACAACCACATCACGGCGCGCATCCCTGGCAGCGACGAGCATCTGCTGATCAATCTCTACGGCCTGCTCTACAGGGAAATCACCGCCTCCAGCCTCGCCAAAATCGATGTCGAGGGCAGTATCCTGTCGAAACCCGACACCGACTACGGCATCAACAAATCCGGTTATGTCATTCACGGCGCGATCCACAAGGCGCGCCCCGACGTCAAATGCATCATCCATACGCACACGCGCGCCGGCATGGCGATCTCGTCGGTCAAAGGCGGCCTGCTGCCGATGACGCAAACCTCGATGCGTTTTGTCGGCCATATCGGTTATCACGATTACGAAGGCCCGGCGGTTGATCTGGCAGAACGTGAACGTCTGGTGCGCGACCTCGGTCCGCACGACGCGCTGATCCTGCGCAACCACGGCCTCCTGACCTGCGGCGCGACCATCCAGCAGGCCTTCAATACCATGTATCAGCTTGAACTCGCCTGCCGCGCGCAGGTCGATGCGATGGCGGCGGGCGGCGACATCACGCTGCCGCCCGCCGAGGTACTCGAACACACGGCACACCTCTACCAACCGGGCACGCGCCGGCCCTACGGCGTGCTCGAATGGCATGCGATGCTGCGCCTGCTCGCCGCCGAACCCGGCGGCTATCCGCCCTATTACCAATAAACCAATAACCAACCCGTTCACAAGGAACTCACGTGGATTTCAGCATCAGCGAAGAACAACGCGCCCTCGTCGACACCGTGCGCCGCGCCTGCCAGAAGGAATTCGCGCCGCGCGCGATCAAATACCTCGACGGCACGTGGCCCGCCGAGAACATGAAAACGCTGGCCGAGATCGGCGTGCTCGGCATGTCGGTACCGCCCGAATACGGCGGCTCGGGCCTCGGCATCCTCGACACCGTGCTGGTGCTCGAGGAAATCGGCAAGGTCTGTTACGTCACGGCGATGGCAGTGCTCGGCGAAGTCGGCACGCAGACGCGCATCATCTCGACCTATGCGCCCGAATCGATCAAACAAAAAATATTACCGCGTGTGGCCAGCGGCGAGGCCATTCTTGCCATCTGCATGACCGAACCCGATGCCGGCACCGACGTGCCCAATTACAAAACCAACACGGTGATCAAGGGCGACCGTATCATCATCAACGGTCGCAAGACCCTGATCAGCCGCGCCGACATCGCCGAAATGTTCGTGGTGTTTACGCGCGTCAACGGCGTGGCCGGCGCACCGGGCATCGGCTGCGTGCTGATCCCCGGCGGCACCAAGGGCCTCGTCGCCGAAGCCAAGTACCACACGATGGGCGGCGAGTACTTGAGCGAAGTGCAGTTCAACGACATCGAACTGCCGCTCGAAAACCTCGTCATCACCGACAACGGCCTGAAAAAACTGATGAGCGCGTTCAACACACAACGCTGCCTCAATCCGGCGATCTGCTTGGGGCTCGCCGAGGGCGCGCTGGAAGAAGCCGTGAAGTACCTGCGCGAGCGCCGGGCGTTTGGCAAAGCGATCGGCGATTTTCAGGGCATGCGCTGGAAAGCCGCCGACATGTACATCCAGATCGAAGCCGCGCGCGGTCTGCTCTACCGCGCCGCCGTCAGCGGCAAGCAGTTCCCCGACCCGACGCTGGCGGCAATGGCGAAGATCTACACCAACGAAATGAGCATCCGCGTGACGTCAGAAGCGATCCAGGTGCACGGCGGTTACGGCTTCACCGACGAATACCCGGTGTCGCGTTTCTTCCGCGGCACGCGTTACGGCAGTCTCGGCGGCGGCACCAGCGAAACGCTCAGAAATTTCGTCGGCCGCAAACTCGTCGAGGACATGGATCTGGCCAGCGGTGTGCTCGGCATGCAGATGTTCTAGCGGAAACGCCGTCGAATTCCCGGAATACGCTGCGCTCCTTCCGGGCTACGGGTTGCTGCAGACGCTGTTAGCGAGTCCCTCCCCGCTTGAGGGGGAAGGATAGGATGGGGGGGGACTACGGCGTAATTTTTTCTGATGTGTATTTGATACGCGGCGCTTCTCGCAGGCGAGTCGCCTGCGCCACGCAAATCAATACACCGGCTTCGGCCGCAGATAACTGTCGCGGTCCATCGACTGCACATCGAGCTTGCGCACCTCGACGCCCTTCAGCACATCGAGCGCAATGACCGAGCCAGCGTCGCCGCTCGACCACAGCTTTTTGTAAAAGTCGGCGTGGCCCTTTAATTGTTCGCCGCGCACGCCGAGGATGATGTCGCCGGCGGCAAGACCCGCCTTGTCGGCCGGGCTGTCGGGCGACACGCGCGTGATCATGAGTTTGCCCTGCAGGTCCTGCGTGTTCACACCGAGCCACGGCCGCGGCTTGTCGGTGGCATGGCCCTGCGCAATCAGATTGCCGAGGATCGGCTTCAAGAGATCGATCGGCACGAACATATTGCCCGGCACCTGGCGCCCGCCCATCGCATCGCCGACGGCCAGTGAACCGACGCCGATCAGTTTGCCCTCCTTGTTGACGAGTGCTGCGCCCTGCCAGTTGACCGTCGCCGGTGCGGTGAAAATCGCTTCGTCGAGCAGATATTCCCAACTGCCGGCGAACGGCCGCTTCGACACCACAAAAGCCGGCGCCACGCCGTCGAAACCGACAATCAGCACCGGCTCGCGATCGGGCAGGCCTTTGGAGTCGCCGAATTCGATCGGCTTGATCGTCGGCGGCGTCAGCGCGCGCAGCAAGCCGAAACCGGTGGCGTAATCGTAGGCAATCACGGCGGCCGGCGATTTGCGCCCATCGGCCGCGTTGATCTCGACGGTTTCGGCCTCCTGGATCAGATAGCCGATAGTGAGGATCAGGCCGCCCGAATCGATGACGATACCGGTGCCCTCACGTTCGGCGCCCAGTGACTGGCGGCTGCGCGCATCCGGCACCGCACGCGTGTGCAGCCTGACCACCGAGAAGGCATCGACGGTGAGTGGCGGGCGCGTGTTGCCCGGTGCGTCGGCCGCCCCCGCCAGCGCAGACGCCAGAACCAGCAGCAGGCCTGTCATGCATCGCCGTGCCGCACCGAATCCCGTTTCACCGTTCGCTGTCATGGAGGCCTCGCGCAAAACGCGCGATACCGCGCGTGACAAGATCATAGGCCTCGAAGGTCGCGGCGGCAATTGCCAATAAATGCGAAAATCCGGCGCTGTTCCGCGGCCGGACCGGAGACGCCCCGCCGCACCATCCACGCAGGAAAAGGGAAACACCATGAAATACGGGCTGTGGGCAATCGCCGCCGTGCTGGTGGCGCAACCGGTGATGGCGCAATCAAGCTATCCGAGCAAACCGATCCGCATGATCGTGCCCTTTCCGCCCGGCGGCCCCAACGACATCCTCGGCCGCGTCGTCGCCACCATGCTCAGCGCGCAACTCGGGCAACAGGTGGTAGTCGACAACCGCGGCGGCGCCGGCGGCATCATCGGCGCGGAGATCGCCGCGCGCTCGGCGCCCGACGGTCACACGCTGCTGCTCTCAGGCACGGCGTCGATGGCGATCAACCCGGGCCTGCACAAAAAACTGCCGTACGATCCGTTGAAGGATTTCGCGCCGATCAGCATGCTCGGCACCGCGCCTAGCCTGCTGACCGTGCATCCGTCGCTGGCGGTGAAAACGGTGAAGGATTTGATCGCGCTGGCGCAGGCGAAACCGGGCAAACTCAATTTCGTTTCCGCCGGTCACGGCACACCACCGCATCTGGCCGGCGAGTTGTTCAAGAACATGACCGGGATCGACATGGTGCACGTGCCGTACAAGGGCGGCGGTCCGGCGCTGGCCGATCTGCTCGCCGGCCAGGTCGAATTGTATTTCGCCGGCATCTCCTCGGTGCTGCCCTTCGTCAAAGAGAACCGCCTGCGCGGCGTCGCGGTGACCAGCGCCAAACGCACCGCGGTGCTGCCCGACACGCCGACCGTCGCCGAATCGGGCCTCGCCGGTTTCGAAATCGGCAACTGGTACGCGGTGGCCGCACCGGCGGCGACACCGCCCGCCATCATCAAGCGCCTCAATGCAGAGATCCTCACCGTGCTGACCGTGCCGGAACTGAAGAAACGTTTCTTCGAACTCGCCGCCGACCCGTTTGGCAGCACGCCCGAGCAGCTCGCAGCCTATAATCGCAGCGAAATCACCAAATGGGCCCGCGCCATCAAGGCTGCGGGCATCAAACCAGAATAACAATACTCGAGGAGACGGCAGTGGATCTCGGACTCAAAGGCAAAGTCGCCATCATCACCGGCAGCACCGAAGGCATCGGCAAAGCCACCGCACTCAAATTTGCACAGGAAGGCGCGAAAGTCGCCATCTGCAGCCGCGACGCCGCGAAGGTCAAAGCCGCCGTCGACGAAATCCAAAAGGCCGGCGGCGAAGTGTTCGGCATGGTCGCCGACATCAGCAAGGCCGACGACATCGAAAAATTCATCAACGGGGCCGTCGAAAAATTCGGCCGCCTCGACATCCTCGTCAACAACGCCGGCAGTTCACAGCGCGGCAAGTTTCTTGAAACAGAAGACGCCAAGTGGGCGTCGGATTTCGAGCTGAAGATATTCGGTGCGATCCGCTGCACGCGCCTGGCAGTGCCGCACATGATCAAGCAGGGCGGCGGCCGCGTCATCAACATCACCAATGTGGCGGCGAAACAGCCCGGTGCGGAATCCGGCCCGACCTCGATCTCGCGCGCGGCGGGGCTCGCCCTGACCAAAATGCTGTCGAAGGAATTCGCGGCGCAGAACGTGCTCGTCAATACAGTGACGATCGGCAAGATCAAATCGGGCCAGCACGAACGCACGCGCAAAAAGCTGGGCCTTGAACCGGACGTCTATTTCAAGAAAGTCGCATCAGACATTCCGATGGGGCGCATGGGTGAAACCGCTGAGGCGGCCGACGCGATCGTCTTTCTTGCCTCAAATATGGCGAGTTACGTCACCGGCACCAGCATCAATCTGGACGGCGGCATATCCGGCGTGTTGTAACGCCGGCAGGGCCGCCGGCGCTCCGCCCTAGGCGTCCAGCGTGAAGTAAAACGTCGCACCGAGGTTGACACGGCCTTCGGCGCGCACGCTGCCGTCGTGTTTCATCGCCACGCGCCTGACAATGCTCAGGCCGATGCCGGTGCCCTCGAATTCTTCGCGCCCGTGCAGGCGCTGGAACGGCGCGAACAGTTTACCCGCGTAGCGCATGTCAAAACCGGCGCCGTTGTCGCGCACGAAGTAAACCGTCCGGCCGTCGCGCGCCTCGCACCCGATCTGGATCCGCGCCGGATCGGCCTTCGCCGTGAATTTCCACGCATTGGCGATCAGGTTTTCGAGCAGCGCACGCACGAGACCGGGGTCCGCGTTGACCCGCATGCCCGCCTGGATCACCAACTCCACACGCCGCTGCGGCCGCGCTTCCGACAGCGCGCCGATCACTTTTTCCGCCATCGCGCTCAGATCGAAGTCGATGCGATGCAGCTGCTGCCGCGACACGCGCGTCAGAGTCAGCAGATCGTCGATCAGTTGCGCCATCCGCTCGGCGTTGGTTTTGATGCGGCCGAGATACCCGGTCGAAATCGCATCGAGCCGGGCATCGTTTGCAGCGAGCAGCATGGCGCTGAAACCGCCGATGGCACGCAGCGGCGCGCGCAAATCGTGTGCGACAGAATAGCTGAACGACTCGAGCTCCTCGTTGATAACCTTGAGATCGGCGGTACGCCGCTCGACGATGCCCTCCAGTTCCGCATTCAGCGTCGCGAGCTCGCCCTCGCTGCGGCGCAGCGATTCAACGACCAGTTCGCGTTCGAGTTCGCCCTCGACGCGCACGGCCACGAGCTTGAGGATGGCCTCGGCGAGTTTGCCGTCCTCGAGCGGCTGGCGGCGCATCATGGAAATCAGGCCGATCGGTTTGCCATTCGCGCCCCACAGAGTGACGCCGGCGTAGCTTTCAGCGCCGAATTTCTGCAATTCAGTGTCGTCTGGAAACAGTGCACATACGCCGGCCGGATAGGCGATGCTCTCGCGGCCGAGCAGCTCGGCGCACGGCGTTCCGTCGAGCGCGTAGACGATGTCGTCGCGATATTCGCCGTCGACAAACAGGGCCAGCGTTTTTGCGCTGGCGCCGTCGTCCTGCAGCCGCACGATGCAGACAATTTCCGCCTGCAGCGCGCCGGCCAGATAACGCGTCAGCGGCTGGAACAATTCGAGCACCTCATTGCGCGCGCTGTGCTGTGCCAGAAAGCGCAGCGTGTTCTCGATCATTTTTCGTTCGGCGATATCGCGCAGGATATTCGCCATGCCGATGATCTCGCCGCGCTCGTTCTTGATCGGCGAGCCGCTGAGCAAAACATCGATGCGCCTGCCGTCCTTCGTCACGCGCACGGTTTCGTAGGCCTCAATCGCATTGCCGGCCTTGATCGCGGCGCGATTGCTGACAGACTCACCCAGCTTGTCCGGCGGTGTGAGCATGTCGGCACGGCCATTGATTTCCTCGATGGTGTAGCCGAACATGCGCCGGGCGGCGGCATTCCACGACGTCACCCTGCCGTCCGGCGTACGGCCGATGATGGCGTCGCTGGCGCTCTCAATGATGGCGGCGAGGCGCGCGCGCGCCTCTTCGGCGAGGCGGCGCTCACCGATATCGCGGCAGACGATGGAGGTGCCGATCAGGGCGCCGTGACCGTCCCGGATCGCCGACACACTGATCGACACCATGATGCGCCGGCCGTCCTTGGTCATGCGTTCGGCATCGCGGTCAGGCACCGGCAGCCCCTCGCTGATCTGTTTGCGGCGTAACAGGACTTCCGCCTTGAATTCCGGCGACGTGACCAGGCCGACCGTGCCGATAGCTTCGGCGGCGGTATAACCGAACAGGCGTTCGGCGCCGCGGTTCCAGGAGGTCACCCGCCCCTCGAGATCATGACTGATGATCGCGTCGTTGGCACCATCGACCAGCGCGGCGAGGCGCCCGCTGTTCAGGTCGGATTGCCTTTTGTCGCGCAGCTTGCCGACGAGCACCAGCGTCAACCACAACAGCACCGCCGTGAACAGCGCGCCCGCGGACAAAAACACATTGCGTTGCATGTAGTAACCGGCCAGCGAGGCCCGCACCGGTTCGCGCACATAGACGACCGCGGGATAGTCCGGCACCTTGCGGTAGGTCACGAAACTTTCGACTTTTTCGATCGCGTTGATATGGCGCGATTCGCCGGCGACCGGATCGCCGGCGCGCAGGCCGGGCGTAGTCTCCACATTGAGGGACGTCGCAGCCGCCTCCGAAAAATTCTGCGTACGCGCCAGAAAATTGCCGTCGCTGCGCACCAGCGCAATGCTCCCGCCTGCAGCAAGCTTGATGTCGTTGTAGATATTCTCCAGTGCCAGCGGCGGCACAGAAATTGTCATCACCCCGGCGAATTTCCCGTCACGTGCGACGATGGGGCGCGTGAACTGTATGGTCCACTTCTGCGAAACGCGGCCGAACAGCGGCCGGCTGATATACAGACGGTCGCCGCCCGCCTTGTGCACCCTGTAATGCTCGCGGTCTGCAAGATCGAGCGGCCGCCATCCGGGAATGTTGCTCCAGACCAGCCTGCCACCGGTGTCGATGACCGAGATCTGTGTGATCGATTCGCGTTTGAGAAACTCAATGTCGCGGGCGACAATCGCCGGGAAATTCGCGCGGTCGCGCAGCCAGATCTCGCGCAGATACAGCAACGAGAGGTCGATGACGCGCAATGACAAGGCGACGTTCTCGGCAAGGCTGCGCGCCAGATTGCGCTCGTCCATGGTGACGCGCTGGACAATCCGCTCATGCGCAGCATCCAGTGTCAGCGCAATGGCTGTCCACAGCGCCGCGACAACGAGGGAAAAGGCGGCGAAATAGCGCAGACCGCCGCGCGCACCTTCACCGGGCGTTTTCAAAGTATTTTGGGGAAGGCTGAATTTGGCATTGTTCCGCTCCCCCTTCCTTGCCCGGACAGACGCATGCGCAGGAGTGTCCCGCCATTGTTGGAATAAATCAACGGCTGCGGGCGCGATCTTTTCGCGCGCGATCCTGCAGATAGACGGAGGGGTGGTGCCGCTGCCCGGATTCGAACTGGGGACCTTCGCATTACGAATGCGCTGCTCTACCAACTGAGCTACAGCGGCGTGACACCGGCCTAGAATTGAAATGGTTCCCGACCGGACGCGGAGCGGATTCTACCACGAGCCGGCGCCGCCGTCGGGTGCGGCAAACGCAATGGAAAACAACGAGCATCGGCATACCGATCCTGACCGGGCGCAGGTCCGAAACCGACCAGGCAGTGCCCGCACTTTTTATCTAACCCGCGTCGAGTTCTTCCATTAGTTTCTTGCCCATAACATCCAGATCGGTCTGCGCGAGTCCGAGTTGCGCCAGTGCAAACCCGGCGCCGCGCTTCCACTCGGCGTCGTGCAGGCCCATCTTGTTCAGGCAGTAGACATATTGCGCCGCCAGCGTAACGGCAATATTGTGTTTGCCCGCCGGCGACACGCCGGCACGTCCGTCGGCGAGCGCGGCGTAATCGTGGTGCCAGAGGATCGCCGCACACACGTCGTCGGGCAGCAGCCAGGTCTGCGCCATGCGGCTGCCGAGCCGCGCGTGGTTCATGCCGTAGAGGTTATCCTCAATCTCGGTGATTCCGCCGTCGCCGTCGATTTTCGAACCCGGCAGCTTCGGCTTGTAGCCTTCGAAGTTGCCGAGCATCGCCAGCATGCCGCAGTCACGGAACAGGGCGAAGGTGTAAGCCTCGTCGCGACTGGTGCCGCGCACTTCGCGCGCCAGCAGCGCGCTCATGGCGGCGACCCCCGCCGAGACTTCCCAGTATTCTTCGAGCACGTCGCTTGCGCCACCGGTGAACGCCTGCCGCAATAACAGGCCGGTGACCATTTGCGCGACATTGCGCAGACCGAGCAGGGCAATCGCCTGCTGCACCGAACTGGCTTTGTTGCGCAGCCCGTAAAACGGGGAATTGACCGTCTTCAGCATGGCGGCGGCCAGGCTCACATCGCTGCCGATCAGTTTGCCAAGCTTGACGAAATCCGGTTCGTCGGCGCGCATCTCGCGCATCAGCGTGGTGAGAATGGCCGGACACGGCGGTATGCCGATGTCGTGGATGATTTCTTCCGCTTCGCGGTCAAGCACTTCGAGTTCGGTGGTCATATTCTCGTCCCGGTTTACCCCGGTTAGGCGGCTCAATGAATATTCCTGGCGCTCAAAACAGCTCCATCGGGTTATATAACGGACGAAAAACGGCGCGCTTGAGCCCGCCGCCGGCGCCGGCGCTGTCCCCTTAAGAAACAGGCGTTTCGCGCCGTTGATAAGAGGTGCCACGCAGCGCGCGCCACCCCGGGAAATCAATGAGTGCAAACAGTGCCGCCGTGCCGTCTGCGGCGGCGTCCACCAGTTTTGGCAGGTTTAAGATTGTGCACGCGCTCGGCCGCGGCGCGCAGGGCAGCGTCTATCTCGCCGACGATCCGCGCCTGCAGCGCCAGGTCGCGATCAAATCGATCGGTGCCGGCGCGACCGCGGAGCAGATCGCGCGCCAGTTGCAGGAAGCACGCGTCGTCAGCCAGTTCAGCCATCCGAACATCGTCACGCTCTACGACGC
This sequence comes from Betaproteobacteria bacterium, assembly GCA_025356695.1. The sequence continues at coordinate 15,921 of JANXSE010000382.1, forward strand.
GATCGAGGCCGACGGCGGGCACTTTCTGATCCTCGAATACGTCGACGGTGAAACGCTGGCGCAGTTGCTGCGCCGCGAGGGCCGCCTCGAACCGCAACGCGCGCTGCGCCTCGCCATCCAGATCGCCGAGGGCCTCGCCTACGCGCACGCCAAGCAGGTGATTCACCGCGATATCAAGCCGGCCAACATCATGATCGATGCCAGCGGCACGGCGCGCATCATGGATTTCGGCATCGCCGCAGCCGCCGGCGACGCCGCCGACGACGACATCATGGGTACGCCGGGCTGCATCATGGGCACGCCGGGCTATATGGCGCCGGAATGCCTGCGCAACGAAGCGCCGACCGCCGCCGCCGATGTGTTCGCCGCCGGCATGGTGCTCTACGAGATGCTGGTGGGCGGCCCCGCCGTGACCGGCGCGAACACCTTCGAGATCATCCACAAGATCAGCAACGAGCCGTTCGCGCCGCCGTCGCGGCGCAATGAAAATCTCGACGAGGAAATCGACCATCTGGTGATGCGCGCGATCGGCAAAAGCGCGGGCGAGCGCTACGCCTCCGCGGCGGCAATGAAACAGGCAATGGAACAATATCTGGCGCCCGCCGAAGTCGAAACGCAGACCTCCGGCAGCGGCAAGGGCGCACTCGATTTTCTGCTGCGCCGCATGAGCCACAAAACGGGTTTCCCGGCGCTCTCGCAGACCATCAGCGCAATCAACCGCATCGCCGCCAAAAGCGACGAGAGCGTGCAAACCCTGTCGGCCGTGCTGCTGAAAGATTTTGCGCTGACCAACAAGCTGCTGCGCCTCGTGAACTCGACCACCTACCGCCAGTTCGGCGGCGGCGTCAGCACGATTTCGCGCGCCGTCATGATCCTCGGCTTTAACACGGTGCGCGATCTTGCCATCACGCTGATCCTCTTCGAACACCTGCAGAACCGGCCGCAGGCCTCGCAGATCAAGGAGGAGGCGATCACCGCCTACTTTACCGGCATCATGGCGCACCGCGTCGCCGGCATGTGCGGCCTGCCGGATCGCGAAGAGGGCTTCATCTGCGGCGTCTTCCAGCATCTGGGCAAGCTGCTCGCCAGCTATTACTTCTACGAAGAAGCGGTCGAAATCACCAAGCGCGTGCAGAACGGCGAGCCGGAGGACAAGGCCGCGCGCACCGTGCTCGGCATTACGCTGGAAGAACTCGGCATTGAAATTGCGCGCAGCTGGAGCCTGCCGGAAAAAATCATCCAAAGCATGGAAAGCGTCGGCGACACCGCCACCGGCAAACCGCACAACACCGGCGACCGCCTGAAGCTCGCCGCCAATCTCGCCAAGTCGCTGTGCCGGGTCGCCAGCGAAACCAAACCGGAGCGCAAGGCCGCGGAACTCGAGCGCCTCAATCACCAGTTCGGCAACGGCCTCAAGCTCGGACAGAAACAACTCAGCGCAGCGGTTGAAGACTCGGTGAAGGAGTTTCTCGCCGAATCGGCGATGTTCGTGCCCGGCGCCGGCAAGAGCCGCGTACTCAACGCGATCACCGTCTGGTCCGGCGAAAAGCCGGCAGCGCCGGTCGCCGAGGGGGCGGAGGGCGCACCGTTGTCCACGTTGATCAATCCCGCCGCCAGGGGTGACCCCGATACCGTTGATGGCTTCGTCAACCGCACCATCGCGATGGATGCAGCCTCGCCGGCCATCGACGCCGTCGATGCGGTGACCACACTGACCGCCGGCATCCAGGACATCACCAACACGCTGGTCAGCGAATTCAATCTGAATGACGTGCTGCGCATCATTCTCGAAACGATCTACCGCGGCATGGGCTTCTCGCAGGTGCTGCTGTGCACACGCGACGGGCGCACCAACCGCCTGCAGGCGCGTTTCGGCTTCGGCGCGCGCATCGAAAGCATGCTGAAGGATTTCGCAGTGCCGCTGGACAAACCACAGGACGTGTTTCAGCTGGCGGTCACCAAAAACGTCGATCTGTTCATCGCTGACACGCATGCCGACAACATTATCAACCGCATCCCGGCGTGGTACCACGAGAAAATAAACGCGCCGACCTTTTTGCTGTTGCCCATCGTGATCGCCGGCAAACCGGTCGGCCTGTTTTATGCGGACCGCAACGAGGGCGGCGCGCTGCACATCGAACCGGAACAGTTGCGGCTGTTAAAGACGCTGCGCAACCAGGCGATCCTCGCGATCCGGCAGAAGTTCTGAGAAATTCCGCGCAGTGGCAGCTGCGCGTACGCCGGCATGCCGGCGGCATCTTCCGGAAAACTACATGCTGCCGGTACAGAACAAACCACGCGCGACTTTCGCCTCTCGCAGCGCCGCCGCTGCGGTGGCCGGCGGCGTTGTCGCAGCGAGCGCGAGCCGCGTCGGCGCCACCATCTCGCTGCCGTATTCGGTGATCTGCAGTACCTGGCCCTGTGCGATGCCGCCGGCGCGCAGCGCCGGCAGCACGATCGCGCGCGCGACTACCGGTGCGGCCGCATTGTCGTCGCCGCGCACCGCCGGTGACACACACCACAAGGTTCCACCCAGCACGAGCAATGCAGCCGCTTCGCGCGCAAAATTCCTTGGTATGACCCGCATGATTGCTACCCCCGGGCATCGCGACCGCCTGCGCGGCCGGCAGCGCCTTATGGCGCCATCGTGCCATCGTGCCATCGTGTTATCCCTCTTCCATCACAATTGACGGCCGCGGTCGCGGCGAACTTGAGGACAGCAGAAGGCGCGGCGCGCGCGATCAGGCGCGCCGACATTACCCGCCGCAACGGCAGAACTGCACGGTCAGCGCGTCACCAGGCCGCCGCTTGCCTCGAGCTGGTCGAGGCTTGCCAGTGCGTCGGTGCGTTTGAGTACCGGTTCAACTTCGACATCAGCAACCGCCGGGGACGCATGGACGACCACCCGCCCCGCCGGCGCCGTGCCCACCGGCATCTGCACCCCGATCCAGATGGTGACCACGACAAAAGCGCACACTGCGGCGGCACCCGCCGCACCATACGGGCGCAGCAGTTGCAGCCAGCCGCGCGGGCTCCGCAACTGCGTGTTGTCAAATTCGATTGCGCTGTGCACAGCCGGCACGTCGGCCGCTGCAACCAGCGCCGCCGCTTCGATGGCGGCTTCGGCAACAGCGTTGCGCTGCGCCTCGGCGGCTGCCTCGATCTGTCTTTGCACCACAGCTGCGCGCTCGCGCAGTTCGACCGCGGCCTGTTCTGCACGCAGGCGTTTTTCGTTTTCAGCCAGCGCCAGTTGCGCTTCGGCCTCGGCGCGGCAACATGCCGCTTCCTCGGCCAGCGCACAGGCGCGTTCGCGTTCCTGTGCCGCCTGCGCGGCGGCGCGTTCGGCTTCGGCCAGTTTCGCCGCCGCTGCCGCTTCGCGTAATTCGCTCTCGACCCGCGCAATGGTTGCGTCGCAGGCCGCGCGCGAAGCGTGGGTGCGTTTCCATTCAGCATCCTCGGCGCCCTGCGCTGCGGATGCCGCGGCACGTTCAGCCTCCATGCGTGATTCACTGGCATCGCGCACGCGCGCTTCGGCCTGCAAGCGATCCTGCATCGCGGCGAGCATTTCACGCTCGCCGTCGGCGCTCTTGTGCGCCGCTACCGCATATTCCATTTCCACCCGCGCGCGCAGTGCCGCCGCCTCGGCCAGCGTGCGTTCGCTCAGTTCGCGCGCCATCATCGCCGCGCGCGCACGCCGCTCGCATTTGTTGCGTTCTTCAGCGGCCACCTGCGCCGCGCTTTGCGCCGCTTCGCAAGCCGCCGCTTCGCGTTCGCGCTGCGTTTCGGCCGCCAGCGCTGCTGCTGCCGCAACACGCGCCGCTTCTTCGCGTTCCTGGCGGCGCGCCAGCGCCGCCGCCGCGCTTGCTTCGACACTGCGGCGCTGTTCGATTTCGATGCGCACCGCGGCTTCCGCGCGCGCGCGTTCGGCAGCAATTTCCGCCAGATCGCGCGCCGCAATGGCGCGCGCACGCGCCTCTTCGATCGCCTGGCGCTCGGCCCGTTCGGCCGACCGCACCGCCGCGATCGCGTCCTGTTCTTCCTGCAGCCGCTGCGCGGTGGTGCCGGCAGCGCTCTGCTCGGCTTCGGCGCGCGCAATGGCCACCGCCGCCAGCTGTTGTTCGGCCGCGGCACGTTGCTGCGCCGCTTCGTAAGCGGCACGTTCGGCCGCCTCGTGTTCGCGCGCCGCGGCAGCCGCCCTGGCATCGGCTTCACTGCGCGCCCGCGCCTGCGCCTGCTGTTCGGTCTGAGCAAGCACGCGCGCCTCGGAGGCTGCAATTGCCGCACGTTCGGCCAGCAGCGCGGCTTCCAGCGATTCGCGTTCGCTCGCCTCCGCCTGCGCGCTCAGTTTCGCCGTCTGGCAGGCGAGTTGATCGGCGGCCAGACGCTCGCGCGTCAGCCGCTCCAGCTCAAGTTCCGCCGCGGCACAGGCCTCTGCTTCGCTGCGCGCCAGGGTTTCGGCCTCGACGCGTTCCTCGGCACGCCGTTTGGCGTCGAGTTCGGCGGCGATGCGCGCGTGCGTGACCTGCACCGCCAGCGCATCGAGTTTGGCACGCGCATCGGACAATTCGGCAGCCTCACGCTCGGCCTGCGCCAGTGCCTCGGCGATTTCGCGGCCGCGGATTTCGGCAGCCTCGCGCAAATGCATTTCGTTCAACGCTTTTGTTTCGGCATGCACGCGCGCCTCGGCGGCGACACGCGCCTGTTGCTCGATCGCGGCGTGTTCCTCGGCGATGCGGCGTTCGTCCTGCGCAGCCTGCGCGCGCGCCTCGGCCGCCTCGCGCGCCAGGATTTCGGCGGCCAGCCTGGCTTCGATCAATGACAATTCGCGTTCGCGCGCGCGACGGCCCTGCTCGGCTTCCGCCACCAGCCGGGTCTGATGTTCATTTTCAGCGTCCGCGCTGCGCGCCAGATCGCGCTCGACGCGCACGCGCTGCTGCGCCGATTCGCGCGCCTGCGCCTCCATGCTGGCGCGCCCTTCGGCGGTCGCCAGCGCCGCCTGTTCGGCCTTGACGCGCGACTCGGCCTCAGCGGCGGCCTTGGCTTCGGCGTTCACGCGCGCTTCGGCGAGCAAACGCAGTTGCGCCTCGGATTCGGCGCGCGCCAGCGCCTCGTCACGCAGGCGTTTTTCTTCGGCGGCGCGTTGTTCGGCTACTGCCGCAGCGGCGTGTTCAGCCTGCGAACGCGCCTGTGCTTCCTGCAGGGCTTCCTGTTCGGCGGCGATGCGCGTGCGGTGGTAGGCCTGCGCGCGCGCCGATTCTTCCTGTGTGAGTTTTTCCGAATTGCGCAGCGCCGCCGTCAGTTCGGCAAGCTCGCGCGCGGTGGCCTGGGCGCGTGCGGTCGCAGCGCGTTCCTCCACCGTTTTGCGTTCAGCCAGTTGCTGCCCTTCGCGCTCGGCAACCGCGCGCTCCTCTGCGGCCCGCGTGGCGGCGCGTTCGGCTTCCAGTTTTTTCTGCGCTTCGCGCAGCGCTTCATTTTCAGCATCACGGCGCGCCAGCGCCTGTTCCCTCAATTCGGTTTCAGCTGCGATGCGGGCGCGCGCGGCTTCGGCGGCCTCCTCGTCGGCACGCGCGCGGCGCTCGAGTTCCTGGCGCGCGGCGTGTTCGGCCTGGGCGCGTTCGGCGGCGCGGGTTCTGGCGTGCGATTCCCAGGCGAGACGCGTCTCGGCAGCATGGCTGGCGCGGGTTTCGGCCTCGGCGCGGGCAATGGCCTCCTTGATCGCATTCAGTTCGCGGCCGTTTTCGGGGCGCGGTGCCTCGGTTGAGGCGTCATGGGCAAGGCTGAGGCGGGGTTGGGCGGCTGGCATGGCATCACTTTCCGTCGTCGCAAGTGCAGGCAGGTTGCCCGCTTGCTGACGATTATGGCGGCCCGGCGTTTGCCGAATCCGCTGAAAAGACGCCGTTTCGCCGCGTATTTCGCGCGTTCGACCGGGTGCCCGGCCTGGCTTCAGGACTGGGTTTCGGGTGCCGGCAGGGCGGCGGTGGCCATGGCGCGGGGCAGCACCCCGTTGCCGGTGCGGATAATCAGGGCGGTAAAGTCCTCGGCCGACATCGGCGCGCCGAACAGATAGCCCTGCGCCTGTTCGCAGCCATGGTCGCGCAGAAAGGTCACATGCTCCTCGTTCTCAACGCCCTCGGCGATAACCTTGAGGCCGAGACTGTGCGCCATGGCTATCACCGCCTGGGTGATGGCGACATCGTCCTCGTCGTGCGGGATGTCCTTGATGAAGGAACGGTCGATTTTCACGTTGTCGATCGGAAACCGCTTCAGATAACTCAGTGAGGAATAACCGGTGCCGAAATCGTCGATCGCCAGCTTGATGCCGAGCGCCTTTAGTTTGCGCAGGAGCGCGGCGGCATGCTCGGGATTGTCCATCGTCACGCTCTCGGTGATTTCGAGTTCGAGCAGTTCGGGCGGCAGGCCGGTTTGCTCGAGCACGTTCAGTATCGTCGCGTGCAAATCGTCCTGTGCAAACTGGCGCGCCGACAGGTTGACCGCGACCCGCAGCGGCGGCAGACCCTGGTCGGCCCAGATCTTGTTCTGCAGGCAGGCGGCCTTCAGCACCCACGCGCCGATCGGCACGATGAGCCCGGTCTCTTCCGCGAGCGGAATGAATTTGACCGGCGAAATCATGCCCATCGCCGGGTGTATCCAGCGCAGCAGCGCCTCCATGCCGGTGACGCAGCCGCTGACGAGGTCAATCTTCGGCTGGTAATAAACACGGAACTCGTCCTGTTCGAGGGCGTGGCGCAGGAAGCGTTCGAGCACCAGGCGTTCGAACGAGTGCAGGTTCATCTGCGCAGAATAAAACTGATAGTTGTTCTTGCCGTGCTCTTTGGCGCGGTACATCGCGATGTCGGCGTTTTTCAGTATGGTCTGCGTGTTCTCGCCGTCGCTCGGATAGGCGCTGATGCCGATGCTGGCGGTGAGATGGTATTCCTGCCCCTCGAGCAGCAACGGCTGCGCGATCGCCGTCAGCATGCGCTGCGCCGCCTCGGCGGCGTCGGTCGGGATCTGACAGTCGCGCAACAGCACGACGAATTCGTCGCCGCCGAAACGCGCAATCGTGTTGCGCTTGGCCTGCGCTTCGGTGAGGCGCCGCGCCACCTGTTTTAACACCGCGTCGCCGGAGTCGTGCGACAGCGAATCGTTGATCAGCTTGAAACGGTCGAGATCGATAAACAGCACGGCGACCTGCTTTTTCGAATACTTGGCCTCGGCCAGCGCCTGCTCGAGCAGTTGCGAAAACAGTGCACGGTTGGGCAACCCAGTGAGCTTGTCGTAATGCGCCAGCTGGTGGATGCGCTCCTCGGCGCATTTGCGCTCGGTGATGTCGCGCATGATGCAAGCGTATTTAAGGCGGCCGTCGATGCGCATTTCGCCCAGCGTGAGTTCGACCGGGAACACGCCGCCGTCGCGGCGTTGTGCCTTGACCTCGCGGCCGACGCCGACCGACAGCGAGTTGATGTTGCGCTCGGGCCCGCCCGGCAGGCGCTCGGCGCCGCCCTGCGGCCGCGGCATCAGCAGCGTATCGAAATTGCGCCCGATCAGTTCCAGTGGCCGCCAGCCGAACATGCGCTCGACAGCGGCGTTGACGAACTCCAGCATGCCCGACTCGTCGATCACGATGATGCCGTCGGCGGCGGTGTTGACGATCGAATTGAGCAGCGTTTCGCTAGTGCGCAGGTTCGACTCGGCAAGGCGCCGCGCGCGGCGGCCGCCGGCCTCGGCGAGTTCGCGCCGCACCGCCGGCACCAGGCGTGCCAGATCGTCCTTCATGATGTAATCGCCGGCGCCGGATTTCATCGCCGCCACGGCGGTCTCCTGGCCGACCGCCCCGGACACCAGCAAAAACGGCAGCTCCGGCGAGTGCTCACGCACAATCTCCAGCACCTGCAGACCGTTCAGTTGCGGCATCGAATAATCGGAGATGACGAGGTCCCAGACCTGCTCGTCGAGCGCCGCGGCGATGTCGGGCCGTTTGCAGATGCGCCGGTACTCTGGCACGTAACCGCCGCATTTGAGCGCCTCGATGATGAGAACAACGTCGTCTTCGCAATCGTCGATGCACAAGACCTTGAGCTCGACCGGTGCCTCGGTGACCGGCGCGCGCATCGCACGCACACTCTGCACCGGTGCCGGCAATACCGGAAACGCGTCGCCGCTGCTGCGGGCTTCGATCGAATCCATCGCTTCAGGCCGCTCTCGGCAGTGAGAGCGCAGCACCAAACAGCGCCTCGCGGGTTTCGTTCTGCTCTTTCTTCAGCAGCGCGTCCATCTCGAGCACCAGCACGACCGAGCCGTCGCTCGCCAGCGTGACGCCGGCGACGCCGGCGGTCTTGATATCGGTCAGCGGTTTGACGATGACGTCCTCGCGCCCGGCGAAACTGTCGACCGCCAGCAGAAAACGCGTAATGCCCGACTGCATCAGCACGCCGAAGCGCGGCGCCGAAGTAGCAGCACGGCCGAGCATACCGGCCAGAGAACGCACCGGCAGCACCTCGTCGCGGATGGTGAGCGCAGCGCGCCCCGACACCATCTGCACCTGCGCCGGCTCGAGCCGGACAATTTCGTGCACCAGCGACAACGGGATGGCAAACGGCTGCTGCGACTGCCGCACCACCAGCACCGGCAGGATCGCCAATGTCAGCGGCAGCGTGATGCTGAAGGTCGTGCCCTTGCCGATACGCGAATCGATTTCGATGTGGCCGTTGAGTTTCTGGATGTTGGTCTTGACGACGTCCATGCCAACGCCGCGCCCCGACACGTCGGACGCCGTGTCCTTGGTTGAAAAGCCCGGCAGGAAAATCAGCTTGAAGCTGCTCGCATCGTCGAGCCCCATCGCCGCCTCGGCGGTAAGCACGCCTTTCTCGACGGCTTTGCGGCGCAGCTGCTCCGGACGCATGCCGCGGCCGTCCTCGCTCACCTGGATCAAAATGCGGTCGCCGACCTGCTGCGCCGACAGGCGCACCACGCACTTCTCCGATTTGCCGGCAGCGCGGCGTTCTTCCGGCGCTTCGATGCCGTGATCGACCGCGTTGCGCACCAGGTGCACCAGCGGATCGGCCAGTTCGTCGATGATGCTGCGGTCAAGTTCGGTCTCTTCGCCGCGCAGTTCGAGTTCGACGTCCTTGCCGAGCTTGCGCGCCAGATCGCGCGCCAGCCGCGGATATTTCTGAAACAGGCGACCGATCGGTTGCATGCGCGTTTTCATCGCCGCCGTTTGCAGATCGCCGACCAGGTGGTCGAGTTCGTTGACGGTTTCGTCGAGCGTGCGCATGGTATCGACACCGCGCTTGCCGGCGTGCAGATCGCGGCGCAGGCACAGCAGGCGGTTTTTGGCGAGCCCGATCTGGCCCGACAGATTCAGCACGTCGTCGAGCCGGTGGGTGTCGATGCGCACGGTGGTTTCGCGTGCGCCGGGTTTATCGCCGGCGCGGCGTCCCATCGCCGCCGTATCCGCGTTCGGATCGTCGGATTGGCGGCGGCCGCGCCGCTCCTCGGGTAGCACGGTTGCCACCGGTTCTGCCAGCACAGCTACGGGCATGACGACCGGCGTCGGCACGTTGGTCCCCATCAGGCCGTGATACAGCATTTGCCAATCGGGTTCGTTGCCAGCCCTGGCGACGACGGGAGCACCGGCCACCGCCGGTGTCATCGGCACGACATTGGTTTTGGCCGGCACGGCGGCAACAGCCGGCGCCGCCTCGCCATTGAGCACGGCCTTCAGCCGTTCGAGCAATTGCGGATCGGCCTTGGCCGGTTGCCGTTCGGACGACAGTTCGTCGAACATGCCGCGCACCACCGAGGTCGCCGCCAGAATGGCGTCGAGCACACCGCCCGTGACCTTCATCTTGCCGTTGCGCAACTGGTCGAACAGATTTTCCGTCAGGTGGCACAACTCGACGAGCGCCTGCGCATTGAGAAACCCGGCGCCGCCCTTGATGGTATGAAAACCGCGGAAGATGTCGTTCAGCAGTTTGGTGTCGTCTGGCGCGCGTTCGAGTTCGACCAGCTTGTTGTCGACATCCGACAACAGCTCGCCGGCTTCCGTGAGGAAGTCGTGCAACAACTCCTGCATGTCCTGAAAATCGCTCATGATTTTGATCGCCTTGAGTGCCCAGCTAGAAACCGAGGCTTTCGAGCAGCTGGTCAACCTGCTCCTGATTGGCGGCAATATCGTTGCGGCCGGCCGCGTTGATGACTGGTCCGTTGAGCAGGCCGCTGGCCTCCTCGCGGAGTTCCGGCGGCGCATTTTCCACCAGCAGCTGGAGCAACTGGTTCTCAAGGTCGTGCGTGACATCGGCGACTTTTTTGATCACCTGTCCGGTCAGGTCCTGGAATTCCTGCGCCATCATCACTTCGGTGAGCTGCGCGTTGGTCGCCTCGGCCTGCGCCGGCACCGCGCGCAGAAAATCGCGCGTGCTCGCCACCAGCGCCTTGAACGCATCAACACCCGGTTGCGCTTCGAACAAACCATCCCAGCGCGCCGCCAGTTCACCGGCGTCCTTCGCCAGCTTGTCCTGGATCGGCCGTGCGTTTTCGGTGGCATTGAGCGCGCGGCTCGCCGCCTGCTCGGTCATCTTCGCGACGTAGGCCAGGCGGTCGCGCGCATCGGGCACTGCAGCGGCGGCCGATTCGAGTTTTTTGTCGATGCCCAGCGCGCGCAGGCTTTCGTGCAGCGTGCGCGTCATGTGGCCGACGCGCGAAATCACGTCGGCGGCATTTTCACCATCGTTGGCGGCGGCACTACCGGCACCCGGCGTCGCATTGGCCTCGACGATACTATCGAACAGCGCCTCGAGATCGGGCGAATCGGCTTCATTGTCTGCAACGGCACTCATGCTGCCTCCTTGGCGCCCATCGTTTTGAAAATCTTGTTGAGTTTTTCATCGAGTGTGGCCGCCGTAAACGGTTTGACGACGTAGCCGTTGGCGCCGGCCTTGGCCGCCTCGATGATGTTTTCCTTTTTCGCTTCGGCCGTCACCATCAGCACCGGCAGGTGCGCCAGCGCCGCGTCGGCGCGGATCGCGCGCAGCAGTTCGATGCCGGTCATGTTCGGCATGTTCCAGTCGGACACCACGAAATCGAACGCTTCGCTTTTGAGTCTGGCCAGCGCGACCACACCGTCTTCGGCTTCGTCGACATTGAGAAAGCCGAGCTCCTTCAGAAGTCCGCGCACAATGCGCCGCATCGTCGAGAAATCGTCCACCACCAAGAATTTCATTTTTGGATCACTCATGATTCACCCGCCATTCCTGTTTTGTCCTGTTCACGTTTCCGTTGCATCATCGTTTGGTTCGCGCGCGCCCGCTCAGGCGGCACGCGCTTCCAGCAGCGGCCGCAGCGTATCGGCCAGCATCGTCGGGTCGAACTTCGGCACATAGGCATCGACGCCAACACTTTTGCCCATCGCGCGGTTGGCATCCGACGACAGCGACGAATGCATTACCACCGGGATGCCCTTGAAGCGCGCATCCGATTTGATTTTCTGCGTCAGCACGTAGCCGTCCATTTCCGGCATCTCCGCATCGGTCAGCACGAGATCGAGTTTTTCGCGCAAATCGACGCCGTCGGCCTGCGCGCAGGACGCCATGCCCTGCAGCATCTCCCACGCCTCGGCACCGTTGCTGGCCTGCTGATAGCGCACGCCGATGCCGTCGAGCACCTGCACGATGCGCTGGCGCGCCACCTGCGAGTCGTCGGCAAACAACACATGCGCGCCGCTCAGGGAAACCGGCGCCAGCGCGGGGAATTCATGCTGGCCGAAGACGTCGGCCAGCACCTGTTCTATATCGAGTATCGACACCAGCTTGCCGTCGGGTAATTCGGTATAGGCGAGCACCAGGTTGTTGGCGCTGGCCATGGAAGCGCTGACCGGATGCACCTTGTCCCACTCGACGCGCACGATGCGATCGACCTGGTTGAGCAGAAATCCCTGCGTGTGGCAGCTGATCTCGGTGACCATCATCGTTTCGCAGCCGCTGGAGTCGCCGCCGAACCAGCGCGCCAGCGCGATTACCGGAATGACGTTGCCGCGCAGGCTGACCACGCCTTCAATGCGATCGTTCAGGTTCGGCACCAGCGTGATCGGCATGGCGTCGGTCACTTCGCGCACCTTGAAGACATTGATCCCGAAAATCTCATCGGTGCCCAGCGAAAACAGCAGCAGTTCCATGCGGTTCGAACCCGCCAGCCGCGTGCGCGCATCGACGTTGAGCAGCATTGCGCGGTTTTTTTCCAGATCGCTCATCGCCGCACTCCTTCCTGCGCGAGCAGCCGCGTCAGCGTCTGCGCGAGGCGTTGCGGTTCGAATTTCGGCACATATTCGTCGGCACCGACCGACATGCCGAGCGTTTTGTTGGATTCGCCGGAGAGCGAAGAATGCATCACCACCGGGATGCCCCTGAAGCGGGCATCGGCCTTGATCTGCTTGACCAGCATGTAGCCGTCCATCTCCGGCATTTCGACGTCGGTCAGAATCAATTGCAGCGTATCGCTCACCGGCCGGCCGGCGCTTTCGGCGGCATCGGCGATTTTCTTCAGTTGCTGCCAGGCGTGATGACCGTTGACGGCATCGACATGCGCGACCTGCATCGCATCGAGCGTGCGCGCGATCTGCTTGCGCGCCACCGCCGAATCGTCGGCAAACAATATCGTGCGGCCCGCCGGCGGCCGTTCGCCGAAACTCTCCGGCACCGCCGCGACCTCGCCGCCGAGGGTCTGTTCGAGGATGCTCTCGACGTCGATCATCATGACGAGACGCCCGTCGGCCAATTCGGTGACCGCGGTAACGAGGCCCCCCGCATGCGCCGTCATCATCGCCGGCGGCGCGCGCATCGCCGACCAGTCGATGCGCAGGATCGTTTCCACGGATTCGACCAGAAAACCCAGCGTCTGGCCGTTGTACTCGGCCAATATCATAATTGGCGCGACATCGTCGGTTTCGACACCGACGTAGCGCACCAGGTTGAGCACCGGCACCAGTGAACCGCGCAGGCTCGCGATGCCGTCGATCGCCGGCGGCATGTCGGGGGCGCGCGTGAGTTCCGGCGCGCGGATCACTTCGCGCACCTTGAAAACGTTGATGCCGTAGGTTTCGCGGCGTCCGCTGGCGCGCTCGCGCCCGAGCGTGAACATGAGTATTTCAAGCTTGTTGGTGCCCGCCAGCCGCGCCCGTGCGTCGATGCCCTGCAGTAATGCCGACATTGCGTTGCTCCTTCTGCTCAGGCCGTAAAACGCAGCACTTCGGTGCGCAGTTGCGTGGCGAGTTCGTCGACATAACGCGCGGAATTGGCCGCGTCGGCGACCGCCGCATTGTTCTGTTCGGCCATCTGCGCGATGCGCTCGATGTTGCTGGCGATCTGGTGGCTGGCCGCGCCCTGTTCGCTGGCGGCGTTGTTGATTTCCTGGATGCGGTCCTGGGTCTTGTGCGCGCCCGCGTTGATCTCGGCCAGCGTGCCGGCCACCTGCTCGGCGAGCTTCACCGCCTGGCTGATCTGGTCGTTGCGCGCGCCGAGATTGCCCACCGCCGAGGTGACCTCGGCCTGGATGGCCTCGATCATGCCGCTGATTTCGGTGGTCGCCGTGGCAGTGCGCTCGGCCAGTTTTCTGACTTCGTCGGCCACCACCGCAAATCCGCGGCCCTGTTCGCCGGCGCGCGCCGCCTCGATCGCCGCATTGAGGGCCAGCAGGTTGGTCTGCTCGGCGATATCCTTGATGACCTTGACGATGCCGCTGATGTCCTGGGAACGCTCGCTTAATTTGGAGATCAGCCGCGCCGAATCCTGCATTGAATCGGCCACCCGCGTCATTTCCTGCGCCGTTTCCCGCGCCACCTGTTCGCCGTGTTCCGACAGATTGCTGGCGTGGCGTGAAATCTCCGCGGTTTCGCGCGTTTGCTCGGCGACATGATTAATGCTGGCGGTGCTTTGTACAACCGCGGCCGCCGTCGAGGCGGCCGCATCCGACTGCGCATTCGACGAAGCTGCAACCTGCGACGAGGCGGCCGCCACCTTGCCGGCGGAACCGGCGAGGTGGTCGATGCTGTCCTTGACGATGCGCAGGGCAGAGCGCAAATTTTCGATAAACGCGTTCACCGCATTGGCCACGCGCACAAACTCGGCGCCGCCCTCGGCCGGCAGGCGCTGCGTCAGATCGCAGGTGCCGCCGGTCATGGCTTCCAGGCTTGCCGCCAGCGCGTTCAGACGCCGCCGGTTCTGGTGCATGCGCAGCATCAACGGCAACAGCGCAACGATCGCGCACCCGGCGGCGATGCCGGCAACCACGCGCGCATCGGCCACCGCGCCGGTAAAGACCAGCACCGGCGGCAGCAGTGCCACGCCGGTTGCCACGATGACCGGCCAGATGGCTTCGCCTTGCCCCGAAATTCGCATTTTTTGTTCTCCACTGAGATTACAGCTGCCGCGCTGTGCCCGCCGGTCACAACGAGGACGGGTTTCCGATGTTCTTGATTACGGCTCTGCAGCGCCGAATCTTTAAGCGGCCGGTGGCGGGAGATGGGGGACGGGAAATATCAACAACGGGGGCTGTGGCGCAAAGTCAGCGCACACTCAGCCGGGCGGACAAGGGAGCGCGCCGCCCATTGCGACGGCGGCAACCGCGATCAGGAACGTGCCGGGGCCGGCTCGTTGACGGTCAGCCAGAAGGCGCCGATTTTTCTGACGGTATCGACGAATTCGCTGAACACCATCGGCTTGACGACGTAGCCATTGCTGCCAAGACGGTAGCTGTTGACGATATCGCGCTCCTCGCGCGAGGAGGTCAGCATCACCACCGGGATGGTTTTCAGTTTTTCATCCGCCTTGATGTCGCGCAGCAGCTCAAGGCCGTCGACCTTGGGCATTTTGACATCGAGCAGGATCAGGGCCGGGTTGCCCGTGGTGCGTCCGGCAAAGGCGCCGCTGCACTGCAGATACTCGACCGCCGCCGCACCGTCATGCACCACGGTGATCATTTCAACCGGGCCATAGTCAGACAGCACGTTGATGGCCAGTTCGGCATCATCGACGCTGTCGTCAACCAGCAGCACCTGTCTGTTCACGTGTTGATCCATGTCATTCTGCTTTCGCGGTTCAAATCATAGCACCACAGTGCCGTCGAATCGTTGTTATCGCATCACCTTTGTTAACGGCGTTCGCCCGGCAATCTTCAGGCCTTTCATGCATCGCGGCGCTTACGCCCTTGTGCCGGCAGCAAAAATGCTGCGGCGGCACGCACAGGGCCTGTGCTCAAGCCACCGCCCGCAGCGGCACGTCGGCACGCTCGTCCAGCACATACGTCACCCTGACATCATTGCCGCTACCGCGAAAATCAACGCTGGCGCACAACGCGCGCACCCGTTCAATGCCACGGCCGCGGGTGATTGCACCGTCTGCCGCATCCGCGCTTCCGACGAAACCCTTGCCGCTGTCGCGGAACTGCAGTTCCAGCAGCGGCCGCCCGTTCGTCCAGTGCGATTCGATGTGGACAGCAATGCTGCCCTGTTCGAGATAGCCCAGCGCCATCGCGCGCGCGTGGTCACGGCGGGCGGGATCGCGCGCCTCGCGCGGCGGCAGGCCGAGCACGCCGTGATCAAGCGCGTTGGCAAACAACTCGCTGACGATGATGCCGAGCTGGCGCCGGTGAAAATGCGCGCCCGGCAGGCTCGAAACCACATCGAGCAGGAGGTTAGGCACGCCGAGCTTGCGCAGGTCGTCGGCATCAAAGGTCACTTCAAAATACCATTGCGCCGGCATGCGCGGCGGCGGTTGCAGCGACGCCACCGCGGCGGCGTCGCAATTGAGCAGCACCACCGTCATGTCGTCGTGGGCCGTGCCGTCCCCGGTGCGCGCGGCCAGTGCGGTGCGCATGCGCTTGAGACGCAACGCCGGCGGCGTTTCAGCCAGCATTCTTTCGACCCGCAACTGCCGTGCCGCGCCGTCGGCCGTCTGGCCGTAATCTTCAATCACGCCGTCGGAACAGGCAAACAGCTGGCAGGCGACCGGATAGTCGAAGACCTCGACGACTGGTTCAAAGGCGGCCTCGGACACGATGCCGAAGGCCAGATTTTTCGATTCAAAACGCGCGATCACCGCGCCGTCGTCGGTGAAGGCAACCACCGGCGGATTGGCACCGTTCCAGACCTTGATGCGGCGCGCCACCGGATCCACCGAAATCAGCGTCGTGGCGACAAAACGGTCGACCGGCATGTACTGGCGCAGCGTGCGGTTGAGCTCGGTGGCGATCATGTCGAGATCGAAGCCCTTCGCTATCATCGAATAAAAGCAGGGCACGATGGGCAGCACGTTCAGCGCCGCGGCCAGACCGTGGCCGACCGCATCGGCCAGCATCACGTGCAGGGCGCCGCGCGGTGTGCGCGCCGCCGCCACCAGATCGCCGGAAAAATTCGGCGAAATCGGCACGATCATGTATTTGAGCATCGGGTCGTCGAGCTGCTCGGCGTTGACAAGTTTCTGCATCAAGTGCAGCGCGATGCGCCCCTCATGCTCGGCGGTATCGCGATAGTTCTGCAGGCGCTTTTTCTGCGCCTCGCCCTCGCGGTAGAGCTTGTGCACGCGCGCGACCGCCGCGAGTTTGGCGCGCAGCATCGCCGGAAGTACCGGCTTGACCAGATAGTCGTCGGCGCCGGCGTCGAAGGCACGCACGATGGTGTCCTGGTCGTTTTCAGCGGCGATGAAAAGTATCGGCGTCCAGTGTTGTCCGCTCAGTTCGCGGATGCGGCTAGCCGCCGCAAAACCGTCCAGCACCGGCATCTGGCCGTCCATCAGCACGAGGTCTGGGCGGTGCGATTCAAACGCGTGCACCGCGTCCTCGCCATTCTGCACCAGCAAGACCGTATGGCCGAGCTTGAGCACGAGTGCTGAAATCAGTTTCAGCGACATCGGATCATCGTCGGCGATCAGAATTTCCATACCGTCATCCAGAAATTTTTGTGCTTTCGCGGTGCGGGCCCGTCCGCAAAACCGGGCGCCGAATTCATCGCAGATTCACGCTTTTGGCCGCGGGCAGCGCCTAGGCAATGCTGAAAATCTTGCCGAAGTTGGCGATATCGAGCACCTGGCGCACGGTGCCCTTGCAGTTCTGCAGGGACACGCGCTTGCTTGCCGCGTCGGCGCGTTCTTTCAGCAACAACAGCATGCCGAGTGCCGAACTGTCGATGTAATCGACCCCCCCCATGTCGAGGTCGAGTTCGCGCACGTCGCCCGATTCGAGCAGTTTTCCGCAGCAATCCCGCATTTCTCGGTGCGCGCTGAAATCGAAACGTCCTTGCAGGCGGACGAGCGCTTTGCCGTTGGTGACCATTGTGCTGGTACGCATGAATTCTCCGTTTATGTTTCCCCTGCCGGATTTAACGGCGGGCACACGGCAGAACTTGAGCGCAATTTGAGGCTAATGGCAGGCTACTAATTCGCGCAGACTTGTTATTCGAGACTCTCGCTTTTTATTCCCTCCCCCTTGTGGGGGGCTAGGCCCGCGAGGGCGGCATTTCGTTAGCAGCGAGCCAGAAATTCACCAGCGCACCGGCCGCTAGCCCCAGCGCCGCCGGCGCGGCCGGCCGCAGCACGCAGGCATTGGCACCCGCACCGTAACAAGCGGCGAGGTCGAAGGCGCCGCCGACGATGACCAGCGGCACCAGGCTGGCATGGGAATCGCTTTTCAGCGCGACTATCGTGGCCGTCAGGGCGCCCGCACCGGCAGTGGCGCCGTCCTCGACCACGATCAGCCGCGGCAGCGACCCGGCCTGCGCGCGCAGGTGGGTCAGGGCCGCCGCCGCATCGGGCAGCACCGCCATCTGTTCGCGTGGACAATGCGCCGCCAGCGCCTCAATCAGGGTGGCCGAACCGCCGATCACCAGCAAACGCGGATGCTCACTCGTCGTCATGCGACCTTGGCCTCCATGGGTGCCTGCGGCAGTGTAACGTGAAAACTCGAACCCTCGCCAAGCCGGCCCTCGGCGCGGACGCCGCCACCGTGGCGCTGGACGATGCGCGCCACCGTCGCCAGCCCGATGCCAGTGCCCTCGAATTCGGCGTCGGTATGCAGGCGCTGAAAGACCCCGAACAGCTTGTTCGCATACTGCATGTCGAAACCGACGCCGTTATCGCGTACGGTCAGCGTCGTCATGCCGCCATCGCCCAGCGCTGCGCTGATTTCAATGCGCGCGACCTCGCACGGCCGTGTGTACTTGATGGCATTGGATACCAGGTTCTGCAACACGATCGCCAGCAGCCCGGCGTCGCCATACACCGCCGGCAGCACACCCACCTTCCATTCGATGCGCCGCGCCGCGGTGTCCGGTTTGAGGTGTTCGATCGTGTCGCGCACCAGACGCTCAAGTTGCACGCGCTGCATGTGCAGCTCGGCGCGCCCGGTGCGCGAAAACGCCAGCAGATCGTCAATCAAGTGACCCATGCGCCGTGCCGCGTTGCTGACACGGTCGAAGTAACGGGTACTCTGCGCGTCAAGCGTGGGCCCGGCGTGGTTTTTCAGCAGGTTGACGAAACCGTCAATATGCCGCAGCGGCGCGCGCAGATCATGCGAAACGGTATAGGCGAACGCTTCGAGTTCACGGTTCAGCGCGGTCAGTTCGGCGGTTTTCTGCTCGAGCGTGGTGTTCATCTCCCACACCGCCTGCTCGCTGCGCTTGCGCTCGGTAATGTCGTGCGAGAGGCCGACGATCGCGGTCACATTGCCGTCGCTGTCCACCACCGGCGCCTTGACGGTTTCGATCCACGCCGTACCGTCGTTATAGTTCCAGTTGCGCTCGCTGCGCAGCACCTGCTTGGTTTCGATGACGCGGCGGTCTTCGGCATCGATGATCGCCACCTGTTCAGCGCTGAAATAATCGCGGTCGATGCGGCCTTCGATATTGTGCGGAGTCAGGCCGCGCTGCGTAAACCAGGCGTGGTTGACGGCGACATATCGGCCCTGCAAGTCCTTCAGCCACGCCGGGTCGGGATTAGCTTGGAGCAGCGCGTCGCGGCGGCGCCGGCTTTCCAGAAGTGCAACCTCGGCGTTATGTTGCGCGGTGACGTCTTCGGCAATGCCCTGCAAACGGAATGTTTTGCCGCTGGCATCGCGCAGTTTGGTACCGTAATCGCGAATCCAGCGGATGCCGCCGTCGCGCCGCACGATCCGGTATTGCCCGCGATAGACGTCGGTACTGTCGTCGCGTATCCAGTTCTCAAAGGCACGGATGTCGTCACGGTCCTCCGGGTGGATCGAATCAAACCAGAGCTGCGAATTGGCCTGCAGTTCTTCGGTGCTGAACCCCCAGATTTCCGTGAATGCCTTGTTGACGTAAATGACACTGACGGGATCCGGCTCGATCATCCAGAAAACGTCGTCCACCGAATCAGCAAACAGGCGGAAGCGTTCTTCGCTGGCGCGCAGTTGTTCTTCCGCCTGTTTGCGCGCCGTGGTATCGAACGAGATGCCGACGATGCCAGTGACTTCGCCCTTTTCGTCGAACACCGGCATCTTCACGGTTTCAAACCAGCCCGGATTGCCGTCGACACGCACCATGCGCTCGACGCGCTGTTCCTTGCGCGTCGCAAAGATGAGCTGGTCCTCGCGGTCGCGCTCGGCCGCCTGCGCGGGCGGAAACACCTCGGCGTTGGTGCGGCCGATGGCGAAGCCGGGGTCCTGTTTGAATCGCTGATACCACGCGCGGTTGACGGCGACGAATCGACCGTTGCGGTCTTTCAGCCAGGCCGGCGCCGGAATGCTTTCGAGCAGGGCATCGCGGCGCTGCTGGCTGACCGCCAGTTCACGTTCGATGTCATGGCGATGGGTAACGTCCTGCGTGACGCCGACCATACCGACAATACGGCCTTCGGCGTCGCGCACCGCGCGCCCGGTGCTGCGCATTCGGCGTACCACGCCGTCGGTGCGCACAAAGCCGAATTCAACATCGTAGGGAACACCATGCGCCATCGTGGCCCGGCCAATGGCAAGATACCGCGTGCGGTCATCGGGATGCACCATCTTGCGGAAATCCGGATACTGGTTGAGATTTTCAGGCAATGGCCCAAGCAGCTTTTCGTGGCCGCTGCCCCAGTGCACAACGTCAGAGGCAATATCCCATTCCCATGTGGTCAGATTGGCGGCATCCACGGCGATGCGCATGCGCTCTTCGCTTTCGCGCAGGGCCTCTTCGGCGCGTTTGCGCGCGCTGATATCGCGCACGGTCACCAGGCGCTGGCGGTTCTGTGTCCCGGGAATGCCGATGGCGCTGCCTTCGACCTCGATCGGCGTGCCGTCCAGGCGCAGAAACGTCTGGTCCCACAATCCTGTCGGCAGACCGGTCTTCATCACGTAGGCACGACGCGCCAGCGCCACTGCCTCGCCGCTTGGATGAATCAGCTGCTGCACCGTCATACCAATGAGCTGCTCTGCTGATGCTGCACCAAACAGTTTGACTGCGGCCGGATTGACAAAGGTTAATTTGTCGTCTGTGTAGATGATCACCGCGTCGGGCGATGAATCGACCAGCATGCGATAGCGTTCTTCGCTGTCGCGCAACGCCACCTCGATCTTTTTGCGCTCGCTCACGTCGCGGATGACGATATGGCGCGCCGGGCCGTCGGCCAGTTGCACCGTAACACCGGAAATTTCGACATCCACCACCACGCCGTCAAGCCGCACATATTTGCGTTCAAACAGGCCGGCGCCGGAGTAAGACGGGTCTTCCTCCAGTTTTTTGAAGCGTGCCTCTGCGTCTGCATGATAGTCCGGATGCAGAAAGCGCAGCACGGGTGAACCCACCACCTGGTCTTCGGCTTGCGCGCCAAGCAGGCGCAGGGCTGCCGGATTGGCGTAAAAAATGACGCCGCGCCTGCTGATTATGGTGGCGTCTGGCGATTCTTCGACCAATCTTCGGTACCGCGCTTGGCTGTCGCGCAACGCCGCCTCGATCTGTCTGCGCTGCGTGATGTCGCGCGCCACCACCTGGCGCGACGGCAGGCCCTGGTCGAAAACGAAGGATACGCTGACTTCGGCATCGATCACGCTGCCATCGCTGCGCAGAAAGCGCTGGTTGTAGAGTCCCGGCATTTCGCCGCTGGCGACCATTTTGTCGATGCGCGCGGCGGCCTCCGCGCGGTCGTCGGGATGCACAATGGCGAGCGGCGATTTGCCGACGACCTCCGCGGCGGACGCCGCGCCGACCATCCGCAGCGCCGCCGGGTTTGCAAACACGATGGCATCGCCGCGATTGATGAAAACGGCGTCGGGGAACTCCTCGACCATGCGGCGGTAACGTTCCATGCTTTCCTGCAGCGCCGCCTCGGCCTTTTTGCGCGAGGTGATGTCGCGCGCCACGATGTGGCGCGCCGGGCCGTCAGGCAGTTGTACAACAACACTGGAGACTTCGACATCGATGACCCTGCCGTCGAAACGCACATAGCGCCGCTGCGCCAGGCCGCGGATACCCGAGAGTTCGTCACTCTTCATGCGCGCCATGCGCTCGCGCACGACGGCATGAAAATCGGGATGCAAAAAGTCGAACAGCGATTTGCCGACGATCTGTGCGTCGGACGTTGCGCCCAGGAGCTGCAGAAACGCCGCATTGGCATAGAGTATGGTTTCGTCGCGATTGACAAACGTCGCGTCCGGCGAGTCTTCCACCAGCCGCCTGTAGAGCGCCTCGCTGTTGCGCAGTGCGACGGCATCGCGCTCACGCCGTCGCACTGCGTACAACAGCGCCGCGGCGGCGGACAGTGCCAGCAGGCTCGCCGCGAGCGCGCCCAAAAACAGGTTGCGCGCGCGGTCATTGACTTCGGCGAGCACGGTCTCCTCGGCGACGCCGGCAGAAAGAATCAGCGGATAGCCCTCGATCTGGCGAAACGCAACGCGCCGGGTCACACCATCGACCACGGAGGCGTAACGCGCCGTACCTTCATTGCGTTCGGCATATTGGCTGAACAAGGCGCCGCCGCTGACGTTCTGCCCGGCAACATCGACCTCGCCGCTGTTGCGCGCGCGGATGAAACCATCGCGTCCGGTCATCACGATCAGGCTCTTGGCGCCCAGCCGCACCTCGCGGTACATGCCGGTGAACACATTCGGGTCGATGACGACGCTGACGATGCCGTCGAAACTGCCGTCCGCCCGGTTCAGCCGGCGCGTCAGGAAGATGGCGGTACGCCCCAGCATGCGCGTCTGCAGCGGCCGGCTGATGACCGGCTTGCCGCCGTCGGCGTCCCGGTGGGCCTTGAAGTGATCGCGGTCGGCAAGGTTCTGTGCGCGCTCGAACGGCTGGTCCATCTGCACGACATCGCCGCGCGCATTGACGACGGCGACCGCGGCAACGATTTTTCGGTTGAGGCCGGCCTCGCGCCCGAAGCGTTCGAGCGACAGGCCGCGACCGTCTTTTTCATGCAGCGCCTTGACCCGCAGCGCGATGCTGTCTGCGTAGTCAAGCGTGCGTGCCGCATGTTCGCTCAGCGTGCGCGCGAGATTGCGGTTTTCGTCGTCGACTTCGATCAGCGTGCGCGCGCGATCCTGCTGCGAAAGCAGATAGACCGACCCCCAGAACGAGGCGATCACCGCCAGCGCACACCAGCAGACCGCTGTCGTCAGCGTGCCGGCCCTCGCGTTTTTCAATACCGCCATACCGCCCCTTTCAGGCTTGCCGGGGACGTCCCGCGCTGTTTCGCACGGTGCGGCGCCAACCGGAATACGAGGGTATTACACGGGGCCATGCCGAGGCAACCTTGGGCAGCGCTTAATCCACGCGTTAAACCGGCCGTTGCCCGGCGATCGCAGCCTGCCTAGACGCGCACGGCGTGCGGGCCGCTGCCGCGCACCATCGCCAGCACGCGCTCGGCAATGTCCGCTAGCGGCAGCACTTCGTCGGCGCCGCCGCGGGCAATCGCCTCTTTCGGCATGCCGAAGACGACGCAACTGGCCTCGTCCTGTGCAATCGTGCGCGAACCGGCCTGCTTCATTTCCAGCATGCCGGCTGCGCCATCCTTGCCCATGCCGGTGAGGATGACACCGACCGAGTTGGGCCCGGCGTATTTCGCCGCCGAACGGAACAACACATCGACCGCCGGGCGGTGCCGGTTGACCGGCTCCGCCTGTGACAGTTCGGTCATGTAGTTGGCGCCGCTTTTGCGCAGCAGCAGATGCGAATGTCCGGGCGCGATGTAGGCGTGCCCGGGCAACACACGCTCATCGTGCACCGCCTCACTGACGGCGATGCGGCACAGCCCGTCGAGGCGTGTCGCAAACGATTTGGTAAAGCCTTCGGGCATGTGCTGCGTGATGAGGATGCCGGGGCAGTCCGGCGGCAGGCGTATCAGCACCTCCTTGATCGCCTCGGTGCCGCCGGTGGAAGCGCCGATGATGATCAGTTTTTCGGTCGAGGCCAGCCGGTTGCCGAGCGCGGGCAGCACTTTTGAACTGCCGGCGGCAGGCGCGCGCTGGCGCAGCCGCGCGCCGGCGGCCGAGCGGATCTTGTCGGTGATTTCAATCGCGTAGTCGTGAAAACTGTGTTCGATGTCGAAGGCCGGCTTGGCGACGTAGTCGACGGCGCCGAGTTCAAGCGCGCGCAGCGTCGCCTCCGAACCACGCGCGGTGAGCGTCGATACCATGACCACCGGCGTCGGCCTCAAGCGCATCAGGCGTTCGAGAAATTCCAGACCGTCCATCTTCGGCATCTCGATGTCGAGGGTGAGCACATCGGGATTGAGGTTACGGATCATTTCGCGCGCAACCAGCGGGTCCGGCGCCACGCCGACCACTTCCATGTCGGGCTGGCTGTTGATGATTTCGGACAGCAGCTTGCGGATCAGCGCAGAATCGTCGATCACGATGACGCGTTTCTTGTGCGCGCCTGCTGCTGCCGCTGACATCGTCGCTGCCATGGGCAACTCCTTATATGAACAGTTCGACTTCGCCGCCGGCCGGCTTCTGGCTGAGGCGGGAACGGTAGTCAATTTCGCGCGTGACGATGGTGTCGTTGTGCATGTTGCGCAGCTTTTTCACCAGCACGCGGCCGCTCGCCGGGAAAAAGTAGACTTTGCGCGGATAGATATCGTTGAGATCCTGCGCCACCACGCGGATGCCCTCGGTACGCAGAAACTTCAGCACGAACTCGGCATTGCGCTCGCCAACATTCGCCTGCGTCATGCCGGCGATGACGGCACCGCCGCCGAACACCTTGGCCTCCAGACGCGAGCGCACCGCACCCAGCTTGATCAAGTGGTTGATCAGCATTTCCATGGCGTAACTGCCGTAACGCGCGGCGTTGCCGGCGGGCCCCGCCGAATCGGTGTCCGGCAGCATGAAGTGGTTCATGCCGCCGATGCCCAGCTCCGGATCGCGCATGCAGGCGGCCACGCAGGAGCCCAGCACCGTCACCAGCAGCAGGTCTTCTGGCGTCGCATAAAATTCGCCCGGCAGCACCTTGACCGCATGGCTGTCATGCGTGCGGTCGAAATACAGATTGGTGGCAAAACAATCCGGCAACGCGGCATCCCGCGCGCTTGCAGACGCGACAGCAACGGCCATGATTATCTTTTCTTGTGGTGGTGCGCGAGTTCATACACCGTCTTGCCGCGCAGGCGGAACAGGTGCCCGGCGTTGTGAAAGCTCTCCGAATGGCCGGCGAACAATACGCCGTCTGCGCGCAGCAGCGGCACGAATTTTTCGAGCACCTTCAACTGCGTCTGTTTGTCAAAATAGATCATCACGTTACGGCAGAAAATGGCATCGAAAGGACCGCGCATCGGCCACACCGCGTCGAGCAGGTTGAGCTGGCGGAAGGTCACCAGATTGCGCAACTCCGGCCGCACCCTGACGTAGCCGGCATTGGCGCCGCTGCCGCGCAGGAAGAACCGCTTGACACGTTCGGGCGAAAGTTTTTCGATGCGCTCATCGGCATAAACCGCGGCCTCGGCCTTGGCCAGCACGCCGGTGTCGAGATCGGTGGCAAGGATGCGCACCGGCGGCGTCCACGTGTTGTAGAGCTCGACCAGCGTC
Organism: Betaproteobacteria bacterium; assembly: GCA_025356695.1. Next base: position 40,929 of record JANXSE010000382.1, read on the forward strand.
ATCGCCATCGAATACGGCTCTTCACCGGTCGAGGCGGCAGAGCACCACAGCATGCCGTTGCGGCCGTTGCAGTGCTTCTGCATGTGTTCGGCGAGCAGCGGAAAATGGTGCGGCTCGCGGAAAAACGCCGTCAGATTGGTGGTCAGCGAATTGGTGAAGGCCTCCCACTCTGCGGCGTCGTTGCTCTCGAGCAATGCAAGATAGTCCTGAAAATTTTCAAGGCCGCGTTCGCGCAGGCGCCGCGACAGGCGGCTGTAGACCATTTCGCGCTTGGCCGGGCTCAGCGAAATGCCGGCATGATCGTAGATCATGCGCCGCACCTGTTCGAAATCGCGATCGGAAAAGCCGAACTCGTGCCCCGCCTCGCTCTTCGCCAATGCGTTTGCCATGCTTTTACCCTGTTCCTGTGAACGTTGCCTGCGCCCCGCGCGGGAGGCTCAATTCGGTGCGCCCGTGCCGGTATGTACCGGGCCGACGCGCGTGCTGGTCATGACTTCGAGCGCGGCGACCTGCTCGCCGATCTCCTTGAGGGAACGCGCCAGATTGCTGATGCGCACACGGTGTTCACTGACAAGCGCGCGCAATCGCCGCACCACGCAGGAACCCTCGGCGACGAAATTCTGCACGTCCACCGCCACCAGTTCGATGCCGTCACCGGCCAGCCCGTGGGCGAGGCCGTGGGCGAGCAGATTGGATTGGAAAGCAATGCTGTCGAGCTTGCCGATCGCGTCGAGCAGCAGCTGCGAATTCACCGCGCCCTGTTCGGCGACGCTGGCGTTGGTGCCGGCGATTTCGCGGATCAGCGTATTGATTTCGGCCACTTCGCTGCGGATGTCGGCAACCACCGAACGCGTCGCGGGATCGCGCGACCGTGCACCCGGCGCGTGGGCATCGGCGCCCGGTTCACGTCCGAACGTGCAGCTGTAAACGTTGCCGTTCTGCTGCTGCACGACTTTTCCCCTGACGCTGTTCATGGCCGGCTCCTCGATCAAAAATTCAACGCGATGTGCAACCGCGGACATCCCTGTTTACGGCAGGTTTCCACTGAACATTGAGCGTTTCATCCTGTGTGTGCAGTATTGCGCGTCCGCCGCCGCTTCAATCAATGAAAAAGGGCGGGGTTTCCCCGCCCTTTCATGTCACATGGAACGCCGTGGATCAAAACTCCGACCATTCTCCTTCGCCACCGACGACTTTTTTCGCCTTCGCCACCGGGTTGGATGAATTCGCAGCCTGCTTGACGGCCTGTTTCGGTTTGTCCTTGCCGGGCAGGCGCGCCACATTGGCCGGACGCTTGCCCGTATCGCGACGTTCCACCACCCGCGAGGCGCTGCCTTCGATGACGTCGCCGACACGGAACACCGCCACCGCGCGCGCCAGCACCT
>JANXSE010000054.1 GCA_025356695.1 Betaproteobacteria bacterium
ACAGCCTTTGCGCGCGCGATGCAGGATGTGTTTTTTCAACTCCGCGCCGCTGACGATCGCCGACCGTTCGCTGCCGCTGCGCGACAGCCCGACCACTGTCACTGACTTGCTGCTGGAGAAGCCGACCGCAGACATTTTCTCGCCGTCGTCAAGCCCCATCAGCACGACGCCACGGCCGCGCGCCATTTCTTTCAGCTCATCATAGGCGAAGAGCAGCATGCGGCCTTTTTCCGACAGCGTGACGGCCATCTCGGGCGACTTCGGCAGCGGCGCCGGATGCAGGACGGATTCGCCTTCCTGCAGCGTCATGAAGGCCTTGCCGGCACGGATGCGCGTCAGCAGGTCTTCGGCATTGACGACAAAACCGTAACCGCCGGAGTTCGCCACCAGATAACGTTTGCCCGGCTGCGCGTCGACGACGTGCGCGACGCGCGCGCCGGCCGCCAGTTCGACCAGCGAAGTCAGCGGCACACCGTCCCCCTTGCCGCCCGGAATATCGCCGGCGGCGATGCCGAAGCAGCGCCCGGTCGAATCGATCATCGCGATCTGATGGATGGAGCGTGTTTCGAAGATCGCGTATTCGCCGTCGCCGTCCTTGTAACTGACGCTGCCGAGTTCGAGGCCGTGGCCCTGGCGCGAACGCACCCAGCCGTTTTTCGAGACGATGATGGTCAGCACTTCATCGACGACCTGACGCTCGACCACGGCACGGCCGGCTTCTTCCATCACGCTACGGCGCTCGTCGCCGAATTTCTTCGCGTCGGCGCGGATCTCACCGATAACGAGTTTCTTCATCAGCTTGTCGTCGCCGAGCAGGTCTTTGAGTTCCTTGCGCTCGCCCTTCAGCATTTTGAGTTCCTGCTCGATCTTGATGCCTTCGAGCCGTGCCAGCTGGCGCAGACGGATTTCGAGGATGTCCTCGGCCTGCACATCGGAGAGCTTGAAGGCCTTGATCAACTCGGGTTTCGGTTCATCCGAATTGCGGATGACCTTGATCACCTTGTCGATGTTGAGAAAGACAATGTGCCGGCCTTCGAGAATGTGAATGCGGCGGTCAACCTGGCCAAGACGGAACTGTGTGCGGCGCGTGACGGTGGAAACGCGGAAGGACGCCCACTCCTCGACCATCTGCCGGATGTTCTTGCGCTGCGGCTTGCCGTCGAGCCCGATCACTACCATGTTGATCGGAAAGTTTTCTTCGAGCGAGGTGTGCGCCATCAGGAGGCGCATGAACTCCTCGGCATCCTGCTTCGAGGTGCGCGGTTCGAGCACGAGGCGCACGCGGTTGTTCTTGTCCGACTCGTCGTTGACTTTTTCAAGCGAGGCCAGAATCAACTGCTTGAGATTGGCCTGCGTTGCCGAAACCTTGCCGCCTTTTTCGCGCGGCTTCGGATTGGTCAGCTCTTCGATCTCTCCCATCACGCGCATGGCGGAAGTCGTCGGCGGCAGTTCATAGACCACCACCTGCCACTGGCCACGGGCGAGGTTTTCGACCTTCCAGCGGCAGCGTGCGCGCAGTGAACCGCGTCCGCTGTTATAGGCGTCGACGATCGCCTGGCGCGGGCTGATGATCTGCCCGCCGCCCGGAAAATCCGGCCCCTGAATAATGTCCATCAGCGCTTCGACGCTGATGTTCGGGCGGTTGATCATGGCCACCGCCGCGTCAGCGACTTCGCGCAAATTGTGCGGCTGCAGTTCGCAGGCCATGCCGACGCCGACACCGGAAGCGCCGTTCAGCAACAGCATCGGCAGACGCGCCGGCAGCAACTCGGGTTCTTTCAGGCGGCCATCGTAGTTGGCGACGAAATCAACCGTGTCCTGGTCGATTTCCGAGAGCAGCAGTTCGGCGATCGGCGTCAGGCGCGCTTCGGTATAACGATAAGCGGCGGCGGAGTCGCCGTCCTGCGTGCCGAAGTTGCCCTGACCATCGATCAACGGATAACGCAGTGAAAAATCCTGCGCCATGCGCACCAGCGCTTCATAGGTCGAGACGTCGCCGTGCGGATGAAACTTGCCCAGCACCTCGCCGACGATGCGCGCCGACTTGGTGTGCTGCACGCCGGCCTTGAGACCAAGTTCGTTCATCACATAAAGAATGCGGCGCTGCACCGGCTTCTGGCCGTCTTCGATG
>JANXSE010000055.1 GCA_025356695.1 Betaproteobacteria bacterium
CATGAGCAAGGTACTGGGCCGAACCACGGACGTGAAGTAGGCACCCGGGATCGAGATTCCTTGCACGAGACTCCATCTCATACGCGAAACTCGACAGATCACCATCAGTTCTTCGTATGGTCTGGGCCGCCGGCCCAAGCGGCGAGTTGCTAACGCGTCACGAGTTGGCGGCTGCGCTCCGGGCGGCCGGTTGTGCCGAGATTGAACACGTGCGTGTGGCCACCCTGGAAAACAATGGGCAGATCACTATTGCCCTGCAACACCGATCAACATGACTCGCAACCCGATGGCGCATTTGGCCGTTCAGCGCCAGTCACTGCTCGAACCGGATTCAAACCAAATGATGCGTTCTGGCGCATCCATTCGGTGCAAAGCCCATTGCCCAACGCTGCGCCGGCCACCTCAATTACCGCAGGTGCAGCAAGTGTCACCGTGCGAAAAGGATGCTCCCCGTTTCAGCAGGGGCGGGGCCGGGATTTACTGCGCCTGCAGGCCGGTTGCAGTTACGATCCGGCGATAGCGTTCGATCTCGCTCTTGAGTTTTGCAGCGAATTCTTCCGGCGAATTGACGATGACCTCGGTGCCGGAGTCGGCGAACTGTTTGCGTAATTCCGAGTTCGCAAAAATACGAACGAGGTCTTGATGCAGTCTTCGCACCAGGACGGCGGGCGTGCCCGCGGGCGCAAACAGCCCGTGCCAGACGCCGACGCGGAAGTCGCGCACGCCCAATTCTCCGAACGTGGGCACCTCCGGCATTAGCGGAGAACGGGCTGCGGTAGAAATTCCCAGGCCTCTTAAGCGACCGGACTGCACATGCGGCACCGCGTTCGACGAGGACACAAACAGGATGTCGATTTCGCCGGAAATGGCCGCGATCTCCGCGGGCGCACTTCCCTTGTATGGCACCGCTGTGAGGCCGATACCGGCGATGGACTTCAGCAACTCCACCGTCACGGCGCCGGTCGCTCCCGGCACGCCAATGTTGAACCGGGCGGGGTCTTTGCGCGCCGCCGAGATCAACTCGTGGAAATTGCGCGGCGCAATCTTCGGATGCGCCAGGAGCACGGAACCAAACAGCACGAGTTGGGACACCGGCGCGAAGTCGCGCACCGGGTCGTAGGGCAGATTGCTATACAACGTCGCATTGACGGCATGCGTGCCGGAATTGCCAAGCAGAAGGGTGGCGCCGTCCGGCGCAGCTTTGGCGGCTACTTCGCAGGCAACAACACCGGTGACGCTTGGCCGGTTGTCCACCACGACGTTACGCGCCAGACTCTCCGAGAGACGTGGTGCAATCAGGCGCGCAACGCCATCGCTCGGTCCGCCAGGCGCCGAGACGACCAGCAGGCGAATTGGCCGGTTTGGAAACTCGCCTGCCGCAGCGCTGGCCGACTCCACGGCAACGAGTGGGCCGAGCAGCGCAACGAAAACCATGAGTCGTTTAATTGCGCCTGTCCGCAGGCACCGCATGCCTGCGCCGCCCTCCGCAAAGAAACGCACAACAGTGGTATTGAGCATTGGGATCAAATCTGCGGCCTCAGGGAAAATATCCAGGGATATGGCAACGATCGAACACGCGATACCGGGGAAACGTTGCACCTCCGGATGCGTAATCTTGTTTTTATACCAGGCCAACGTCTGTCTCGACACAACAGGCGGCTCAATGGTCGGCACTGCAGTGCCGCAGGATGGGTGGAGCGCAGCGATACCCATCGATCATGTTCGGCGAATGATGGGTATCGGCGCAAGCGCCTCAACTCATCCTTGCTAGGAAAGGTCTGATTAAGTCAGATTTGAACGTGGTTCGACAAGCTCACCACGAACGGGATCAACAGTTACCGTTTGTCCTGAGCTTGTCGAAGGACTTGATCAGCGATTCCCTAGATTTTTTCTCGGCGAAATCGAGGCCTGCGCTCAGCGCGGCCGCCCACCAAAACGATAAACCGTTTTCGGTTTCGAAGCAGGCGCGCCACTCTTCGCCGCAGGCGCCGCATGATGTGTGGCCGCAGGCTTGGCGTGATAATTGGTGGCGGCTTGGTGCTGCGGCCGACCGTGTTGCGGCTTGGCCGTTGCATCATTCGGATGCCGCGGGCGTGACGGCGCGGCAGTCGATGCACCGCGATGCTGACCCTGCCCCTGTTTCTGTCCCTGCTTTTGTCCCTGCTTCTGTCCTTGCGCATGACCACCACCGCCGGCATTGCCGCGCGCTTGTCCTTGCCCACCTTGTTTACGTTGCTGTCCCTGCCCGCCGCCGCCGCGCGATTGATTGCGTTGCTGACCGCGGCCCTGTCCTTGTCCACGTCCCTGCCGCTGCAGAATCGGTTCGGCTTTCGCGTGCGGGTCCGGCGTGAAACCGGGAATGACTTCCTGCGGAATGTCGCGCTTGATCAGTTTCTCGATGTCGCGCAGAAATACGTGCTCGTCGACGCATACCAGCGAGATCGCTTCGCCGCTCGCACCCGCGCGGCCGGTGCGGCCGATGCGGTGCACGTAATCCTCGGGCACGTTCGGCAGATCGTAGTTGACCACGTGCGGCAATTGGTCGATGTCGATGCCGCGCGCGGCGATGTCGGTGGCGCACAGCACTTGGAGATCGCCCGTCTTGAACTCGGCGAGCGCGCGTGTGCGCGCACCCTGGCTCTTGTTGCCGTGGATCGCCAGCGCGGTGATGCCGTCCTTGTTGAGCTGCTCGGCCAGCCGGTTGCAGCCGTGCTTGGTGCGCAGGAACACCAGCACCTGGTGCCAGTTGTTGGTCTTGATCAGGTGCGACAAAAGCTCGCGCTTGCGGTCGCGATCCACCGGATGGACCTTTTGACTGATGATCTCCACCGTCGAATTGCGGCGCGCTACCTCGATCATCGCCGGCGCATTGAGCAGGCTGTCGGCGAGCGCCTTGATCTCCGCGGAGAAGGTCGCCGAGAACAGCAGGTTTTGCCGGCGCTTCGGCAAGAAGGCAAGAATGCGCTTGATGTCGCGGATGAAGCCCATGTCGAGCATGCGGTCTGCTTCGTCCAGCACCAGAATCTCGATGTGCGACAAATCGACGGCATGTTGCTGGTGAAGGTCGAGCAGGCGGCCCGGCGTTGCGACGAGGATATCGACACCGCGCTTGAGCTGGATCATCTGCGGATTGATGCTGACGCCGCCGTAAACAACCGTCGACGACCGCTTCGAGTATTTGCCGTAGACGCGGACGCTTTCTTCGATCTGCGCGGCGAGTTCGCGCGTCGGCGCCAGGATCAGCACGCGGACGGGTTTGCGCCCGCTCGCAGTCGTGGCCCCCGCGCGCGTCGACAGCAGTTGCAGGATCGGCAGCACGAAGCCCGCGGTCTTGCCGGTGCCCGTCTGCGCGCCGGCCAAGAGATCGCCGCCGTTAAGTACCGCGGGGATCGCCTGCGTCTGAATCGGCGTGGGGGTTGTGTAACCGTGTTCGGCAACGGCGCGAACGAGTTCCGCGGACAAGCCGAGATTTGCAAATGACATTTGGATTTCCAAAAAACGATCGGCCTGTCACCCAATAAGGCGCCAGTCACAGGCTGAGAGATTAGAGAGCGTCGGAATCGACGGCGACGGGGGGACTGGTCAACGGGGTCGCGTGGCGCGGAGTATAACAGGGCGGGATCGAAGGCAGCGCTTAAGTCAATTGGTCCAACAAGCCCTGCCACGGCGCGAACGGCCTCGCCTGCGAAATCCTGATGTCGAGGGCGCCGCAGCAGGCGCCACCGACCCGGTCGGCATGCACACTGCGCTGCGCGTTGCCTCACCTCCTGCCTGTCTCGTTTGAGAGACAGGCAGGAGGCTTCTGCTTCTGGAATGCCTATTTTGCGGGGGGCGCGGTTTCCCCAGACTGGCGGGAATTCTTTATCGCTTCAGCCATGCAGTCAGTCATGAACCCTCTTTTATTATTTTGCGGCTGACCAGAATGCGCAAATTTTGAATTGCACTCGTTCGTCATGCGATTGCGCACGTCTTCAGGAATGGTGGCCGCGTTCTCGCGTATTTGCTCTGCACTGGTCGCCCCGCCGGCGGGGGCTTGCGCAAACAAATTTGCCGCAGATGTGCAGCCAAGAACGAAAACCATGGAAAGCATGAGTTTGAATTTCAAATTTGCCTCTACTAAAGTAGCGCACGATTACATCGTCGAACGACAAAATAAAATCGATTGCAATTCAATCTAACACACTTGATGCGTTGAACTCCAGTTTTCCGCCCGCCCGTTGCAGGCATTAATGCACATGCATCTTGAAATGAAATTAAACCCCGTGCAACACGCATTTGATTGAAAATGGCCACCCATTGAAATGGGTTCGACAATCTTCGGAATGGATGGATGTCTGGTATGAGTGAACGTCGGGGAACAATGTCTGCAAGAAGGGCCGCACGGCGCCAATGGTTGCTGCAGGCTGGCGCGCTAACAACGTCCGCGGCGCTGCCGCTGTGGGTGCCGAATGGTTATGCGCAAACGTCGCTCAACACACTGCCGCGGCTGGCGCTGATCATCGGCAACACCAAATATGCCGAGGCGCCGCTGAAGAACCCCGCCAATGATGCCAAGGCGATCGCCGGCGAATTGCAGAAGGCCGGCTTCAAGGTCAATCTGCAACTCGATGCCGGGCGCGCGCAGATGGCCGGGGCGATTGCGTCGTTCAGCGCGGAACTGGCGAAAACCAAGGGTGTCGGCATGTTCTATTACGCCGGCCACGGCGCGCAGCTGGCGTGGCGCAACTACCTGATCCCGGTCGACGCGGTGATCGAGAAGCTGGAGGACATGCGCACGAAGACCATTGAGCTCAATTCGCTGCTCGAAGGCATGACCAAAGCGCAGAATCCGATGAACATCATCATGCTCGACGCCTGCCGCGACAATCCGTTTGGCACCAAGGTACCCACCGAACAGAAAGGTTTGAGCCAGTTCGACGCGCCGCCGGGTTCTTTGCTCGCCTACGCGACGTCGCCCGGCAATACCGCAGGCGACGGTGAGGGCGCCAACGGCCTGTACACCGAGAATCTGCTGCGCGAGATCAAAGTGCCCGAAGCAAAAATAGAAGACGTACTCAAACGCGTCAGGCTGGCGGTGCGGCGCAAGTCGGAGGGTCAGCAGATTCCCTGGGAGAGTACCTCGATGGAGGACGATTTCTATTTTCTGCCTCCTGCACAGTTGAAGAAGCTCTCGCAAACGGAGCTGGAAAAGAAATTCGACAAGGAACTGAAGCTCTGGGAGGGCGCCAAGGCCGCGCGGGCGGCCGCGCCGCTGGAGGATTACCTGCGGCGCTATCCCAATGGCGAGTTCGCCGAACTTGCGCAACTGGAACTCGACTCCGTGCTCGCCAAACAGGGCGAGAAGCGCATCGAGGTTCAGTCGCAGTCCGGGAATCCCTTTACCCAGGGCTTCGCGCGCGCCGACACCAATTTCAAGGTCGGCGATTTTTATTCCTATCGCGTGCTCGACCTGGAAACCAAGTCCCCGAAGAGCACCTTCCGCGGCGAGATTACCGCGGTGACCGATGACGAGGTGGCATTTGACAATGGCCAAGTGGTGCTCGACCGGATGGGCAACAACCGCCGGAACGCGCAAGGATTTCGCTTTACCGACAGCCAGAACATGCCGCTCGAGTTCAGCATCGGCAAGAAATGGACGACGCAGTATCGCTCCTATCCGCCCAACATTCCCGCCCATATCCGCGTCATGACCGAAATGGATTACAAGATCACGGGACGGGAAAGGATCGAGGTGCCAGCCGGCATTTTCGAATGCTTCCGCGTCGAGGGGCACGGCCAAGGCACGTCGCCGAGGGGACGCTCTGACATTTCCAGCGTCGCGTGGTGGGCGCCCGAGCGGCTGCGCCGCTTCGTCGCGCATGAACGCACGTTCAAGCCGCCGTCCGGTTCGCCAGTTCCCGGCAGCGCTGAGCGGCTGGAACTGGTCGCCTACAAACAGTCTTAGCGGCCGTTTAGCAACCGTATGCGGTTCGGCGCATCGCGGATAATGAATTGAATTAAAAATTAAAGGGGCAGGCTCGATTTATTCGCCAGCGCATAATTCGAGCCTGAGCCTTTAATTTGGACCCGCCTTACATGAGCATCTCCGACCACCTTCCCGAAGTTCGCCGGCAGTATGAAGACCTGCCCTATCCGCCGCGCGATCCGCTCGACGAAAAAACCCGGTTGATCAGAACCTGGCTGGACGAGCTGCCGATGATCAATCATTACTGCTACGGCGGCCGCCAGACCTTCCGCGACGGCTTCCGCGCGCTGGTGGCCGGCGGCGGCACCGGCGACGCGACGATCCTGCTTGCCGAACAGCTGCTCGGCACCGGCGCCGAAATTGTCCACGTCGATCTGAGTGCGGCGAGCATCGACGTCGCGCGCCGGCGCGCCGGGGTGCGCGGGCTCGACAACATCCGCTGGGTGCACGAATCGCTGCTGGGCCTGCCCGCGCTGGGGCTCGGCAAATTTGATTACATCAATTGCGCCGGCGTGCTGCATCATCTTGCCGATCCCGACGCCGGCGTATAGGAATTTCAAACCACTTTTTCCCTGATGCACGACGGTATCGCCATCCCGAGAAGAAGTCCGGCGCGGTCAATCGTGCGCTGTTTGGCGAAGATTCCCCGCTCTCGGTGACGATTCGACCCCTGAATCGACCCGGATTGCCTCATTTCGACGCACGCTGACCCCCGGCACACGAGCGCAGGCCGTGCGGGATGGTCGGCCCCGTTGCAGAGCCGTTCTTGCCTGCGGGGATCAGGCCGCCTGAAATAGCTCCGGCCGCCGCGCCGGTGCGCGCGGCGGGGCCCTGGCGGGCAGGCCCAGGTGGGTGAGGATCTTCACGATCACCGCTGGCTCCTCGATGGCGGCGATGATCTTCATGTCGCCCACACACTGCGGGCAGTGTTCAAGGTCCAGGTCGAAGACGCGCTTGAGCAGGCGCGCCCAGCCCAGGCGCGCCGGGGTGGCGTGCGCGTGATGGGCTGCATCATCGGCGGGTTTCTCCGCTGGGCCTGGCACGATCGCGGCGCGCAGTCCGGCGTTGGGGGCGAGCACCCCGTGAAAGCGGATCAGGTGCAACCGCGGGCGCGGCACCAGCGCCGCCAGGCGCTGCATGAATTCCAGCGGCGTCATCCTCAGCTGCGTGGTCCCGTCGCGCCAGGGGCTCTTCAGTTGCAGCACGACGTTACCCGCCGCATCTTCCTTGAGCCGCTCGTTGGCGATCGCCGGACGCGTGATGTACCGGCACAGCCGTTCGAGCGCCTTGCGCTGATGCGTGCCGCAGCGCACCCCGGCATGCAGGCTGAAGCCGTGTGCATCTGCGCACAGTACCGTGGCACTGGATCTCCCGTCCCGACCCGGCACCGTTCGCAAGCTCAGCACCTTCTGTCCGGCGCGCGGCCCCATTGCGATGCGATACGTGCAGGAGGCCGCCTGCAGGGCCGTGAGCGGGTTGTCCGCACCCCTGTCCGCCAGGTAGGTCATGCCCTCCTCTTCCACGAGGTAGCCAAGTCGAGTCAGCCTCCTCAGGAGCCGCACGATGATCTTCTCGAGCAGGCCCTGCAGCTCATGACGAGTGGGCGCGCACGCCTGCTGGAAGACCGGGTCACCCTCGGTGCGCCGATATACGCCATCGAGCACCAGGCAGTGCAAGTGGATGTTCAGGTTGGCCGCCGAGCCGAATCTCTGGATGAGGGTGACCGCGCCGGTGTCGGCCGCGGTGCGCTTCAGGCCTGCCTGCCTGAGCAGAAACCCCGCGATGACGCGGTGGACAATGCGCAGCACCGGCGTGAGAAGCTCGGGCTGTGCGGCAAAGAGGATGCGAAGCCCGATCGGAAACGACAACACCCATTGCCTGACCGGCACCTGGGGAATCACCTCCTCGACAAGGACCGCAGCGCTCTCGGCCATGCGCCGCGCCCCGCACGAAGGGCAGAATCCGCGTCGTTTACAGGAAAACGCCACCAGATTCTCGTGTGCGCAGTCGGCACAGCGTACGCGCAGGAATCCGTGCGCGAGGATGCCGCATTCGAGAAAGGCCTCGAACTCGTCCTTCACGAACCCGGGCAGGCCCGTGCCGGTCCTCGATTCGACTTGCGCGAGGAACGTCTCGAGATGTTCCCGCACCACGCGATGCAGGACCGTCTCCTCCGGCCGCCGCCGCTCGTAGTGGACCGTGTGCGCCGGCGCGGCGCGCAACACGACTTTGCGCTCCAGTCCCATCCGGAGGCAAACGCGCGAACCACCATCGCGCAGTACCGCGGCATGGGGTATGCCGAATAAAGCGGCCTCAGGTCAACGACCGGCCCGGCAAAGGCGTTGAGGGAGAGATGTTCAGGCGCCCAAGTAGTGGTCGATCGACTCAATCGCCCAGCGAGCGTGCATCAAGCCGCGAAAGAGCCCCCTACTCCCACTCGATGGTCGCCGGCGGCTTGCCGGATATGTCGTAGACGACGCGGTTGATGCCGCGCACCTCGTTGATGATACGGTTCGAGGTTTTTGCCAGCAACGCATAGGGCAGTTCCGCCCAATGTGCGGTCATGAAGTCGGTGGTTTGCACGGCCCGCAGCGCAACCACAAATTCGTAGGTGCGACCGTCGCCCATGACGCCGACCGAACGCACCGGCAGAAACACCGCAAACGCCTGTGCCGTCTTGTCGTACCAGCCGGCCTGGCGCAATTCGTCGATGAATACGGCATCGGCACGC
>JANXSE010000449.1 GCA_025356695.1 Betaproteobacteria bacterium
CGCCATGATGCCGATGCGTTTCGGATCGAATTCGGGACGCGCCGCGAGATAGTCGTACGCAGCACCGGCGTGGCGCTCGGTCTGATAATGCAGCGGCAGATTGCGGAAGCGGATCGCCTCGCCATTGCCCGGGCCGTCGAGCATCAGCACCGAGATGCCGCGCGCCGTCAGCGCAGGGATGCCTTTGAAGTACTGCATCTCCTTCGTGATGTCGAAGCCGTCGAGAAACAGCATCACCGGCGCCTTGCCGCGGCGTCCGGGAACGGAGTCGCCGTGCACCAGGATGCCCGGCAGCGTGACGCCTTCGTAAGGTACTTCGACATGCTCCATGTGCGGCCGCGTCATCAGACCCGCCGCTTTGCGGAACACCGCGACGCTGCGTTTATACGCGGCCTGCGAGGCGTCGGTCTTCGGATGCAGAAAGCGTTCACCGATCTGCGCGTAGAGCGCGGCACGCAGCAGATAGGCCGCGGCGCTGTGCGCATGGCCCGACGCCGCTTTTTCATTGCCGATGGCTTCAAGGCGGTCGGCCTCGCCGGTCCATTCGCGAAACCAGACCTCGTCGTCGCCGAGATGATCTTTGATGCGCAAGCCGACGCGATGCACCTCGTCGATCTCGGCGCCGCCCCACGGCGCGGTGCTCAGCGCGCCCAGCATGCCGTGCGACCAGCGGTAGTTGTCCGGAAAATACATGAACGCCAGCTCGCCGTCCGGCAGCTTCGATCCAGCCATTATTTCTCCCCTTCGCAGACGCGGAAATTGTTCGATTTCATCTGCTACTATAGCCGACCTTGCCAGCCCGAAACCGATTCGCGAGACCGAACCATGAGATTACGCAGCGTCGAACTTGAAATGCCGGGCCGCGCCGCCGCTGCGGCGTTTCTGCAAAACCCCTGGGGCCTGATCGATGCCGGCACGCGCGGCGACACCACGTACCTGCGCGCGACTTCCGACCAGGCTTATGCCATCGCCGTCAGAGAGGCGCCGAAAAACGCGGTCACCTCCATTACCTTCGAAGGCAGCAAAGGCGAAGTGGAAGCCGTCTATGCCCGCGTGCAGAAATCGGATCTGAAACACGGCCAGTGGATCGCCGCATTCGACGAACCGGGCCGCGGCACCGGCTTTTATGTCAGCGGCCCCGAAGGCGAGCCGTACCGCTTCGTCGTCGAGCAGGAGAAAACCGCTGCCCTGCCCGCCGATCGCGCGCGACCGCTGCATCTGTCGCATGTCGCGCTGAACTCCGGCGACCGTGAAACGGCGACGCGCATGATGGTCGAGGTGTTCGGTTTCAAACTCTCCGACCGCACGCGCATCATGAACTTCGTGCGCTGCGACAATACGCATCATTGCGTTGCCTACGCCGACAACGATAACTTCTCGCTCAACCACGTTGCTTTTGAAATGATCGACACCGATGCCGTCATGCGCGGCATGGGCCGCCTGAAAGACGCCGCCTGCCCGACGACGTGGGGCCCCGGCCGCCACGGCCCCGGCAACAATGTATTTTCATATTTCGTCGCGCCCTTCGGCGCCTGCATCGAATACACGTCGGAAGTGCAGCGCGTGCCGGATGATTACAAAGTCGGCGCGCCCGAGGACTGGAAGTGGCCGCCGGGCCGCGGCGACCACTGGGGCATCGCCTCGCGCGACAACGACAAACTCATCGCATCGAGCGCGGCGTTTCCGTACCGCCCGCTTGCGGCCTAAACCCTCCGCACACAGAACGGCGCGCCGCGGCACGCCGTTTTTATTTTCCGTCACCGCATGAAAAAAATATTTTTCGCCGTTTTATTGACTGCATTGTGCGCAAGCGCAGCCGCGCAGAACTATCCGGTCAAACCGGTCCGCGTGATTTCCGAATACAACGCCGGTGCCGGCGGCGACGTGTTTTTCCGCCCGCTGGCAACCAGCCTTGCGGCAATCACCGAGCAGCAATGGGTCGTCGACAACCGTCCCGGCGCCGGCGGGCTGCTCGCGGTCGAAGCGGTGTCGCGCGCGGCGCCTGACGGCTACACGCTGTTGCTCGCTTCGCAGAACGTGCCGGTGACACGGCGTTACCTGTCAAAAACCAAAGCGGTCGATCCCAGCATCGATCTCACGCCGATTGCCGCGCTGTGGCGCACCACCCTCGCCGTCGTCACGCACCCGGTGTTTCCGCCGAAATCGCTGCGCGAGCTGATCGCGTATGCGAAAGCGCATCCGAACCAGGTTGCATACAGCACTTCGGGCATCGGCACGCAGGCCCATTTCGCCGGCGCGAACTTCGCCAGCCTCGCCGGCGTTGAATTGCAGCATGTGCCTTACAACAACAACCGCCAGGTCACCGACGCGATGGCCGGCGATGTGCCCGTCGCCATCATTATCGTGTCGTCAGTCGCGCCCTATGTGCGGGCGGGCCGCCTGCGCGCGCTCGCGGTAGCCGGCAACAAGCGGCTCGACGTTCTGCCGAGCGTGCCGACGGTATCCGAAGTGTTGCCGAAATTCGAACCGCCGCCGACGTGGAGCGCATTGTTCGCGCCGCCGGGTCTGCCGAAAAACATCCTCGCGCGCCTGAACGCCGCGGTGGCTAAAACGGTGGCCACGCCGGAACTGCGGGCGAAAGCCAATGCCGACGGTTTTGAATTAATCGGCAACACACCCGAAGAATTTTCCGCACAACTGAAGCGCGATATCGAAGTCGCCGGCCGTCTGGTCAAGGCGGCAAAAATCGAACCGACTGATTAAATTTTCACGGGGAAAACCATGAAGCTTTGCAGATACAACGAAGGTGCGGCCGGCCTCGTCGAAGGCGATGCGATCTATCCGCTCGGCGATGCGCTCGCCGCCACCGACGCCGTGCGCGCCGGCGCAACGATGACGGAAATCATCGACGCGCTCGCCAACCATCCGGCCGCCACTGCTGCCGGCATCGCCGCCGCACGCAAGGGAAAAGCCATCCCGCTTGCGGCGGCGACGCTGCGCGCGCCCACCATCAACCCGCCGGCGATCTGGGCGGCCGCAGCGAACTATCCCGCGCACCAGGCCGAGATGAAGGTGCGCGTCAACGCCTACGACCGCACGCAGTTTTCCGCCGACGATTTGATGGCCGAGGTCTTTCTGAAACCGGCGTCGTCCATCGTCGGCCCCGGCGGCACGGTGATCCTGCCGAAGATTGCGAACCACGTCGATTTCGAATGCGAACTGTGCGCCGTGATCGGCCGCACGGCGAGAAAAGTGTCCGCGGAAAACGCGCTCGATCACGTCTACGGTTATACGATGTGCTGGGACATCAGCATCCGCGATCCGTGGAGCAAGGGCCGCCACAATACGCGCAACATCCGCAAGGGCTTCGACACCTTCTGCGGCGTCGGCCCGTGGATCGTGACGAAAGACGAAATCCGCGAACCGCAGGACCTGCACATCAACGTCGAGCA
>JANXSE010000464.1 GCA_025356695.1 Betaproteobacteria bacterium
GAACACTGATAAGGACGCAATCCAGATGAGCAACGAAGCAACATACAAAGGAAGCTGTTTTTGCAATGCGGTTCAATTCACCGTCAGCGGCAAACCGGTTGGCATGGGATATTGTCATTGCGAATCCTGCCGCAGCTGGTCAGCCAGCCCGGTCAACGCCTTCACCTTGTGGAAGCCGGATGCCGTGCGGATCACCAAGGGTGCGGGCAGCATCGACACCCACAATAAAACGCCGCACAGCAACCGCAGTTGGTGCAAGAATTGCGGCGGCCACGTGTTCACCGAGCATCCCGGCATGGGCGTCACCGACGTCTATGCGGCCTGTATCCCGGACTTTCCGTTCCAGGCCGGCGTGCACGTCAATTATCAGGAAAGTAAACTGCGCATCCACGACGGTTTGCCGAAGATGAAAGACTTTCCGCAGGAAATGGGCGGCTCCGGCATCACGATAGCGGAATAGCTGCAAGCGAACGGGCCGGCACGGCCATCACACAGGGAAGACAATATGCTGGAACTCAGACCAACTTGTGAGAACTGCAACAACGCCCTGCCGCCCGCCGCGCTTGAAGCACGCATCTGCACTTACGAATGCACGTTTTGCGCGGACTGTGTCGACAACGTTTTGCACAACGTCTGTCCGAACTGCGGCGGCGGCTTCGTGCCGCGGCCGATCCGGCCGGTGACAAACTGGAAAGGCGACAATTATCTCGGCAAGGACCCGGCCAGCAGCACCGTCAGGCACACACCGGTTGACGCGACCGCGCATGCGCAGTTCGCCGCCGCCATCAGAAAATTGCCGCCCGAGAAGCGCTAGCTTAGAGCGAGGCAAACTAGCGCGGCCACTGCGGCCGCGAGGCCGGCGATTTGCCGCGCACTGCTGCGCTCGCCGAGCACCACGATACCGGCAATCGCCGTAATCACAAATCCCATCTGCGCTACCGGCACCAGCACACTGGCCGGCCCGGTGACAAGACTGGTTGCCATCAACATGAACGCAAACGCCAGCAACAGCGCCGCACTCGCGGCGTAAGGCCAGGTTGTTTGCGACGGATTGAATTTTCGTTCCGGCAGATAACCGAACAGCGTCGCCAGCGGAAAAAACACCGCCGCCTGCGACACCACCATGGTTGCCGGGGTTGCACCGTTCATGACGCCGAGCTTGTAGCAGAAATTCGCAATGCCGAAAGCGCAAGTTGCGGTCAATACCTGCAACAGCGAAGCACGCGTCACGCCGCTGCGATTACCGCCGCCGAGCAGCAACCACGTCGCGAGCAACGCCAGACCCAGTCCTGCGATTTTGAATGCGCCAAGCGGTTCGCCCAGCACAATGACCGCAAGTGTCGCGGTGATGGTGAAGCTCAAACGAAAAATCGGCGCATTGATGCTGACCGCCCCCTCGCGCAGGCTGCGCGTGAAGTTGTAAAGCCCGACAAACACGCAAAGCCCCGCCGCTGCGCCCCAACCCGCTGCCGGCACGATGTGCAAGGCGCCGGTCGCCAACGCGAAAATCACCACAGCCGGCGCGAACAGCCAGGCTTGCACCATCAGAAAATGATGCGGCCGCACCCCGGCAATGGCGGCCCGCTTGTAAACAAGGTCCGCCAGCCCGTAGCAGAGCATCGCGCCGAGCGCATATCCGAATTCACTGCCTGCCATCACCACACCGAGCTCCTTTTGATCTCCCGGCTCATGCAAACAGCATTTGCGCGCGCACTGCCGGATGCTGCGACGCAACAGCCATATCCATTACGCAAAAAACTTTGTAATGTTTACCTGCCGGACTTACCGCGGCCGCCAAATGCGATTAGACTTTGTAACGTCATCAACCGGGGGGAGACCGCATTATGACATCACGTAACTTGAGTATTGCAATTGCATTGGCTTTTGCGGTGAACGCCGCACCGGCTGCGGCAGATACCACGCTCGACTACAACTTTTTCAAAACCCGCGTGGAGCCGATTTTTCTGAAAAAACGCGATGATCACGTGCGTTGCTACGTCTGCCACTCCGAAGCGAACACTGCATTCAAACTCGAAAAACTCGAAGGCGGCGCGAAATTCTGGAGCGAGGAACAATCACGCAAGCAATTCGAGGTCGTTTCCAAGCTGGTCATTCCCGGCGAGCCGATGAAAAGCCGCTTGCTGCTGCAACCGCTGGCGCGCGAAGCCGGCGGCAATCCCTACCATTCGGGCGGCCGTCAGTTCTCGGGCAGAGACGATCCGAACTGGAAAATAATCGAACAGTGGGTCAAAGGCGCGAAGGTCGCAGCCAAATAACGGCAACGGCGGCAACCGCACAAAAAACGGCGGCGATCCCTG
>JANXSE010000071.1 GCA_025356695.1 Betaproteobacteria bacterium
GATCATGCGCTGTGCTTCGACACGGGCTTCATCCACCAAACCGGCAGACAGAAAAGTACGCCCGCAACACAGCGGCCGCGCATCGTCGGTCGCGCGCGGCAGATGCACAAGGTACCCGGCAGCACGCAGTACCGCCAGCGCAGCGCGCGCGTTGTCAGATTCGAAATAATTGTTGAAGGTATCGACCAGCAGCACGACTTCACCGTTGATGGTGCCGCCGCCCTGTGTTGTGCCGGGTCGCGTAAAAAACGTGTCTCCGCTCCATTGTGGCAGCGAACGGCGTGCCGACAGCCCGAGCAGTTTTTCCGACAACCAGGCCAGCCCGGGAACAGAATCGCGCAGGTTCATCAGCGCGGCCAGGCGCGACGCCCACGGCGCGTAGCGCGGCAAATACGCAATCAGACGCGCGCGCAGCGACAGCGGATGGCTCTGCAGGTACTGATACAGGACCTCGATTTTCATCTTCGCCATGTCGACGCCGGTCGGGCATTCGCGCTTGCAGCCCTTGCACGACACGCAGAGATCGAGCGCCGCACGCACGTCTTCCGAAGCAAGCCCCTGGGTACCGAGTTGTCCGGACAGCGCGAGCCTTAAGGTATTGGCGCGGCCGCGCGTCAGATGCTGTTCTTCGCCGGTGGCGCGGAACGACGGGCACATGGTGCCGGCGTCGAACTTGCGGCAATGACCGTTGTTGTTGCACATCTCGACGGACTTGGCGAAGCCCTGTCCCTGCGGCGCAGGGTCGCCCTCATGCTCGGACCAGTCCAGCGCAGTAGCCAGTTTCGGCGTCGAATAGCCCGGCGGATAACGGAACAGCGTGCGCTCGTCCATTTTTGACGGCCGCACGATCTTGCCCGGATTCATCAGGCCGGCCGGATCGAACAGGTCCTTGATTTCGCCGAAAGCGCGCGTAATGCGCGGGCCGAACATCGGCGCGATCCATTCCGAGCGCACGAGGCCGTCGCCGTGCTCGCCCGAGTACGCGCCCTTGTATTCGCGCACCATGGCGGCGGCCTCTTCGGCAATCGCGCGCATCTTGCGCGCACCGTCTTCGCGCATATTCAATATGGGGCGCACGTGCAGGGTCCCGACCGAGGCATGCGCGTACCAGGTGCCGCGCGTGCCGTGCTTTTCGAACACGCGCGTCAGGCGATCGGTGTATTCGGCCAGATGTTCGAGCGGCACCGCGCAATCTTCAATGAAAGAAACCGGTTTGCCGTCGCCCTTCATCGACATCATGATGTTGAGGCCGGCTTTGCGCACTTCCCAGAAGTCACGCTGCAGAACGGGGTCGGTGATTTCGACCACGCTGTCGGGCAGACAGAGTTCGCCCATCAGCTCGACGAGCTGTTTGAGTTTGGCAATCTGCACGGCCTTGTCTTCGCCGGCGAATTCGACCAGCAGAATCGCATCGGGGTCGCCTTTGACGCAGCGATCGACGATGGGTCGGAAGGCCGGATTGTCGCGCGCGAGACCAATCATGGTGCGATCCACCAGTTCGACTGCCGTCGGGTCAAGCTTGACGATGTGCTGCGGCACCTCCATCGAACGATAGAAGGTCGGGAAGTGACAGATGCCCAGCGTCTTGTGCGCCGGCAGCGGCGACAGATTGAGATGGATGCGTTTCGAATAAGCCAGCGTGCCCTCGGAGCCGACCAGCAGATGCGACATGTTGAAGGCGCTGGCGGCAACCGAATCGAGGTTGTAGCCACCGACGCGGCGCAATACCTTGGGATACCGCGCCTCGATTTCAGCGGCTTCGCGCGCGGCGATGGCGCGCAGCTTCTGCACCAGCTCGCGATAACCGGCGGGCGCGTCGAGCGTGGACAAATCAGGTGGCGTGGCGCCGAAGGTGTATTCGGCGCCATCGGCCATTACGGCGTCAATCGCGCGCACGTTGTGCACCATGTTGCCGTAGCGGATCGAACGCGAACCGCAGCTGTTGTTGCCGGCCATGCCGCCGAGGGTAGCCTGCGCGCTGGTCGAGACATCGACCGGGTACCACAGACCATGCGGCTTCAACCAGGCGTTCAACTGGTCGAGCACGACGCCGGGCTGCACACAGACCGTGCGCGCGTCCTTGTCGAACCACAGAATATTGTTAAGGTACTTGCTGTTGTCGATGATCAGCGCAGCGCCGACCGTCTGGCCGCATTGCGATGTGCCACCGCCGCGCGGCAGCACGGGCACGCCCTCATCCAGCGCAATCTGCATGGCGATCTGTGCATCGCGCTCGCTTTTCGGCACGACCACGCCGACCGGCTCGATCTGGTAAATCGAAGCGTCGGTCGAATAACGCCCGCGCGACGCCGCGTCGAACAGCACTTCGCATTCGGTTTCGCGCTTGAGGCGTGCCGCCAGCCGGCTGTCGCCGGTGCGCGGATGAAATGTCAGTGGCGCGCTGATCGCCATCGAAAGCCTTTATTGAATGATTATTTTGCGGGTGCGCTGCAGCAAAACAGCCGCAATTATTCGCGGGTTGACGCCCCTGTGCAACTTAACTATTCTGCCTCACTCTTCAATACCCCCCGACGAGGTCAACATGGCCGGCATCAGCGGACGCCATTTCCTGCAAATCCCCGGCCCGACCAATGTGCCCGATCGTATATTGCGCGCGATCGACAACGCCACCATCGATCACCGCGGCCCCGAATTCCAGAAACTGGGGCAGGACGTGCTGGCGGGCATGAAACACGTCTTCCAGACGAAATCGCCGGTGATTATTTTCCCGGCCTCGGGCACCGGCGCATGGGAAGCCGCACTCGTCAACACGCTGTCGGCGGGCGACCGCGTGCTGATGTGCGAAACCGGCCAGTTCGCCACGCTGTGGCAGAACATGGCGAAGAAGCTCGGCCTCGCACCGGAATTCGTCCCCGGCGACTGGCGTCACGGCGTCGATGCCGCGGCAGTCGAAGCAAAACTGAAGGAAGACAAGAGCCACGCCATCAAAGCCGTCTGCGTGGTGCACAACGAAACCTCGACCGGCGTGACTTCCCGAATTGGCGAAGTGCGCAAAGCGATCGACCGCGCCCAACATCCGGCGCTGCTGATGGTCGACACGATTTCATCGCTGGGCTCGATCGACTACCGTCACGACGAATGGGGTGTCGACGTCACCGTCGCCGGTTCGCAAAAAGGCCTGATGCTGCCGCCGGGGCTGTCGTTCAACGCGGTCAGCGACAAGGCACTCGCCGCCGGCAAAACGTCGAAGCTGCCGAAATCGTACTGGAGCTGGGAAGACATGCTCGGCCCCAACAAGAACGGCTTCTTTCCCTACACGCCATCGACCAATCTGCTCTACGGCCTGCGCGAAGCGCTCGCCATGCTGCAGGAAGAAGGTCTCGCCAATGTATTCGCGCGCCACGACCGCCACGGCGAAGCCACGCGCCGCGCGGTGCGTGCCTGGGGTCTCGAAATTCTGTGCCTTGAACCGCTCGAATATTCGAGCGCGCTGACCGCGGTGCTGATGCCGGCGGGCCACGACGAAGCGGCCTTCCGCAAAGTGGTACTCGACCATTTCAACATGTCGCTTGGCAGCGGACTCGGCAAAATTGCCGGCAAGGTGTTCCGCATCGGCCACCTCGGCGACTTCAACGATCTGACGCTGATGGGCACACTCGCCGGCGTCGAGATGGGACTGGAACTCGCCGGCGTGCCGCATAAAAAAGGCGGTGTCGCCGCGGCGATGGATACTCTGACGGCCAGCGCCGCGGGTGCCGCACAAACCACCGCGCCGAAACGCAACGCAGCCTGATCCCAACCGGCCGCCGTCGTGATCCGGCCACTGCAAATTTCGCTGGTGTGTGCGGCAATCGCGGGCAGTCTGCTCGCGGTTCAGGCCGTTGCGCAAAACTATCCGGCCAAACCAATTCGCTTTGTCGTGCCCTTCGCGCCGGGCGGCGGCACCGACATCATCGGCCGCATCGTTGCGCAACAGCTGAATGAAGAGTTGCATCAGCCGGTGGTTGTTGATAACCGTGCCGGTGCCGGCAGCGCGCTCGGCGCCGAGATCGTCGCCAAATCGCCGGCCGACGGTTACACGCTGTTGTTCGGCAATATCAGTCTCGCTTTCAATCAGGCGCTCTATGCGTCGCTGCCATACGACGCGGTGCGCGATTTTTCGCCGGTGACGCTGACCTCGGTGCAACCCAACATCGTGGTAGTTTATCCGGGATTACCGGCGCAGACGGTGTCCGAATTCGCCGCGCTGGCGCGCGCCAAGCCGGGCCAATTAACCTACGGCTCGGCCGGCATCGGCTCGGGCACGCATCTGTCGGCGGAATTGCTCGCGCAATCGCTGAAGATCTCGCTGCTGCACGTGCCCTATCGCGGCACCGGCCCCGCGCTGACCGATACGGTCGGCGGACAGGTGCAGATGATGGTGTCGACCTTCGCGCCGGCGCTGCCGCTGGTGAAAAGCGGCCGCCTGCGCGCCCTCGGCGTCACCAGCGCGAAACGCTCCGCCGCAACACCAGACATTCCGACGCTGATCGAAGCGGGTGTGGCCGGTTACGATTACAGCACCTGGTACGGCATTCTTGCGCCGGCGCAAACGCCGCGCGCCGTCATCGATCTCCTGCATCGCAAGACACTGGCGGGGCTGGCGCGCGAGGACGCCAGACGCAAGCTCGAAGCACAGGGCGTTGAGACCACCACCGACACGCCGTCGGAGTTTCACGCCTTTCTCAAAACGGAAACGCGCAAGTGGGTGGACGTCGTGCGTGCAGCCGGCATCCCGACCCAATGACCATGGCCGGGTTCCGTGCTGCGGTATGATGGCGCCGTAAAGAACGCCGGGTAATGGCTCGACAAAACACCGGCTCAAATTGCATCGCACAGTAAACTGAACTGGAGGAGGCCCCATGAAACAATCGATCGCCCTGCATTTCAATCGCATCCGCATGTTCGCCCTCGTTGCCGCCGCCTGCGCGATGGCCTCGCCCGTCCACGCCGCCGACTGGCAGCCGACCAAACCGGTTGAAATCATTGTTGCCGCCGGCGCCGGCGGCGCATCCGACCAGATGGCGCGCATGATGCAGGCGGCCATCCAGAAAAACAATTTGATGAAGCAGCCGGTCGTCGTCACGCTGAAGGCCGGTGCGTCGGGCGGCGAAGCGCTGTTGCACATGAAATCGAGCGCGGGCGACCCGAACAAGGTACTCATCGCTTATTCGCTCATTTACATGCTGCCGCTGTCGGCGAAGATTCCCTTCGACTGGCGCGATCTGACGCCGGTATCGGTCATCGCACTAGACCAGTTCGTGCTGTGGGACAACACCACGCTGCCGTACAAAAACGTGAAGGAATTCGTCGCCGCGGCCAAAGCCGCGAACCCGCCGTTCAAGATGGGCGGCACCGGCTCGAAACGCGAGGACCACGTGCTCACCGTGTTCATGGAGAAAAAGACCGGCGCGAAGTTCGCCTATCTGCCGTATAAATCCGGCGGCGAAGCGGCCACCCAGCTGGTCGGCAACCACACCGCGGCCAACGTTAACAATCCCTCGGAAAACATTGAGGTGTGGCGCGCCGGCCAGGTCAGGGCGCTGTGCGTGTTCGACAAGGAGCGCATCAGCTACAAGACCAAGGTCACGGAGACCCAATCGTGGAACGATATTCCGACCTGCAAGGAAGAGGGCCTCGACATGCAGTATCTGATGCTGCGCGCGATGTTCCTGCCGGGCAAGGTGACCCCCGAACAAACGGCGTTCTACGTCGATCTGTTCAAGAAGGTGACGCAGACCGCCGAGTACAAGGATTACATGGAAAAGCAGGCGCTCAAACCGATCTTCCTGACCGGCCCGGACATGTTGAAATTCCTCGAGGCGGACGAGACGCTGAATAAAGGCCTGATGACCGAGGCGGGATTCGTCGCCAACTGATGATGCGGTGATCGGGGGAATGCCGCCGCCCGCCCATGGGCGGCGCACGCTGCGATAATCACGGCTTGCCGGAAAATTCATGAACGAAACAGAAATCGTCGTCGAAGACCCGACCGCACCGGCGGATGACTCGCCCGCGGTGACCAGCACCCGCATGGTCGATATGGTCGTCTCCGTATTGCTGCTCGCGTTCGCGGCAATCATGGCATTCGACAACCGGCGCACCGGCATGGGCTGGGCCTCCGACGGTCCGCAAGCCGGTTATTTCCCGTTTTACCTTTCACTCGTCCTCGGTGCGGCCAGCCTCTACGGTCTCGTAACGGCATACCTCAACCGCGGCGGGGCGGACAAAGTCTTCGTCAGCCGCGATCAACTGCGCCGCGTGACGCAGGTTTTTGTGCCGACATTGGTGTTTTGTTTCTGTACCCAGTGGCTGGGGCTTTATGTCGCAAGCTTTTTGCTGGTCAGTGGTTTCATGCACTGGGTCGGGCGCATTGCGTGGTGGAAATCGCTGCTCACCGCGCTAATATTCACCGTCGCCATGTTCGTGACCTTCGATCTGGCCTTCGACGTCATCATGCCGAAGGGGCCGCTCGAAGCCCTGTTCGGTCACTAAGGCGAAGCGACGGACGACGATGGAGGCATTCGGACTTCTACTGCACGGCTTTCAGGTCCTGCTGACATTCAAGATCCTGTCGTTGATGCTGGTCGGCCTGGTGCTCGGCATTTTCGTTGGCGTGCTGCCCGGCCTGGGCGGACCGAACGGCGTGGCGATTCTGCTGCCGCTTACTTTTACGATGGATCCCACCTCCGCCATCGTCATGCTGTCATGCATCTATTGGGGGGCGCTGTTCGGCGGCGCGATCACCTCCATCCTGTTCAACATTCCCGGCGAGGCGTGGTCGGTGGCAACCACGTTCGACGGCTATCCGATGGCGCAGCAGGGCCGCGCCGCCGAAGCATTGACCGCCGCATTCACCTCGTCGTTCATCGGTTCACTGGTCGCCGTGCTGATGATCACCTTTCTCGCCCCCGGCATCGCCTCGTTCGCCCTGCGTTTCGGCCCGCCGGAGTTCTTCGCCGTCTATCTGCTGACCTTCTGTTCTTTCGTCGGACTCGGCCGCGAAGACAAACACAAGACGATCATTTCGATGACGCTCGGCCTGCTGATTGCCGGCATCGGTATGGATACCGTGTCGGGCCAGCTGCGTATGACCTTCGGGCTCGAGGAACTGTTTCGCGGCATCAATTTTCTGGTTGCCGTGATCGGTCTCTTCGGCATCAGCGAAATCCTGCTGACCATGGAAGAGCGCCTCGCGCTGCGCGGCCATGCCGCAAAAATCAGCCTGCGCGTGGTGTGGAGCGTGTGGAAAGATCTGCCGAAATACTGGGCGACGCTACTGCGTTCTTCCGCCATTGGTTGCTGGCTCGGCATCACGCCGGGCGGCGCGATTGCCGCCTCCTTCATGGGCTACAACGTGGCGAAACGTTTCGCCAAAGACAAGGAAAGTTTCGGCAAGGGCCGCATCGAGGGCGTGTTCGCGCCGGAAACGGCGGCACATGCCTCCGGCACCGCCGCACTCTTGCCGATGCTGGCGCTGGGCATCCCGGGTTCGGGCACGGCGGCGATCCTGCTCGGCGGGCTGATGGTATGGGGCCTCAATCCGGGCCCGCTGCTGTTCGTCGAACACAAGGACTTCGTGTGGGGCCTGATCGCCTCCATGTACCTCGGCAATGTCGTGGGGCTGGTGATCGTGCTGTCGACGGTGCCGATTTTCGCCGCCGTGCTGCGCGTGCCGTTTGCCGCGGTGGCGCCGATGATCATCGTCTCGTGTGCGGTCGGTGCCTATGCCATCCAGAATGCCATGTTCGACATCTGGCTGATGCTGGGGTTCGGCGTGGTCGGCTATGTGTTCAAGAAAATCGACATCCCGCTGGCGCCGTTCACGCTGGCGCTGGTCCTGGGCAACCGCGCGGAAGATGCTTTCCGGCTGTCGATGATCGGCGCCGGCGGCGACATGCGCGTGTTCTGGTCGAACGGCCTGGTCGGCTCGATCACCACGCTCGCGCTGGTGCTGCTGTTCTGGTCGCTGATCGCGGCGGGGATTAAAAAAATACGGGGCCCGCGTCATGGCGTCGAACATACGGGTTGAGCGCGCGAACGGCATTGCCACACTTGCGCTGAGCAATCCGGGCAAACTCAACGCGCTCGACCGCGCGCTGTGGGAAGGTCTCGCCACCGCCATGAATCAGTTGTCGGCCGACGACGCACTGCGCTGTGTCGTATTGCGCGGCGCCGGCGACGAAGCCTTCGCTGCGGGTGCTGACATCGCCGAATTCGCCACCGAGCGCGCCGATGCAGCGCAGGCGGCGAAGTACGGCGCGCTCATCCACGACGCCATGCAGGCGGTGGCGCGTTGCCGCCATCCGGTGATTGCCATGATCAAGGGCGCCTGCGTCGGCGGCGGCCTCGAAATCGCCGCGATGTGCGATCTGCGCATCTGTGGCGAAAGCAGCCGCTTCGGCGTGCCGATCAAGAACCTCGGCCTGACGATGGGCTACGGCGAATTGCAGGGCGTGCTGGCCGTCGCCGGCCGCGCCGTGGTGCTGGAAATTCTGCTCGAAGGCCGTGTCTTTGGCGCACAGGAAGCGCTCGCGAAACGGCTGGTCAACCGTGTGGTCGCCGATGCCGAAGTCGAACGCGAAGCCTACGCGATGGCCACGCGCATCGCCGCGGGCGCACCGCTGGTGGCGCGCTGGCACAAACAATATATCGAGCGTTTGAATCCGCTGCCGCAGGTATCGCCCGAGGAATGGAACGAAGGTTTCGCCTGTTTTGACACCGCCGATTACGAGACCGGCGTGGCGGCCTTTCTCGCCAAGACCAAACCGCAGTTCGAAGGCCGCTGAATGCCGGCGCCGGCTTTTCGCGTTCTCGTCGCACTGTGTGCGCTGTGGTCTTGCGTCGCAACGGCCGCGCCGGATTACGCGCGTGAAAAACGTTGGGCCGATGAAATCACACCGACGCTGGTGGTCGGCGATGCGGTTTACCTTGCCCAGCCGTCGGGCCACAAATTTCTCGGCTTGTATACGGAGGCCAAAAAAGCGCGCGCCGCGGTCATCGTGGTGCACGGCCTTGGCATCCATCCGGACTGGGCGCTGATCGGGACACTGCGCAGCGCACTGCCCGACCACGGCTATACAACACTATCCATCCAGATGCCGGTGCTCGCCGCCGATGCCAATGGCGAGGACTACCCGGCGCTGTTCGGCGATGCGGCGGAACGGCTGGCGGCAGCGGTGGCCTGGCTCAAGACAAAGGGTTACACGAAGATCGCGCTGGCCTCGCACAGCATGGGGGCACGCATGAGCAACCATTTTCTCGTCGCCAATCCGGCCAGCGGCATTGCTGCCTGGATCGCGGTCGGCATCAGCAGCGGCGAGTTCACCGATGCCGCAAGACTGAAGCTGCCCGTCCTCGACATCTATGGCGAACGCGATTTTCCGCAGGTGCTGCAACAGGCCGATGCCCGCGCCGCCGTGCTGTCGAAACTCAAGGGCTCGGTGCAGATGGAAGTCGCCGGCAGCGATCATTACTTTAGCGGGCGCGAGACCGAGCTCGCCCGCCACGTCAGGCTGTTTCTGGACCGTGCCCTGCCCTAGCGGCACCACCCCCGGCCATTGTCTTGCGAAGGCCACCCAGACCCCCTATACTGGATTGAAATGCCGGGTTAAACCCGCATGGCATACTGAAAATGAAAACGGCAGACTCACAGGCGGTCGTTTTTGAGAAAAAAATGCCGGCAAAGTGAGTTCGTACGAATAAGCGTTGTTTCAACAACGCACGCACGCCGCTTAACGAGAGAGGAGAACCACCATGAGCACAGCTGCTGCAGCAGTGGATTCGAGCACGCTTAAGCCGGAAGAGAAGCGCGTCATTTTCGCTTCTTCGCTGGGTACCGTGTTTGAGTGGTACGATTTTTACCTGTACGCGACGCTGGCACCGTTCTTCGCTGCGTTGTTCTTTCCCAAAGGCAACGACACGGCGGCACTCCTGTCGGCGTTCGCCACCTACGCCGCCGGTTTTCTGGTGCGCCCGTTCGGCGCCCTGCTCTTCGGCCGCATTGGCGATATGGTCGGCCGCAAATACACCTTTCTCGTCACCATCATCTGCATGGGCGGCGCGACTTTCGCCGTCGGTCTGCTACCGACCTTCGAGTCGATCGGCTGGGCGGCGCCGGTGCTGCTGGTATCGCTGCGCCTGATACAGGGCTTGGCGCTGGGCGGCGAATACGGCGGTGCCGCAACCTACGTCGCCGAACACGCGACAGAGGGCCGACGCGGCTTTGACACGAGCTGGATCCAGACCACGGCGACGCTCGGCTTCTTCCTCGCGCTGCTGGTGATTCTGGGCTGCCGCACCGGCATGAGCACGGCGGAATTCGCCGACTGGGGCTGGCGCATCCCGTTCTGGGTCTCCGTCATCCTGCTTGCGTTCTCGGTCTACATCCGGTTGAAGCTGCATGAATCGCCGGTGTTCCTCAAAATCAAGGCCGAGGGCACGACGTCGAAAGCGCCGCTGACCGAGAGTTTTGCGCGTTGGGGCAATGCCAAGATCGTGCTGCTGGCGCTGTTCGGAGCCACCGCAGGTCAGGGCGTGGTCTGGTATACGGGACAATTCTACGCGCTGTTCTTCCTGACCATCACGCTCAAGCTCGATTTCCAGTACACCTACACGCTGATTGCCATTTCACTGGTTATCGGCACACCTTTCTTCATCTTCTTCGGCTGGCTCTCCGACAAGATCGGCCGTCTGAAGATCATCATGGCCGGCTGCCTGATTGCCGCGTTCACCTACTTCCCGTTGTTCGCAGGGCTCACGCACTACGTGAATCCGGCGCTGGAAGCGGCACAGAACAAGACGCCGATCACGGTGGCGGCGACCGATTGCAATTTCCATATCTTCGTCGGACCGTGGTCGAAATTCAGCGACTGCGACAAAGCGAAGGATTTCCTCACCAAGTCGGGCATTTCGTTCACGTCGACCGATCTGCCCGCCGGCGGTCCGGACAAAATCGTCACCAAGATCGGCGACACCGAGTTGAAGGGCTTCGACCCCAAGGTCTACGGCGAGGCGCTGAAGGCCGCGGGCTTTCCGCCCAAGGCCGATCTCGCGCAGGTCAATTGGGTGATGACGGAAGTCATCCTGGTCATCCTGGTGCTTTATGTGACGATGGTCTACGGGCCGATCGCCGCCTTCCTTGTCGAGCTGTTCCCGGCGCGCATCCGCTACACGTCAATGTCGCTGCCGTATCACATCGGCAACGGCTGGTTCGGCGGCATGCTGCCGCTGCTGGCAACGGCGATCGTGGCGGCAACCGGGAATATCTATAACGGCCTGTGGTATCCGATCGGGGTCGCCGTGATGTCGCTCGTCATCGGCGTGCTGTTCCTGCGCGAAACCAAGGACGAGAAAGTCCGCGTCGACCTGTAATTGCAAAGCCCTGCAAATGCGCCGGTACCCGGTAACGGGTATCGGCGTTTTTTCGTCTGCGACTGTTGTGCAACAGTCTTGCATGACACGCCCGCCGGTTGCATGATGGCAAACAATCATGCGCATCAGCCTCCTCACCGACATCCACGCCAACCGCGAAGCGCTCTCCGCCTGCCTGGCACACGCCGCCAACCTCGGTACAGATCGCTATGTGTTTCTGGGCGATCTCGTCGGTTACGGCGCCGATCCGGCGTGGGTCGTCGAGACAATCGCCGCTTATTGCGCCGACGATGCAATTTGCGTGCTCGGCAATCACGACGAGGCGGTGCTCATCGGCGCGCGCCCCGGCATGCGCGAGGAAGCCCGCGCCGTCGTCGAGTGGACGCGCGCGCAACTCGGTGCGCAGCACCTTGAGTTTCTGCAAAAACTGCCGCTGCAGGTCGAACTCGACGACATGCTGTTCGTGCACGCCAATGCATGGTCACCCGGGGAATGGGGCTACATCCTGTCCGCCTTCGATGCGCGCAGCAGCATTGCCGCGACACGCCGCCGTTATACGTTCTGCGGTCATGTGCATGAACCGCAGCTCTATCACATGGGTGCCGACTGGCGCGCTGCCGCCTTTACGCCGGTGGCGGGCAGCGCCGTGCGCCTGAGCTCGCAGCGGCGCTGGCTGGCCATTCCCGGCTCGGTCGGCCAGCCGCGCGACGGCATTCCGGCCGCCTGTTACGCGCTGTTCGACACCGCCAACAACAACCTGACCTTTTACCGGGTGCCCTACGATACGGCGGCGGCCGCCGCAAAAATCCGCGCCGCCGGCCTGCCCGGCAATCTGGGCACGCGACTGGAACTCGGCCAATAGGCAGGCCCGGACAATGACTGCGCTCGAGCCCGGCACCATCATCGACAATTTCCGGCTTGAGGAAATTGTTTATCGCGGTGGCATGGCAACGCTGTGGCGGGTGACGCGCGCCGATTTGCCGATCCCGCTGGTGATGAAAGTGCCGCGCCTCGACTACGGCGACGACCCCGCCGCCATCGTCGGCTTCGAAGTCGAGCAGATGATCATGCCGACGCTCAACGGCGTGCACGTGCCGCGCTTCGTCGCCGCCGGCGATTTCACCGCGATGCCGTACATCGTCATGGAATTCGTCAGCGGCCCTTCGCTGCGCGAGCGTCTCGATCAAACCCCGCTGCCGGCGGCCGAAGTCGCCGCCATCGGCACCAAAATCTCCAACGCCCTGCACCACCTGCACCGTCAGCACGTCATCCATCTCGATCTGAAACCGAGCAGCGTGCTGTTCCGTGCCAGCGGCGAGGCGGTGCTGATCGACTACGGCCTCGCCCACCACAATCAACTACCCGACCTGCTGGCGGAACAATTCCGCCTGCCGATGGGCACCGGCCCTTACATCTCGCCTGAACAATTACACGGCATCCGCAATGACGCGCGCAGCGACCTGTTTGCGCTAGGTGTCACGCTTTACTTTCTGGCAACGGGCGAGCGGCCGTTCGGCAACCCGGGGTCGATCTCGGGCCTGCGCAAACGGCTTTATCGCGAGCCGGTGCCGCCGTGCGTCCGGCAGGGAAACGTCCCGCCGTGGCTGCAGGAAATCATTTTGCATTGCCTTGAAGTCGAGCCGGCACGCCGCTACAAGACCGCCGCGCAGGTCGCCTTCGACCTGCAGAACCCGGCGCAGTTGAAACTGACCGAACGCGCCGAACGCAGATCGCGTAGCAGCCTCGCCACCACCGCCGGGCGCTGGCTGCGCTCGATCGGCAGCGACCCCGCCGCGCGCAGTTCGGTCGCCGATCATCTGGCATCTGCACCCATCGTCATGGTCGCGGTCGATCTGATGCCCGGCATGGAAGCGCTTGGCGACGCACTGCGGCGCGCCACACGCCGCGTGCTGGCTTCCGAGCCGGGCGCGCGCCTCAGCTGCGTTGCGGTATTGAAGACTTCACGCGTGGCGCTCGACAGCAACGTCGACGCCGAAGGACGCAATCTGCATGTGCAGCGGCTGGTCGAACTGAAACACTGGGCGCGCGGCCTCGAAGCTGCGGCGGACCTTGTGACCTATCACGTGCTGGAGGCGCCCGATCCGGCGACCGCCATTGTTGAATACGCGCAAAGCAACGATGTCGATCATATCGTGCTCGGCGCACGCGCCAGTTCCGCCTTGCGCCGCTTTCTGGGCAGCGTGTCGTCGCGCGTGGTCGCCGAGGCGCCGTGCACCGTCACGGTCGTGCGCACACCGCAAACCGAACGCGGCGAAACGGATTGACGGGCGATTGACGGGTTTCAGGCCTGCTGCGCGCCGGCGGCGGCGCGCAGCAGGCGATCGTTGACCGCCGCCCACGCCGGCTGCAGCGGCGGTTGCTCGACCAGAATCACTGCGCAAGCCGCAGCGTCGAGCGCGCGCAGACCGGCATAGAGATCGTGCGCATAACGCGCCGGGTCCGCCGGTGCCGCCTGCCACAACAATCCGTCGAGCAGGGGCCGGCGCGCGCTCATCGCCAGCACTGCGACACGTTTGCCCTGCTGCGACAAGTTAGCGGCAAGTTCGAGCAGCAGATCGGCTTCGAGCAACAGCAAGGTTGTCGCCGGCGCGTAGTGCGCGGCGAGTGCGCCGGACACGCGCGGCGCGTCGAGGCGCGGCGCTTCAAGCGAAATGCCGGCGGCATTTTCGATTTCCTGCACTGAAATATGTCCGGGCCGCATCAGCACCGGATGTTCGCCGCGTGCATCGACGATGGTCGATTCGATGCCGATATCGCTGGCGCCGCCATCGAGCACGTAGTCGACGCGGTCGCCAAGTTCTTCCGCGACGTGCTGCGCCGTCGTCGTGCTGATGCGGCCGAAGCGGTTGGCCGAGGGCGCGGCAATGCCGCCACCAAATGCTTTGAGCAAGGCCTGCGCGACTGGGTGCGCGGGCACGCGCAAACCGATGCTGTCCTGCCCGCCGGTGACGAGATCGCTGACCGACGCCGCGCTGCGCAGGATCAACGTCAGCGGGCCGGGCGAAAATTTCCGCGCGAGTTTTTGCGCAAGCGGCGTGACGTCGCCGGACCAGTCTTGCAGTTGCACGACCTCCGCAAGATGCACGATGAGCGGATGATCGGCCGGGCGGCCCTTCGCGGCAAAGATGCGTTTGACCGCCTCGGCGTTGCCGGCGTCGCCGCCGAGACCGTAGACGGTTTCCGTCGGAAAGGCGACGAGCCCGCCGCGCTTGAGCACCGTGACCGCATGCGCAATATCGCGCCCGATTTCAACCGTCATGAAATGCGGCGCCGGCTCAGGCGGCCATCGGCTTGAACTGCTTGGAGAGCGCGAGGCCCTGCGATTGGTAGGACGAACCGATGTTGACGCCGTAGATCTTCTCCGGTACCGCCAGCAGACGCTCGTAGATGAAGCGGCCGACTTCCTGGCCATGCTCGATGAGGAAGGGCACTTCGTGCGAACGCACTTCGAGCACCGCGCGCGTGCCCGCAATGTCGTTGCTGCCGTAACCGAAACCCGGATCGAAAAAACCCGCGTAGTGAATGCGGAACTCGCCGACCGACGGGTCGTACGGCACCATGGATGCGGCGAAATGCGGCGGAA
Organism: Betaproteobacteria bacterium; assembly: GCA_025356695.1. The sequence continues at coordinate 14,978 of JANXSE010000071.1, forward strand.
TGCGGATCAGTTCGCGCGAAGCGAGAATGTAAAAATCATCGGGATTGAGCACAAGGCCGCGCGACGGCGTGCGCGTAATCGGCTCCCAGAATTCAAGCGTATCGTAATAAGCGATTTTGCCGAGGTCGACCAGCGGCGCATGGTTCTTCGCGCGGTAACCGACGATACCGTTGCCGGCATTGCCTTCGAGGTCGACCGAAATCCACAGGCCGTCCTTGATGACCGCGGCCTGCGGGCCGTCGGCTTCGGAATATACCAGCGTCTCCACGCGGTCGAGTTCGCCGAGTGCGGTGTCCGACGGTGGCGGATTGCCACGCACGAAGCGCAGCTGGTTCAGCCGCACGCCCTGCTGCACCAGGATGCTGAAAGTGCGCGGCACCACTTCAAGATACAGCTTGCCGCGATAGCCTTCGCGCACGCCTTCAAATTCGTTGCCGTTGTCGGTGATCATGCGCGTGAAGATGTCGAGGCGGCCGGTGGTGCTTTTCGGATTGGCCTTGCCGGAAATGCCCTGCGGCAGTTTCAGCTCTTCCATCAGCTCGACGATATAGACGCAGCCTTTTTCCAGCACGGTCGGCCGCGTCAGATCGATGTCGTGCATCTTCAGGCGCTCGATCTTGGCCGCCACCGACGAGGTGCCGGGCAGAAAACTCGCGCGCACGCGATACGCTTTTGCGCCCAGCCGCAGATCGAGGCTTGCCGGCTGCACCTGTTCGCGCTCGATCGGCACGTCGGCCTTGATGCGTCCGCCGTCGAGCAGCTTGATGATGTCCTGGTACGGCAGGATGCCGGTGGTGGCTTCCGCAGTGTACGGCTTGAGGTCTTTCTCAAGCTCGGGAAACAATGCGCCGATGTCGCGTTTCATGACGGGCGCCCGCGGCTCATTGGCTCAGCAGTGTGAGAACTTCGCGATATTTCGCCGAGGTCTTCGCCAGCACTTCGGCCGGCACTTTCGGCGCCGGCGGTTTTTTGTTCCACGACTGCGTTTCCAGCCAGTCGCGTACGATCTGCTTGTCGAACGACGGCGGGCTCATGCCGGTGCGGTATTCGGCCGCCGGCCAGAAGCGCGACGAATCCGGCGTCAGAATTTCATCGATCAGATGCAGTTTGCCGGCGGCGTCGAGGCCGAATTCGAATTTGGTATCGGCGATGATGATGCCGCGCGTGGCGGCAAAGGCGGCGGCCTCGCTGTAGAGCTGGATCGACACATCGCGCACTTTCGCCGCCATTTCGGCGCCGACGATCTTGCCGGCTTCTTCGAAGGAAATATTTTCGTCGTGCTGGCCGGCCGGCGCCTTGGTCGCCGGCGTGAAAATGACTTGCGGCAGCTTCTCCGCTTCTTTCAAACCGGCCGGCAACTGGATGCCACAGACCTTGCCGGTTTTCTGATAATCCTTCCAGCCCGAGCCAATGATGTAACCGCGCACCACCGCTTCGATCATCAGCGGCTTGAACTTGTGCACGACCATGGCGCGACCGGCGACCTGCTCGCGTTCGTTTGCCGCCACCACGGTTTCCGGCGCGATGCCGGTGAGATGGTTCGGAATCACGTGACCGAGTTTCTTGAACCAGTAATACGACATTTCGGTCAGCACCGCACCCTTGCCCGGAATCGGATCGGACAGAATCACGTCGAACGCCGACAGGCGGTCGGTCTGCACCACCAGCAGTTTGTCGTCGCCGACAGCATAGAGGTCGCGCACCTTGCCGCGATGCAGAAAGGGCAGGCTTTTCAGATTGGTTTCGAGAATTGCGTCGTTAGCCACGTTTCGTATCCTTACGGAGATTTAAATGCTGTTGAACTGCAACAGCGCCGTTTAGTCGGGCAGTTTGGCGTTCTTGACTGCTTCGGTCTGCTTGCGGCGGAAGGCGGCAAGTTTGTCGGCAACCGCCTTGTCGCCCAGTGCCAGCACCGCCACTGCAAAGAGACCGGCGTTGGCCGAACCGGCGTCACCGATGGCAAACGTCGCCACCGGGATGCCCTTGGGCATCTGCACCATCGAGAGCAGCGAATCGAGGCCCTGCAGATGCTTCGACGGCATCGGCACCGCCAGCACCGGCAGCTGCGTTTTTGCCGCCACCACGCCGGCCAGATGCGCGGCACCGCCGGCGCCCGCGATAAAACATTGCACGCCGTTCTTCTCGCATTCTTCAATCCACTCAAACAGCAGATCCGGCGAGCGGTGCGCCGAGAGTGCGCGCGCATCGTAGCTGATGCCAAAATCCTTGAGTTGCTGGGCGGCGTGTTTCATCACATCCCAGTCGCTGGTGCTGCCCATGACGATACCGACAGAAATCTTGCCCACGTTTGTGACATCCCATGACAGTTGAAGAAGCCGCCATTTTAACGTATCCGCATGTACAGACCACCACGCGCGCACTGTGGTTTTTGCGGTCGACGCGCGCGCCGGATCGCGCCGTCCGCGCTCTTGTCGCCACGCAAGCCGCGCCACGGCTCGATTGTGGGCGTCTGGCCCTGCTGCTAAAATTCCCCTCTAGAAAAGGGTGGCTGCAACAGCCTACGCGGCGGCAACATAAGCCGGGCAGCGCCCGTCGAAACCTTTCAACCAGCCCTGTTCGCGGCACTCAAGGCCGCGAACCGCACCATGTCCAGACTCCATTCCGTCGGCGCCCTTGCACTGGCGCTACTGACTTCCGCCACCGGCGCGCAAACTTATCCGGCCAAGCCGGTGCGCGTCGTGGTGTCGTTTCCGCCGGGCGCCGGCGTCGATATCGTCGCGCGCACCGTCATGCCGAGGCTGGCCGACGCGTTGGGCCAGCAGTTTGTCATCGACAATCGCGCCGGCGCTTCCGGCAATCTGGGCTCCGAGGTGGCAGCGCACGCGCCGCCCGACGGTTACACCCTGCTGTTCACGCCGGCCTCGGTGGCCAGCAGCCAGGCGCTCTATGCAAGGCTCAACTACAACCTCGTCAAAGACCTTGAGCCGATTTCGATGGTGGCCGCGGCACCGTTCGTGCTGGTGGTACACCCGTCATTGCCGGTGAAAACTGTCAAAGAACTGATCGCGATGGCAAAGGCCAAACCCGGCCAGCTGCTGTATGCCTCGACCGGCAACGGCGGCAGCCCGCATCTGGCCATGGAAATGTTCAAGCAGCAGGCAAAGATCGACATCACGCATATTCCGTACAAAGGCACGCCGCCGGCGGTGACCGACCTCATCGCCGGTCAGGTCTCGATGATGTTCGCCAATACCCTGTCGGTGCTACCTTATGTCGCATCCGGTCGATTGCGTGCGGTGGCCATCAGCAGCGTCAAACGCAGCGCTGCCGCACCGGCGATTCCGACCATCGCCGAAAACGGCATGCCCGGTTTCGACTCGGTAACCTGGTTTGGCGTGCTGGCGCCGACCGGCACGCCGCGCGACATCATCAACAAACTGAGCAGCGAGCTGCGCCGCATCGCACAGACCAGGGCCGTCGCCGACCAGTTGATCGCACAGGGCGCCGACCCGCTTGGCAGCAGCGCCGAAGAATTCGCCGCGCGCATCAAATCCGACATCGCCAAATGGACCGTCATCATCAAGGCGGCCGGCATCAAAGCCGAATGAACGACGTCACCGGCATACTCGCGCGCTATATCGTCAACGCCCGTTTTGCGGACATCCCGCAGAATGTCCGGCACGAAGCCGCGCGCGCGCTGCTCAACTGCCTCGGCTGCGCGATCGGCAGCGCGCGGCACGAAACCGTCGAAAATGCACTGGCCGCAATCAAGGATTTTTCCGGGCCGCCGCAGGCCGCGGTGTTCGGCCGCAGCGAACGTCTCGACGCATTGCAGGCCGCGCTGATCAACGGCATCAGCACCCATGTGCTCGACTACGACGACACGCATGCGCGCGCGGTGCACACGAGCGCCCCGCTGTGGCCTGCGCTGCTCGCCTTTGCCGAATGGCGCCAAATCAGCGGCGCCGATCTGATCCATGCCTTCGTGCTGGGTGTCGAAACCGAGTGCCGCATCGCGCTGTCGGTGTTTCCCGAACACTACGACCGCGGCTGGCACATCACCGGCACCGCCGGCATCTTCGGCGCCGCGGCCGCCACCGGCAAACTGCTCGGACTCAATGAACAGCAGATGCGCTGGGCGCTCGGCATTGCGGCGACGCAATCCTCGGGCCTGCGCGAAATGTTCGGTTCGATGTGCAAGAGCCTGCATCCAGGCCGCGCTGCCCAGGGCGGCATGACCGCGGCACTGATGGCATCAAAGAACTTCACCAGTGCGAACAACGCGATCGAAGGCGAACGCGGCTGGGCGCATGTCACTTCGACGCGCTTCGATCCCGACGTCATCACCGGCGAACTCGGCACGCGCTTCGAGTTGATGTCGAACATGTACAAACCCTACGCCTGCGGCCTCGTTGTGCATGCCGCCATCGACGGTTGCATACAGCTGCGCAATGAACACGGGCTGCAGCCGCAGGACATCGCGGGCGTCGATCTCACGGTGTGCCCGATCGTCATGGAACTCACGGCGATCAAGGAACCGCAGACGGGTCTCCAGGGGAAATTCAGCATCTTCCACGCCGCCGCCACGGCGATCGTCTTCGGCGCCGCCGGCGAACCGCAGTTCGCCACCGCGGCGGTCAACGATGAACGCGTAGTGGCGCTGCGCCGCAAAGTGACCGTCGCGCCGGACGCCGCATTGAAAAAAATCCAGGCGCGTATCACTGTCACGCTGAACGACGGCCGCAGATTCGCCAAAACCGTCGAGAACGCGCTCGGCACGCTAGCACGCCCAATGAGCGACAAAGACCTCGAAGAAAAATTCCGCAGCCTCACCGACGGCGTGCTGGCGCCCGCCGAAGCCGGCACATTGATCGACTTGTGCTGGTCGGCGGAAACGCTCGCCGACGCGGCCGCTGTGGCGCGCGGCACCGTGCCGCAAGCGGCACACTGAACCCGAACTCCACATTCAACCGACTCACGGACACTCCAAATGAAAAACAAATCAAAACCAGCCATTTCACCGGTCATGCAGAAGGTCAGTGCCTATATTGCGGCCGCGCCGCGCAAAGCACTACCGGCCAAAGTCGTCGAAAAAACCAAACACCACATCCTCGATACGCTGGCGGCGATGGTGTCCGGGTCGCGCCTGCTGCCGGGCCGCAAGGCGATCTCCTATGCCAAAACGCTGGGCGGCAAACCCGAAGCCGTAATCGCCGGCAGCCGCATCGTCACCACCGCGGCCACCGCGGCGCTCGCCAACGGCATGCTGGGCCACGCCGACGAAACCGATGATTCGCATGCACCGTCGCTCTGCCACCCCGGTTGTGCGATCGTGCCGGCCGCGCTCGCCATGGGCGAACGCGAACGCGCCGGCGGCGCCGCGCTGCTGCGTGCCGTTGCGCTGGGCTACGACATCGGCACACGCATCAACCTGTCGCTCAACGCCTACGAATTCCGTGAAGACGGCCACTCGACCCACAGCTTCGGCCCGATGTTCGGCGCCGCTGCCGCCGCCGCTGCGCTGTGCCACTTCGACGAACGCCAAGCGCGCCATCTGCTGTCGTACACCTCGCAGCAGGCGTCGGGTGTGTCGTGCTGGATGCGCGACGCCGAACACATCGAGAAATCCTTCGACTTCGGCGGCATGCCGGCGCGCAACGGCGTGACCTCGGCCTCGATGGTGGCGCACGGCTTCACCGGCGTTGACGACATTTTCGCCGGCGAGCGCAACTTCTTCGTCGCCTACGGCCGCAAGCCAAACATCAAGGAACTGGTGCGCGGACTCGGCTCCACCTACGAGATCATGAACACCAACATTAAACGCTGGTCGGTCGGCTCGCCGATCCAGGCGCCACTCGATTCGCTGCTTGATCTCATCGAAGAACACGGCATCAAGGCCGCCGATGTCGAGAAACTCGTGGTGCGCGTCGCGCACCAGGGTGCCAACACGGTCGACAACCGCCACATGCCCGACATCTGCATGCAGCACATGTGCGCAGTGATGCTGCTCGACAGCACCGTCACTTTCAAATCGTCGCACGACGAAAAGCGCATGCGCGATCCGAAAGTGCTCGCACTGCGCAAACGCATCCAGTTGTTCGGCGACGACGCGCTGTCGAAGGCCATGCCCAGCCGCCAGGGTATCGTCGAACTCACGCTGAAGGACGGCCGCAAACTGCGTCATCACACCAAAGCCGTGCGCGGCACCAGCGACAATCCGATGACGCGCAGGGAAGTCGACACCAAGAGTTACGATTTGCTCGCGCCCATCCTCGGCGCATCGCGCGCGCGCAAACTGTGCGACGCAGTGTGGTCTCTCGATAAATTGAACGACGTGCGTAAACTGCGCGCGCTGCTGGTGGCGTAATGCGCGTTGGTCACATCATTGTTGCACTCGCCATCGCCGCGCCGGCTCTCACGCTGGCGCAGGCCTATCCGGGCAAGCCGATCCGCATGCTGGCGATTTCGGCGCCGGGCGGCGGCACCGATCTGCTGGCGCGCACTTTCGCGCAAGGCCTCGGCGAGGCGCTCGGCCAGACCGTCGTCATTGACAACAAGCCCGGCGGCGGCGGCATCATCGCCACCGAGACCTTGGCCAAAGCGCAGCCCGACGGTTATACGATCCTGATGACCAACACCAGCCATTCGGTGCTGCCCAGCCTGCACAAAAAGCTGCCGTACGATGTGCTGAAGGATTTCGCGCCGGTCAGTCTGGTCGCGTTGACGCACAGTCTGCTCCTGGTCAATCCGTCGCTGCCGGTGAAATCGGTGAAAGATCTGGTTGAACTTGCCAAAGCACAGCCCGGCAAACTCAATTACGCCTCGGGCACCACCGGCGCCTCGGCGCACTTCGGCGCCGAACTGTTAAAGCTGATGGCCGGCGTCAACATCGTGCAGGTGCCGTACAAAGGCACCGCCGGACAGCTCACTGCGCTGCTGGGCGGCGAAGTACAGATGACGTTCTCGACGATGCCGCCGGCGATGCCGCTGGTGCAGGCCGGCCGTTTGCGCGCCATCGCCATCGGCAGCCCGCGCCGTTCACCCGCACTGCCGGAGGTGCCGACGGTGGCCGAATCCGGTTACCCCGGCTTCGACGTCGGTGCATGGAACGGTGTGCTGGCGCCGGCCGGCACACCGCCGGCCATCGTCAACCGGCTCGCTGCTGAAATCGCCAAAATTGCGAAGAACCCGGAAGCCAGGGACAAGGCCTCGAGCCAGGGCGCCGAACTCGTCAGCATGACGCCGCAGGAATTCACCGATTACATCAAGAAGATGACGGGACACTTCGCCAAGGTCGTGAAAGCGACCGGCATGAAGCCGGACTAGCTGCGACTACAGACGGGCACCGCACCACTTACGCAAGGAAGATAACCATGGATTTCAAGCTGAGCGAAGAACAGGAAATGTTTCGCACCGCGGTGCGCGGCTTCGCCGAAAAACATCTCGCCAAAGGCGCGCTTGAACGCGCGCATCAGGCCGAACATCCTTTCGATGTCGCAAAGCTGATGGCCGAGCAGGGCCTGATGGGCATTGCCATGCCGGAGGCCGACGGCGGCCAAGGCGGCACGCTGATGGATGCCATCATCGCCATCGAAGAGATTGCCGCGGTGTGTCCGCGCAGCGCCGACGTCATCCAGGCCGGCAACTTTGGTCCGGTGCGCGTGCTCGCTGAATATGGCACGCCGGAGCAGAAAAAACGCTACCTCACGCGCATCCTCGCCGGCGAGGCCGTGACCTGCGTCGGCATGACCGAACCCGACGCCGGCAGCGCGGTCACCGATCTGACCACCACCGCCACACCCGACGGCGACGGCTGGCGCATCAACGGCGTCAAAGTTTTTCAAACACATGCCTCGGTTGCCGAGATGATGCTGACCTATGTGCGCTTCGGGCCGGGGGTCGGCGGTATCGGCTCGGTGCTGATCCCGCGCAATGCCGCAGGTTTCCGCCAGGGCAAGGCGGCAAAATTCTTCAACGGCGAGGAATGGGTGCAGACCTATCTCGACAATGTCTATGTCGGTCCCGAAGACGTGCTGCTGAAAGAAGGCGGTTTCAAGAAACAAATTGCCGGCTTCAACGTCGAGCGCATCGGCAACACCGCGCGCTCACTCGCCCTCGGCCGTTACGCCTACGAACAGGCGCGACAGTGGGCGATGCAGCGCAAGCAGTTCGGAAAACTGCTGTGCGAGTTTCAGGGTCTGCAGTGGAAATTCGCTGACATGAAAATCAAACTCGACGCCGGCCAGTTGCTGATCTATCGCGCTGTCGCTAATGCGGTCAACGGCATTCCGTCTGGTGAAGATACCGCCGTCGCCAAAGCGTTTTGTAACCTGGCTGGCTTCGACCTCTGCAATGAGGCGATGCAAATCATGGGCGGCATGGGCTACACCGAGGAAACGCTGGTCGAGTACTGCTTCCGCAAATGCCGCGGCTGGATGATCGCCGGTGGCTCGATCGAAATTCTGAAAAACCGCATCGCCGAGAGCGTGTTCGAACGCAGCTTCTCGCAGCGCCCGCCCAATCCTGCCAAACCCGCCAAATCCTGAGGACTGTTCCGGAAATGAGCAACAAACTTGCACAACTGTTATTTGCCCCGCGCACCATCGCGCTGATCGGCGCTTCCGGCGATCCGAAAAAGTACACCTCGCGCCCGCAGCGCTTTCTGCGCCAGTACAAATATCCAGGCAAGATCATTCCGGTCAATCCAGGCCGCGACGAAGTGCTGGGTGAAAAAGCCTATCCGAGCATTCTCGCCGTGCCCGACAAAATCGATCACGCCTTCATCATGGTGCCGACCGACGCGGTGGAAGCCGCACTCGTTCAATGCGTCGAAAAGAAAGTGCCCGTCGTCACCATCTACAGCGACGGCTTCGCCGAGACCGGCCCCGCCGGCCGCGTCAAGCAGGAAAAACTCGTCGCCATCGCCAAAAAAGGCGGCGTGCGTTTGATCGGCCCGAACTGCATCGGGCTTTTCAGCAGCAACCCGCCGTGCGCGCTGTCGGTCAATGCAGTGCTGGAAAAACTTGATGTCACGCCCGGCCCGCTCGCCATCGTTTCACAGTCGGGCAGCATGATGGGCGGCCTCCTGTCGCGCGGTCTTGGCCGCGGCGTCGGCTTCTCGAAACTGATTTCGGTCGGCAACGAATGCGATCTCGGTGTCGGTGAGATCGCTGATTGCCTGGTCGACGATCCGCATACCGAGGCCATTCTGCTGTTCATGGAAACCATCCGCGGCGCCGAACACCTCGCGCGCGCAGCGCGCCGGGCCTGTGCAGCCGGCAAACCGATGATCGTCTACAAGCTCGGCCGCTCCAGCGTTGGTCAGGACCTCGCCGCCTCGCACACCGGCGCACTCGCCGGCGACGATGTCGTAGCCGACGCCTTCTTCCGCGCGCACGGCATCGTGCGCGTCGAAACGCTGGAAAACCTGTTCGAACTGCCGCCAATGCTGCGCGGCCAGAAACCGGCGCGCCGTCATCGCGTCGCCGTGATGACCACCACCGGCGGCGGTGCAGCCGCCGTGGCCGACCGCCTTGGCACGCTCGGCATCGATGTCGTCGCACCGAGCAAAGAAGTGATCGACACGCTGGCGCAAAAAAACATCAAGATCTCCGGCGCGCGACTGACCGATCTCACGCTCGCCGGTGCGAAAAAAGAAATCTACAGCGGCGTGCTCAACGCGCTGCTCGCCTCCGATCATTGCGACATGGTGCTGGCGGTGGCCGGCAGTTCGGCGCAATTCATGCCGCAAGTCGCGATCGAACCACTGATCGAGGCCGACCGCCACGGCAAACCGATCGCGGTGTTTCTGGCGCCGCATGCCGAGGCTTCGCTGAAACTGCTCGCCGAAAATAATCTGGCAGGTTTTCGCACACCGGAGGCCTGTGCCGACGCGATCCGCGCCTGGCGCGACTGGGTGGAACCGGCGCACATGCCTGCAGCCGACAGCGCGCGACTCGGCGCCGCCACGGCCCTGCTCAAGTCCATGCCCGGCAAAACCGTCAACGAATACGACGCCTGCAAGGTGTTCGGCACACTGGGCATCGCGCCGGCACAATCTGAAGTCATCACCGATCCGGCGCAGAAGACGAATGTCGGTTTTCCCGTCGTCGCCAAAATTCTCTCGCCAGACATCCTGCACAAGACGGATGCCGGCGGTGTCGCGCTCAACATCGGCGATGCGAATCAACTCGCCGCAACGGCCAAACAAATTCTCGAACGCATCGGCAAGAGCCATCCGCAAGCGAAGTTGAACGGCATCCTCGTACAGCGCATGGAAAAGGGCTTGGCCGAAGTCATCCTCGGTTTCCGCCGCGATTCGCAGGTCGGGCCGGCGGTAGTGCTCGGTGTCGGTGGCATCCTTGCCGAAATCTATAAAGATGTTTCGATCCGTCTGGCGCCGGTCGATGTCGACACCGCGCGCGGCATGGTGGAAGAAGTGCAGGGCCTCGCCGTGATTCGCGGTTATCGCGGCCTGCCGCGCGGCGATTGTGAAGCGCTGGCGCAGGCGGTGGCGGCGATGTCGCAACTCGCCTGCCTGCCGGAGCGCCCGGTGGCCGAGGCCGAAATTAATCCGCTGATTGTCAAAGCCGAGGGCCAGGGCGTAGTCGCGGTGGACGGTCTGATCGTGTTTGCAGAGAATGTCCGTTCTTAACTGATTCAGTTCGTAGGGTGCGCACCGCGCACCATTCACCGCAGTAACGCGTGCGCGGTGCGCACCCTACGCGACTGTGGCTAAATTGCCGTTTTCAGATTTTCAGTTCATGTGAGGAGAACAGCATGCTGGTACACCAACTCGCCGAATACGCCGTCAAGGAACAAACCTCGAAACTGCCGCCGGAAGTCTGGCATCACGCCAAGCGCGCGGTGATCGACTGGTATGCGAGCCTGCTGCCCGGCAGTCTCGTTACGCCGGCGACCGTGCTTGAACAAGCGCTGGCCGAAGATCTCGATCACGGCAAGGCGCGCCTCGCCTCCGGCCGCGCCGCCACTATCCGCGCCGCCGCACTGATCAACGGCGCCGCTTCGCACTCGGTCGAATTCGACGACATCTATCGCGACGCCGGTTACCACCCGGGCAGCCCGATCATCGCCGCCGCACTCGCCGCGGCGCAGGCCACCGGCGCTTCCGGCGAACTGTTTCTGCGCGGCGTCATCGTCGGTTATGAAATCTCGACGCGCATCGGCGAATCGGTGATGCCCTCGCATTACAAGTACTGGCACACCACGGGCACCATCGGCTCCTTCGGCACCGCCGCCGCGGTGGCCACCATCCTCAAGCTGAACGCCACGCAGATCGCGCACGCGCTGGCGACCGTCGCCACCATGGCCGCCGGCCTGCAACAGGCCTATCGCATGCAGGCGATGTCGAAACCGTTGCACAGCGGCCACGCCGCCGAAGTCGGCGCGCTCGCCGCGATGGCGGCGGCGAAAGGCATGACCGGCGCCACAGACATCCTCGAGGGCGAAGTCGGTTTCGGCAACGCGATGAGCACCACCGTCGACTGGAGCAAGGCTACACGCGATCTTGGCAAGCGTTACAACATCGTCGTCATGACCTTCAAGAACCACGGCTGCTGCGGCCACACTTTCGCGCCGATCGACGGTGCGCTGCATCTGCAGAAGACGTACGGCTTCAAATCGAGCGACATCAAACGCATGAAAATCGCCACCTACAAGGCCGGCACCGACATCGTCAACAACGCCAATCCTGAAGGCGATTATCAGGCGAAATTCAGCGTGCAGTACGTAACCGCGCATGCGCTGGTGCACGGCAGCGTGCGGCTGGTGGCATTTTCCGAGGAACGCATGAACGACCCGAACGTGCGCGCGCTGCTGTCGAAAATCGAAGTCGCCACCGATCCGGAATTGTCGAAAAATTATCCGACCCAGCGCGCCGCGCACATCGAGGTGGAATTGAACGATGGCACGGTGCACAAATATTTCCAGCCGACGCGCAAGGGCGACCCCGAAATGCCGCTGACCGACGACGAGTTGAACGAGAAATATCTCGAGCTCGCCGAACCGGTGCTCGGCGGCGCCGATGCGCGCAAACTGCTCGACGCGCTGTGGTCGACGGAAAAACTCGCCGACGTCGATTTCAAATTCACCGCACGGCCGCGCATTCGCGCCGCGAGTTAAGGAATCCACATGGAACGCATGACTTCACGCCTGCGCGCCCTGCTCTCCCGTCCCGGCTGCATCGTCGCGCCCGGTGTCGCCGACGGCCTCGCCGCGCGGCTCGTCGCCATGGGCGGCTTCGACGCCGTTTACATGACGGGCTTCGGCACCAGCATCACGCGGCTCGGCATGCCCGATGTCGGCCTCTTGACCGCGACGGAAATGATCGACAACGCCAGCCGCATTGTCGATGCCTCAAACCTGCCGGTGATCGCTGACGCCGACACCGGCTACGGCAATCCGATCAACACGCGGCGCACCATCCGCGACTACGAAAAAGCCGGCGTGGCCGGCGTGCACATCGAAGACCAGTCATGGCCGAAACGCTGCGGCCATCTCGCCGGCAAAAAAGTCATCCCGACCACCGAGATGGTGGCCAAAATCAAGGCCGCCTGTGATGCGCGGCGCGATCCGGATTTCGTTGTTATTGCGCGCAGCGATGCGATTGCGGTTGAAGGCATCGACGCTGCAATCGAACGCGGCGAACGTTATCGCGAAGCCGGTGCCGACATGTTGTTCATCGAAGCACCAGTCGGCCGTGAACAGGTGGAGCGCGTGGCCAACTATTTCAAGGGCATGCCGCTCTTGTACAACATGGCGGCCAGCGGCAAGACGCCGGACCTGCCGGCCGACGAACTCGGCCGCATCGGTTTCAAGCTGGCGATCTACCCGAACTGGGTGATACTCGCCGCGATACCGGCAATGCAGAACCTGCTCTCCGAACTGAAGAAGACCGGCTCGATCGCGCATATGCGCGACAAGGTGGCAACCTTCAAGCAGTTCACCGAAGTCGCCGGCCTGCCGGAAATCCAGGAACTTGAAAAGCGCTACGGCGTGCCCGACGACCAGCGCGCCGGACTCTAGGAAAGCATCCTCATGCCGCAAACGATGTTCGAAAAAATCTGGGACCGCCACGTCATCGTCACCCGCGGCGGCAACGAATGCCTGCTGCACATCGACCGCAACTTCGTGCACGAAGGTTCGTTCCATGCGTTTGGCGCACTGGCGCGCGACGGCCGCAAGGTCAGGAAGCCGCGGCAAACGATCGCGGTGGCCGATCACTATGCGCCGACGCGCAACCGCGAGCAGGGCATTGCCGCCGTCACCGATCCGGAAATGCGCAACATGGTCGATCTCTTGGCGAAGAATGTCGCCGCCAACGACATCGACCGCTATTACGATCTCGACAGTCCGCAGCAGGGCATCGTGCATGTGATCGGCCCCGAACTCGGCATCACACAGCCGGGGCTCGTCATCACGGTCGCCGATTCGCACACCTCGACGCACGGCGCCTTCGGTGCGATTGCCTTCGGACTCGGCGCTTCGCAACTCAAACAGATACTCGCCACGCAATGCCTGTGGCAGAAAAAACCGAAACTCATGCGCATCACGGTCGACGGCGCGATACCGGCCGGCGTTACCGCCAAAGACATCATCCTCGCCATCATTGCGAAAATCGGTACCGCCGGCGCCACCGGCCATGCCATCGAGTACGCCGGCTCGGCGATGCGCGCGCTGTCGATGGAAGGCCGTCTCACCGTCTGCAATATGTCGATTGAAGCCGGCGCGCGTTGCGGCATGGTCGCGCCCGACGACACGACTTACGCTTATCTCAACGGCCGCCAGTACGCGCCCAAAGATGCGTTGTGGGATCAGGCACTGGACTACTGGCGCAGCCTGCCGAGCGATGACGGCGCGCGTTTCGACAAAGAAGTGTTACTAGACGTCTCGAAACTTGAACCGATGGTGACCTGGGGCACCAGCCCCGAACAAGCGTTGATGATCGGCGCGACGGTGCCCGATCCGGCGCGCGGCACGACCGCCGAACAACGCGCGCAACTCGAACAGGCAGTGAAATACATGGGCCTCACACCGGGCATGCCGCTCGCCGACATCAAAATCGACAACGCCTTCATCGGTACCTGCACCAACGGCCGTCTCGACGATTTGCGCGCCGCCGCTGTCGTACTCAAAGGCCGCAAGATCGTCGTCAAGGGCTGGGTCTCGCCGGGTTCGACCACGATTAAGCGTCAGGCCGAAGCCGAAGGCCTCGACCGCATTTTCAAGGACGCCGGTTTCGAATGGCGCGCTTCCGGTTGTTCAAGCTGCGTAGCGATGAGCGGCGATACGGTTCCCGCGGGTGAGCGCTGTGCGTCAACGTCGAACCGTAACTTCGAAGGCCGTCAGGGTAAAGGCGCGCGCACCCATTTGATGAGTCCGGCGATGGTGGCCGCCGCCGCGGTGACCGGCAAACTCACCGACGTGCGCAAACTGATGGCGGGAGCCTGAGATGGAAGCCTTTACCAAACTGACCGCGGTTGCCGCACCGCTCGACATGGCGAATGTCGACACCGACAAGATTATTCCCGGCCGCTTTCTGCGCAAGCTGCGCGGGCCCGGCTACGACAAACTCGCCTTTCACGACATCCGCTTCAATGCCGACGGCAGCGAAAACCCGGACTTCGTGCTGAACAAATCTGCTTATCGGCAGGCAAAAATTCTGGTCGCCGCGACGAATTTCGGTTGCGGCTCGTCGCGCGAAGCGGCGGTCTATGTCATGTACGACTTCGGCATCCGCTGCGTGATCGCGCCGTCCTTCGGCGATATTCACTACGGCAACGAACTGCAAAACGGCATGCTGCCGGTGGTGCTGCCCGACGCAGTCTGCGCAACACTGCGTGCGCAGCTGAATGCGGAACCGGGTGCCGCCATCAGCATCGATCTTGAAGCGCAAAAAGTTACCGGCCCGGACGGCGCGCAATATGCCTTCGATATCGATGCGAACTCAAAAGAGCGTCTGCTCAAGGGCCTCGACGATATCGGGCTGGTCATGCAATACGGCAAGGAGATCGAAGCGTTCGAACAACGCCACCGGAAAGCGATGCCCTGGCTCCTCTGAGCGGGACGTTCCAAATACCGGCAAATTGGTAGCGATCGCTGCCATCGCGTGCCCCGCGTTGTGCGAACGGCCTATTCAAACAGCAAGCACTGGCCCTGCCGGTCAAATGGAATAAACCGGTCGAACGCACCCGTCTTGATCGATTCGATCATCTGCTGCAGCGCATGGTCGGCTTCCGTGCTGCTTGGCGCGCGACCCTCGCGGCCGCCAAGGCTGGCCGCGAACACGATCGCCCAGTCGGCGCCGAACTGCCGCGACTCTGCTTCCAGCGCGGCAAATGTTTGCAGCTCATCGGGGGTTTTGTCCACGGACATGACGGGCATAAGAGCACCGCCCTGCCCGACCGCAAAGCCGGCGCGTTGTTCGGGTGTGCTGTCGTCGGGCAGCACGGCATTGGCAAACACAAACAGCAAACGTTGCGGCTCCGGCTGCCGGCGCGCAGCACAAAGCAGATCATCGAAGGTCGAAATATTCATTGTTATTGCACCAATGGCATGTCGGACGAATCGAGTTCAACGCCCTCGACGACGGCCGCACCGGCGAGCAAACGAAGATATTGTCGCAGCGCGGTCACATACGCCTGTTGACGCAGCGTCATGGCGATTGCTCCCTGCACCGATGCGAACGTTTGCGTGACGCCCGGTTCGCGTTCGAGCACCTCGACGATATGCAGGCCGAAGCGGGTATGCACCAGACGCGGCAGCACACCCACCTCGATGTGACCGAACAATTCGCGCGCAAACTCCGGCGCGCAATCATCACGCGTCAGCCAGCCCAGCTCGCCACCCTGTTCGCCGCTGGGGCAGTTCGACCACTGGCGCGCCGCTGCGGCAAATGCATCCGCAGCCTGTGCATCATGGCAGCGCACCTCGAGAAATATCGGCTCCGCCTGCTTGCGCAGCGCGGCCACATCGACACCCGGCGTTACCGCAAAGAGTATGTGACGCGCGCGCACCCGTTGACCGGTTCGATAATTGCTGCGATGGGCCTCGTAGTAGCGGCGGCAGGCTTCGGCCGAGGGGTCGGGCACATTCAGGTTCTGCTCAAGCAGTTTATCGATGGCGTCACTGGCCGCTTCGCTGATCACGCCGTCGGCGAACGCAATGTCGCTTGCAGCCAGCAGGGCGGCGGACTGCGCGGCCTGCCGCAGCAACTCGGTGCAGGCACGTTGACGCAATGCTTCGACAGAAAGAGCCTCGGCGGGTGCGTTCAGCGCTACCCCGTTGATGCGGGCCACTGGATGAGCGGTCATAGTATCGATAGTCATCAATCGCTTTCAGATGCGGGCGCGCGGCTGGTTGTGACCGGCGGGAAGATTCAGTCGGCGGCTGCGCACGATCTGGTACGGACGAAACAGGTAACCGAGCGAGGCAAAACCGCTCCACACATGCACCAGCCGGCTGAACGGAAACAGCAGGAAGATCGTCATCCCCAGCACGATGTGCACTTTGTACGGCCACGCCAGCGGGATCAGGCCTTCAGCAGCGCCGGCGCGAAAGGTCATCACGCGTTGCGCCCAGTCGGCCAGCACCAGCATCACGCTGCCATCGGCATGCGAGATGGAGAGCGGCAGAGTGATCAGCCCGAAGGTCAGCTGAGTCCACAGGATAATCAGAATGGCCAGATCGGTACGATGACTGGTCAGCCGGATCCTCGGATCAAACATGCGGCGGTAGATCAGCAGGGAAAGACCGATGAAACAGAGAAACCCGGCGACACCGCCGGCGATGATGGCGAGCATTTGTTTGTTGGCCGGACTGATGAAGGGTTCGTAGACCCAGTGCGGCGTCAGCAGGCCCACAAAGTGGCCGAAAAAAAGAAACAGGATGCCGATATGGAACAGGTTGCTGCCCCAGCGCAGCATGCCGGTGCGCAGCAGTTGCGACGAATCGCTCTTCCAGGTGTATTGATCGCGGTCGAAGCGCGCCAGGCTGCCGGCGAGAAACACCACCATGCAGATGTACGGGTAGGAACCGAACAGGAAGGTATGCAGATAGGACTGAAAAGCGTTCATATGGCCACTCCTGATTTGGCGCTATTGCGGACTATGTGTATCGGTTGCGGCTGGCCGGGCCGGGCCTGCCCCTTGGTCGAACAACCCTCGAACACCAGCGGCTCGGCCCAGCTTTCATCCAGCGGCGGTTCGGCGGCAAGCGCCACGGCCTGCGCTTTTTCGCCCGCCAGTTCGAGCAATGCCCCGAGCACGCTGGCGTACGGGCTTTCGCGCTGCTGCAGCGCGCTGAAGATGGCGTTGAAGATATGCGCCATCTCGCCCAGAAAGCTGCGCGCTTCGACAGGCGGCTGGGTAGAAACGAACTCCAGCACGGCGGGCAGATAGTCCGGCAACTCATTGGGCGCCAGATACAGCCCGGCTTTTTCGTACGTCTGCGCGAGATCGATCATGGCCGGACCGCGCTCGCGCGAATCGCCGTGCACATGCTCGAACAAATGCAGCGAGGTGCCACGACCACGGTCGAACAGCTCGACGTAGTTGGCTTCGGTTTCCAGCGAATCGGCGTTAGCGAGCGCATCGATCAGGACGTCGAGTTCGGCGTGACGGGCGGCGCACAGCGCGGCCTCGTCGCGCAGAATTTCACGCATCTCCGGCAGGTGACCGCGCATCGCGGCGTCCGGATAACTCAACAGCGCCGCCAACACACGCAGGCTGCCGGAAGCCGCTACCGGTTTTGCAAAAGCCGACATGATCAGACCTCCAGCTTGATAGGAATGGTGCGTTTCTTCTCGCTGCCGAACAGGCTGGTCTCGCCGGTGCCTTCCGAGCAGCCGTTGCCGAACGAAAAGCCGCAGCCGCCGCGCACATTGAAGGTGTTCTCGGCGTATTCACGGTGCGTGCTCGGAATGACGAAACGGTCTTCGTAATTGGCGATCGCCATCACACGGTACATTTCTTCCACCTCCAGCTGCGTCATGCCGACCTGTTCAAGCGCCGCGGTGTTGATGCGCTGCTCAACATGCTTTTCGCGCTGGTAGGCGCGCATCGCCAGCATGCGGTCGAGCGCGCGCACCACCGGTGCGGTGTCGCCGGCGGTCAGCAGGTTGGCCAGATACTTGACCGGAATGCGCAGCTGGTTGACATCGGGGATCGCGCCGTTGGCCTGCAACTGCCCGGCGTTGGCGGCAGCGCTGATCGGCGACAGCGGCGGCACGTACCAGACCATCGGCAGCGTGCGGTATTCCGGATGCAGCGGCAGCGCCACCTTCCATTGCACCGCCATCTTGTAGACCGGGCTCGCACGCGCGGCTTCCATCCACTTGTCGGGAATGCCGTCGACGGCAGCCTGTGCGATGACCTTGGGATCATTCGGGTCGAGAAAAATATCGAGCTGCGCCTGATACAGATCGCGGTCGTGCTCGACGCTGGCGGCTGCCTGAATACGATCGGCGTCATACAACAAAACGCCGAGATAACGGATGCGGCCGACGCAGGTTTCCGAGCAGACAGTCGGCTGACCGGCTTCGATGCGCGGGAAGCAGAAGATGCACTTCTCGGCCTTGCCACTTTTCCAATTGTAGTAAATCTTCTTGTACGGGCAGCCGCTGACACACATGCGCCAGCCGCGGCACTTGTCCTGGTCGATCAGCACGATGCCGTCCTCCTCGCGCTTGTAGATCGAGCCCGAGGGACAGCTCGCCACGCACGCCGGATTGAGACAATGCTCGCAGAGGCGCGGCAGGTACATCATGAAGGTGTTTTCGAACTGGCCGTAGATGTCCTTCTGGATGTCGTCGAAGTTCTTGTCCTTGCTGCGCTTCGAAAATTCGCCGCCGAGAATTTTCCAAACGCAGCAAGGATAAAAACTTCGACGACATCCAGAAGGATATTTACGGCGAGTTCGAGAGCACCTTCATGATGTATCTGCCGCGCCTGTGCGAGCACTGCCTCAACCCGGCCTGCGCGGCGGTCTGTCCCTCGGGTGCGATCTACAAGCGCGAGGAGGACGGCATCGTCCTGATCGACCAGGACAAGTGCCGCGGCTGGCGCATGTGCGTCTCGGGCTGCCCCTACAAGAAGATTTACTACAACTGGAAAAGCGGCAAGGCCGAGAAATGCACTTTCTGCTACCCGCGCATCGAGGCCGGCGAGCCGACGGTGTGCAGCGAAACCTGCGTCGGCCGCATCCGTTACCTGGGCGTGCTGCTGTACGACGCGGACCGCATCCAGGAGGCTGCCAGCGTGGAACACGATCGTGATCTGTATCCGGCGCAACTCGACATCTTCCTGGATCCGCATGATCCGAAGGTCATCGCCCAGGCACGTATCGACGGCATCCCCGACAAATGGATGGAAGCAGCGTGTATCAGCCCGGTCTACAAGATGGCGGTGCAGTGGAAAGTCGCCTTGCCGCTGCATCCCGAATACCGCACCTTGCCGATGGTCTGGTACGTGCCGCCGTTGTCTCCCATCTCGGCCGCCGCCAATGCGGGGCAGGTCGGCACCAATGGTGAAATCCCGGACGTCAACCAGTTGCGCATACCGGTGAAGTACCTGGCCAACCTGCTGACCGCCGGCGACACGGTGCCGGTGGTGCGCGCGCTCGAGCGCATGCTTGCCATGCGTGCCTACCAGCGTGACAAGCACGTGAACGGGCGCACCAACCTGGCCGTGCTGGAGCAGGTCGGTATCACGCAGGCCGAGGTCGAGGACATGTACCGCGTGATGGCGATCGCCAACTACGAAGACCGTTTCGTCAT
>JANXSE010000094.1 GCA_025356695.1 Betaproteobacteria bacterium
TTCGAAGTGCCGGTCACCGTCGTCAACAAGCCGGGCGGCGGCGGCGCGGTCGGACTGGCTTTCATCAACACGCGGCCGGGCGACGGGCGTGTGGTCATGGTGGTGGCGCCGACGCTTTTGAGCAACCAGATTTCAGGCCGCACGCAATTCGGTTACGCCGATTTCACGCCGCTTGCGGTGTTGGGGGTGGAATACGAAGCGATTGTCGTGCGTGCGGATTCGCCGCTGAAGACCGGTCGCGATGTGGTCGAGCGGCTGAAGAAAGACCCTGCCTCGCTCAGCGTCTCGATCGGCACCGCGCCGGGCAACGCCGCGCATACCGCATTCGCGCATGCCATGAAGACGGCCGGCGTGGATGTGAAAAAACTCAAGACCGTGTCGTTCAACTCGGCCGGTGACGGCACCATGGCGGTGATCGGCGGCCACCTCGATATGGAATCGGCGCCGGCGTCGAACGTGATGGAGATGCTCGCGGCAGGCAAGGTGCGCCTGCTGGCGATTTCGGCGCCGCAGCGCGGCCGCGGCGCGCTGGCACAGGTGCCGACGTGGAAGGAACTCGGCGTCAACAGTGTCAACGAAGTCTGGCGCGGGATCGCAGGGCCGAAAGGCATGACGGCGGCGCAGATTGCGTTTTGGGACGACGTGCTCGGCAAGGCGACCAAAAGCGAAGACTGGAAACGTGAACTTGAACGCAACCAGATCGAGAACGTTTATCGCAACAGCGCCGAGACTGCGAAATTCTGGAAGGCGGAATACGAAGAGACCAAGGCGATCCTGACCGAAATCGGTCTGGCCAAATAAGCAGAAAATTGCATCGGAGAAGATTTTGAGCGAAGGTCACACGGATAATCCCGCCACGCGCGGCGTCGCAAAATTTGTCGCCAACCTCCAATACGAACAAATTCCCGAAGAAGTCAGGCATCGCGCCAAGCGTCTGATCCTCGACGCGCTGGGCTGCGGTCTCTTCGGCGCGGATCTGCAGTGGAGCCGCATTCTGCAGAACAGGCTCGGCGTACTGGATTCCACACGCAATTGTGCGGTGTGGGGCACCGACAAAAAACTCTCGGCGCCGCACGCGGCGCTGGTCAACGGCACCCAGGTGCAGGGTTTTGAGCTCGACGACACGCATTTGCTCGGCATCCTGCACTGCGGCTCGGTCGTCTTGCCGCCGCTGATTTCGATTGCCGAAGGGCGGCCCGGCATGAGTGGGCGCGAATTTCTGACAGCGGCGATTACCGGCTATGAAGTCGGCCCGCGCGTCGGCATTTGCATGGGCAACGAGCACATCGCGCAGGGCTGGCATTCGGGCGCCACCGCCGGCGTGTTTGCCGCAGCGGCGAGCGCGGCGCGCGGATTGAAACTCGATGTCGACAAGACGGTGCACGCACTCGGCATCGCCGGCACCCAGGCCAGCGGCCTGATGGCCGCGCAGTTCGGCTCGATGGTCAAACGCATGCATTCAGGACGCGCGGCGCAGAGCGGGCTCTACGGCGCGCAGTTTGCCGACGCCGGTTTCACCGGCATCGTCAACGTGTTCGAAAGCGAATACGGCGGCTTTTGCACGACGTTTTCCCGTTCGACCGATCGTTTCAAGATCGACGAACTCACCGCCGGCTACGGCAAGGTGTGGCAGGCGATGGGCGTGCGGCTGAAGTTTTATTCCTGCGTCGGCAGCAATCACACCGCGCTCGATCTGATCCGTGATTTTCGCGCCGACCGGCCGTTTACCGCGGACGAGGTCGCGAAGGTGGTGGTCTACGGGCCGCAGGCGACGGTCGAACACTCGGGCTGGAAATACGTGCCGCAGGGGTTCACCGCGGCGCAGATGAATCTGTCATTTTGCGTGGCGACCGAGTTGATCGAAGGCGACTGCTTTGTCGATCAGTTCACCGAAGAAAAACTGACCGATCCGGCGCGCATGGCGCTCGCCGAAAAAGTCGAGGTGATCCACGATCCGGCGATCACGGCGCGCGGGCCGAAGTTCCGCCAGATGCTGCGCCTTGAAGTGCATTTGAAAGACGGCACAAAAATGGAACGTACGCGCGAGATCGGGCGCCACAAGGTGGATTTCGGCAGCGATGCCGAGGTCGTCGGAAAATTCGTAAAACTGGCGTCGCGCGTACTGCCAAAGGCGCAGGTGGAGGAGTTGTGCGATATGGTTTTGAATATCGAGAAACTCGACGATGCGGCGAAGCTGGCGCAGTTGCTGGCCAAACATTGATATCCGCAGGAAGAGAACCCATGAAATCAGGATTTTTTGCATTCGTAATTTTTGCTGCGTTGGCGACGGGCGCGCAGGCGCAAACCTACCCGACCAAAGCCATCCGCATGCTGGTGCCGCAGGCGCCCGGCGGCGGCAACGACACCATGGCACGCATGATCGGGCAGAAGCTGACGCTTGCGCTGAAGCAGCAGTTCGCCATCGACAACCGGCCGGGTGCGGGCGGCATGATTGCGGCGGAAATGGCGGCGAAGGCGCCGCCCGACGGTTACACGCTGCTGCTTTCCAATGTGGCGACGATGGCGATCATTCCCAACGTGCAAAAGAAACCACCCTATGATCCGCTTAAGGATTTCGAACCGATCAGCCTGCTCGCGCAGGCGCCGTTGCTGGTGGTGGTGCATCCTTCGCTGCCAGTGAAATCGATGAAAGACCTGATTGCGCTGGCGAAAGCCAAGCCCGGGCAGGTGAATTACGCCTCCAACGGCATCGGCAGTTCGACGCATCTGGCGACGGAACTGTTCATCATGATGGCGGGCATCAAACTGACACACGTGCCGTACAAAGGCCTGGCGCCGGCGCTGACCGATGTATTGAGCGGCCAGGTGCCGCTGATGTTTTCGAGTGCGGTGGCGATGATGCCGCACGTCAAGGCGGGCAAGCTGCGCGCCATTGGCACGACCAGTGCGAAGCGCGCGCCGTCGCAGCCCGACATACCGACCGTTGCCGAAGCCACGGGCCTCAAGGATTACGAGGCGGGTTCCTGGTACGGATTGTCGGCGCCGGCCGGCACGCCGCGCGCGATCATCAATCTGCTCAACAAGGAAGCGGTCGCCGCCATTAAAGCGCCGGACATCATCGAGCGCCTGTCGTTCGAAGGTGTGATACCGGTCGGTAACTCACCCGAGGAATTCGCGGCGTATATCAAGAAAGAACACACGCGCATCGGCAAGGTCATCCGCGCGTCGGACGCGAAGTTCGACTGATTCAGTCGGCGCGTATGCCCGCGTCCTTGATCACCTTCGCCCACTTCACCTGCTCGGACTTGATGTAAGCAGCGAACTGCGCAGGCGTGTTGCCGGCGGCTTCGAAACCTTCGGCGGCGAAACGTTCGCGCGTGGCCTGCAATTGCAGCACCTTCAATATCTCGGCATTGATGCGCGCGACTAGGGGCTGCGGTGCGCGGGCCGGCAATAACACGCCAAACCACGGATTGACTTCATAACCCGGCACGCCGGATTCGGCGATGGTCGGCACCTCCGGCAGCGCGGCGGCGCGTTTTGCGCTGGTAACGCCGATCGGACGCAGACGGCCGGCTTTCATCTGCGTCATCACCGAGGGAATGCCGGTGAAAGTGAGTTGCACCTGTCCACTCATGGTGTCGGTGATCGCCGGCGTGCTGCCTTTGTACGGCACATGGGTGATCTTTACGCCGGCCATGGTTTTGAACAGTTCGGCGGCGAGATGCGGTGCGCTACCGCTGCCGCCGGAACCGTAATTGATTTCATTGGGCCGGGCTTTTGCCAGTGCAATCAGCTCGCGCATGTTGCCGGCCTTTAAGGAGGGATGCACGACCACCACATAGGGAATCGTAACCAGCAGCGTGACCGGCGTGAAATCCTTGTTGGGATCGTAGGGCAGGTTCTTCTGCAGGCTGGGGCTTAACGCCAACGTGCCGGTGCCAGCCATCAGCAGCGTGTAACCGTCGGGCGCGGCATGTGCGCCGGTTTCGGTGCCGACGATGCCGCCGGCGCCGGTGCGGTTATCGACCACCACCGCCTGGCCGAGATTGTCGGCGAGACGCTGCGCCACCATGCGGCCGGCGATGTCGATGCTGCCGCCGATCGGGTAGGGCATGATGAAACGGATCGCCTTGTTCGGATAATCGTCGGTCGCCGCGGCTACCGAAGCCGCAACCAGCAGTGCGCACAACGACAAACCGTGACGTGCCCGCATGATTATTTGCCGACCTTGCTGTAATCGACTTTGATCCAGCGTTCCTCCGCGACGGATTTCTCCGTGGCATCCCACACGCAGTGGATTTTCAGTTCGTCGCGAAAGCTCGGTGATCCATCGTGGCCTTCGCCGATGGCCTTGTGAAACGCCGTCCACGTCTGCGCGACGAGAAAAGTGGCGCGGCCGCGGTCGATGCCCTTGACGTAAATGTGCTTGTCGTCGAGCGGGATTTCGGTGAAACGCCTTTCGAGGCGCTCGGGGGCGATCGGGTCCTTCATCATCTGTGCGAGATCGGCGTGCGCGCCGAACAAACGCAGTTCGCCGCGCGGCGGATCGCCCTGGCCGGTTTTTTTGTCCCAGTTCGACAACTCAACCGTATCGAGCATCAGCATGCCGTCGCTGCCGTAAAGCTCGAAGCGGCTGCCAGTGCCGAACCAGGCGGTGAACGACACCTGCATGGTGCCGATTACGCCGTCCGCCGTGCGCAACAGGTAATTCATGTTCTCGACCTGATTACTGCGAATCGGTTCGCCGCCGTCAAGGTTGGCGCGTTCCGGCACCAGCACGGCGAGTTCGGCGCAGATTTTGTCGATATCTCGGCCGAGAATCGAGGTGGCGCGTTCGAGACTGTGGCCGCTGCGATAGCCCGGATGCCCGCCCATTTCCGCCTGAAACAGCCATTGGCGGTGCGAGGGACGCGGTGCGATGTAGTTGCTGACGAAGTAAGTAATGTTGAAGGTAAGCGGTTTGCCGATGTAACCGTCGCGCACCATCTCGGCCATCTGCAGCGCCGCCGGTTCGTAATGATATTCGTGACCGACGATGGTGCGCACGTTCTTCGCGCGCGCCAGTTCGAACATCTCGCGCGCCTGCTGCGTGTTGACACCAAGCGGATGTTCGCAGTAGACGTGTTTGCCGGCCCTTAACGCAGCCATCACGACTTCATGATGCACTGAGGGCCGCACGCTGACGCAGACGATGTCGATTTCGGGATGTTCGGCGAACATACGTTCGACGCTGTCATAGGCATGCGGCACGCCAAATTTCTGCGCCGCGGCGTTGGCGGTTTCCATGCGCGTGGTGCATACGGCGACCGTTTCGAACAAATCGGGCAATGCCTTCAATGCCGGCAGGTGGGCGCGCACTGCCCAGCGTTCGCGGCCGTCGGGGCTGTTGCTGATGCCGGCGCCGACAACGGCGACTTTGTAACGTTGGCTCATTTCACGCCACCGTCGCAGCGCAGTATGCCCATGATGTCCGTTATATCGGGTAGCGTTTCCAGTTTCTCGACCGCTTCGAGCACGCGGTTGGCGGCGCCGTCGTCAAGCACGCGGCGCGAGCAAGAATAGAACTTTTTCAGGCGTTGTTCGCGCGTCAACGGCAGACCGATCCAGCCAGACAGTTTTTCGATTTTCTTCGACAGCATGCGCCCATCGATGGTGGCGACGTCGACTATCACGTGCATATGATCGAAGTCGGCCGGGATGTTGTCGTCAATGCGCAGTTCGATCTTCGGCAGCAGCGCGACGATGTCGGGTGCGAAACGCCGTTCGTTGGTGAACGAATCGACGCTGATTTCGCCGTCAAGCAGGGCCAGCGCCGTCGTATACTGCACGCTGAACTTGCCGTCGAGCCCGGTCTCGGGTTGCGGGCGGT
This sequence comes from Betaproteobacteria bacterium, assembly GCA_025356695.1. Next base: position 5,834 of record JANXSE010000094.1, read on the forward strand.
TGACGTATTCAAAACGCGGGAAGGTCACCGTCACGCGCGCAATCTGTTCTGCCTTCAGCGCGTGTTCCTCGCGCAAGGCCAGTGCCGCGTCGATCGGCCGGTGTGTAAAGTAATTGCTCGGGTGTTTCTTGAAGCCCACACCGGGATCGACCATGCGGAAGGGTGTGCCGAAATCCTTCACCAGCAGGTCGGGTTCAGCGTCACCGTGCAGAAAGGTGTCGAAGAAGCCCTTCGGCCCGAAAACGTCAGCACTCGCCGTCCAGCCCATTTTCGCCAGCACGCTGCATTCGAGGCCCATGCGCGCGGCGTGGCCCGAGTGTGATGACTTGGTCATCGAACCGGTGTTGATCGAGAGGCTGCCGGCGCGCGAACCGGCCAGCCCGAAGGCCATCAGCGTTTGTTGTTTGTCGAGGCCGAGCATTTTTGTCGCGGCGGCGGTGGCGCCGAAAGTGCCGGTGGTGCCGGGCTTGTGAAAGCCGGTGCCGGTTTTCAGGCCCGTAGCAGCAAGGCGCACGCGGCCCTGTACTTCAAATGCGGCGACGAGGGCTTCGATGATCTTGCGGCCGGGCATTTTGTAATGTTCGGCAATTGCCAGCACCACCGGCAGCGTCGGCGAAGTCGGATGATTGAGCGGATACCAGGTGTTGTCGAAATCGAGCGCGTGCGCCATGGTGCCGTTGGCATAGGCGGCGTTGGCCATCGACGTTTTGAAACCACCGGTGATGACGCTCGCCTGCGGATTGCCGCCCATTTCGCGCACATAAGCGGTGGAGATACGGCCGACACCCAGCGGTTCGGTCGAGCCGGCGAGGATCACGGCGATGCCGTCGAGCGTAACCTGACGCGCCATCTCGATGGCGGCCGGCGGCAGCGTGTCGTAATCGACGGCGATTACGTGGTCGATAAATTGTTCGGTGATGGTGTTCATTGGTGTCGATCAGGGGATGTATGGGGAAGTCGTTCGTGCATTCGCCGCATCTGTGCGCGGCTTGAGATGGAATCATAACGCAATTGCTTGCGCGACCGCAGCCCGGCCGTGCAGAATTAGCTTCCTGCTTTTTCGGATTGCGCGCCATGCTGATCTTCCGCCAGTTGTTCGATGCGCCGTCGTCGACCTACACCTATCTGCTCGGCGACAGCCGCAGCAAAGAAGCGCTGCTGATCGATCCGGTTTTCGAACAGGTGCATCGCGATGCGGCGCTGCTTGGCGAGCTCGGGCTCAAGCTGATGTGGACACTGGAGACCCATGTGCACGCCGACCATGTGACGGGTGCATGGCTGCTCAAGCAAAAACTCGGCAGCAGAACGGCGCTGGCGGCGGTGAGCGGTGCGGCGGGGGCGGATCGCTTGCTGCAGCATGGCGATCACGTGCCGTTTGGCACGCGCCATCTGGAGGCGCGCGCGACGCCCGGGCACACCAACGGCTGCATGACCTACGTGCTCGATGACCAGTCGATGGCGTTTACCGGTGATTGCATGCTGATCCGCGGCAGCGGGCGCACCGATTTTCAGCAGGGCGATGCGCGCTCGATGTTCCGTTCGGTGCGCGAGCAGATTTTTTCGCTGCCGGGCGCCTGCCTGTTGTATCCGGCCCACGATTACCGCGGTCTGACCGTGACCAGCGTTGACGAAGAGCGCCGGCACAACCCGCGGCTGGGCGGCGATGTCAGCGTCGAGGACTTCTGCGGCTACATGAAAAATCTCGGTCTGCCGCATCCGAAGAAGATGGATATCGCGGTGCCGGCCAATCTGCAATGCGGCCGCCCCGAAGGCTCGTTGCCCGACATGGCCGAGCCGCAATGGGGCAATCTGACGTTTACCTTCGGCGGCATCTGGGAGATCCAGCCGCAGGCGCTGGAGGAACTCGGTGACCGTGTCGAGATCGTGGACGTGCGCGAAGCGGCGGAATTCAACAGCGCGCTCGGCCATATTGCCGGCGCGAAGTTGATGCCGCTTGGTGAGCTGGCGCAGCGCGCCGGTGAACTCAGTCGCGACAAGCCGGTGGTTGCGGTGTGCCGCTCGGGCGCGCGCTCAGCGCAGGCGGTGACGCTGCTGCAGAAGGCGGGATTTGCCGAGATTGCCAATCTTGCCGGCGGCATGCTGCGCTGGCGCGCCGACGGCTGCGCGGTCGAGGGGGGCGGCGTTTAATGCGAACGCGCGGCGTTCAGGCCGCGAGCTGGTTGTGCTGCCGGTGCCTGATGTCGTGGATCTGTTCCGCCGCGTGACCGAAGATATGCACGGCCTCGTGCAGAACGTCACGGGTGTAATCGTCGAGGCTGCGCGAGGCGAGGTCGAGCTCGAAGAGCAGATTAGTCAGGCGCGAGCTGACGTCGCCGGCGTCCTCCAGCGGCAGTGCGGTTACGCGTTCGGAGAGAAAATGAAAGCGCCCGCTCAGGCGTGCCGCTTCAACGTAACTGGTCAGCACAAACAGCACTTCGTCTTCACTGGTGGCACTGCGTATCGCGTTGGTGATCATCGCGTCGCCCCTTTCAACAATTCCGCTGCGGTGCTTCTCCGGATTCATGCGACTGAATCTCGCGCCAGAATACGCCGGTAAAACGATGGAATGTTGACGCAGGGCAAACACTGCGCTTGACGCATCGCAGCACGCGATTGCCGGGATGACAGGCCACGCGCGGCGGGTCCGCTGCGGCGGTGCGCGGTAAGCCGCAACGGGCAAAAAATTTCTTATTAAAAAATAATTGTTGCGCCGCCGTATGCCCGCCGTATACCTCACACGGCGGCGATGAATTTGCGCCAACTGCCGAAGGCGGAAATATTGCGCGCACCGGCGATGGCCGTCGCTTCACACAGAAATCCCTGCACGCAGGAACCGTCCTCGAGTATCAGCGTGCCGATGCCGAGCGGCGCTGGAATCTCAGCGACGAAACTGCCGTAGTGTGCAACCGGCATGCGCCAGACCTCGACTTCGATGCGATGTCCTGCTCCTGCTGCGCAGCGTACGAGTCCGGGTTTGGGCGGCGTCGTCTCCGGCAGCAAATAGAACTGATAGTTGGGGGCGGTACGCGTGGCGCGTTCAAGCTGCGCACTGCGTTCGGTCAGCTGCTGGTTCAGCGGCATGCCTGAGAGATGCGCGCCGACAACCGCGACGCGCACCATGGCGTCACCTCCGTCATCACGCCAGCTACGCGCTGCCGCAGGCTGCACAAATTGCGTCGCGCCCAGAGGGAGGCCACTGGCGTGCTGCAAACGGTCACCGAGTTCGCACAACAACGGTTCGCTGTGCGCCGGCGCGATCAGCGTGATACCGTTGGGCAGGCCATCCTTGCGCATGCCGGCGGGCACGGCGATGGCGGCGAGATCGAGCAGGTTGACGAAGTTGGTGTAGTAACCGAGATTCGAATTGAGTTTGAGCGGATCGGCCTCGACCTGCGCGACGGTGTAAATCGTCGGCGCGGTCGGTACCGCCAGTATGTCGATTTTCGCGAACCCGGCGGCGGCGCGGCGCCTGAGTTCTTCAAGACGGTAGAGTGCTTTAAAGGTATCGCTGGCGGTATGCGCGCTCGCACTGCCGATGATGTCGCGCGTGACCGGCAGCATGGCGTCGCCGTGTTGCGCGAAAAAATCGCCGATCGCCGCCATGCGTTCGGCGATCCACGGGCCCTGATACAGCAGTGCGGCAGTTTCGCGCAACGGGCTGTAATCGATTTCGACCGCTGTGGCGCCGGCCGCGACGATGCGCTGGACAGCCAGTTCGAACAGGCGTTTGCTTTCCGTGTCGCCGCAGAACTCAAGCTGATCTGCGCGCGGCACGCCGCAGCGCAGGCCGTTTGCCGGCAGATGCAGCGATGGTTGCGGCGGGCGTGAATACACATCGGCGGCATCGAAGCCGCGCGCTACCGAAAATACATCTGCGGCATCCGATACGGTCAGCGCGAAAATGGAAACGCAGTCGAGCGAGCGGCAGGCCGGCACCACGCCGGCGGTGCTGAGCAGGCCGCGGGTCGGTTTGAGGCCGACGATATTGTTGAAGCCGGCCGGCACGCGGCCGGAACCCGCGGTGTCGGTGCCGATTGCAAAGCTGACGAGATTCAGCGCGACGGCAATGGCGGAGCCGGAACTCGAACCGCCGGAAATATAGGCCGGGTTGAAAGCGTTAAGACCGGCGCCGTAGGGCGAGCGTGTGCCGACGAGGCCGGTGGCAAACTGGTCTAGATTGGTTTTGCCGATCAGGATGGCGCCGGCGTCGAGCAGGCGCTGCACGACGGTGGCATGGCGCGGCGCCACGTAACTGTAGGCAGGGCAGGCCGCGGTGGTCGGCAGGCCGGCAACATCGATGTTGTCTTTGACGGCGAAGGGAATGCCATACAAAGGCAGGGCGCGTGCCGTAGCGTCCGCTTCAAGCGCCTGTGCGCGTGCGAGAACGGCGGCGTCGGGCACACGGCAGATCCAGGCGTGATGACGGTCGCCGTCGCCGGCGGCGGCGAGCACGTCGCGGGCGAGTGTGGTGGGTGTAAGTTCGCCACTGCGCAGGCGATCACGCAGCACGGACAGGGCAAGGTTATAGTGGACGGGCATGATGTTCTTTATCGCATAATCTGCGTGGAGTAAGCAATGCGCATGCCAAACCGGTGCGGATGGCGCGGCGCTTGCTTTGATGATGTCATCGGTTGAATCGGCGGGGACGTAATTTGAACAGCGTGTATCGCGGCATGGACACGGCGGCGCTCGATACGGCGTACGACAACACACGCGCCGTTGCCGACAGCGCGCGCCTGCTGGCGGCATTCGATGCGCGCAGTGCGGAACTGCGGCGCACCCGCGCCACCGCGCTCGATCTGCGTTACGGTACTGCGCCGCGCAACCGTATCGATTATTTTGCCGGCGCCCGGGGTGCACCGCTGCTGGTCTTCATCCACGGCGGTTACTGGCAGATGCGTGCCAAGGAAACGTTTTCGTTTGTCGCCGAAGGGCCGCTCGCGCATGGCATACACGTCGCCGTGATCGGTTACACACTGGCGCCTGACATCACGCTTGACGGCATTATCGGCGAAGTGCGCGCGGCAATCGCGTGGCTGGCCGCGCATGCGCACGCATACGGCGCGGATGTTTCGCGTATTTATGTTTCGGGCTGGTCGGCCGGCGGCCATCTCACGGCGATGTGCATGGCCGAGCCGGCGGTGCGCGGCGGGCTCGCCATCAGCGGCATCTACGATCTCGAACCCATGCGCCGGTGTTATCTCAATGCAAAGCTTGGTTTGAATGCGGACGATGTTGAACGCCTGAGCCCGCTGTATCAATTGCAGAGCGTGGCTGCGCCGCTGATGATTGCCTATGGGGCTGCCGAACTGCCCGAACTGCAGCGCCAGTCGCAGGACTATGCAGCGGCACGCGCGGCGGCCGGCTTGCCGGGACGAGCGCTGCGTATCGATGCCTGCAATCATTTCACCATACTGGAGCAACTTACCGGCGCTGACGGCGCGCTGACGCGTCTTCTGCTGGAGTTGGTCTCCATTTAGGTGCGCCCGCTTCAATCAGGTGCACCAAAATACTTCGCGCACCAATAGTGGGCGCATTCTTATCCGGATTCGTGCAAAGCCCCGCTGTATCAGCATGGCACGCCGCTTGCGTAGCAGGTTGAGTACGCCTGCAACCGGGCGATCTGACAGGAGAGAGTCATGCTGAAGAGCAAATCTATCGTGGTTTCGTTGTGGGCCGCCGCAGTGCTGGCAATGGGGTTGAGTGCGCCGGTGTGGTCGGCGGACCGGGTGATCAAAGTCGGCACGCTGAAACTGATCCACGCCATCACGCCGTACTTCTACGAAAAATTCACGCCGCCCGGTTACAAGATCGAGGTGTTTCCGTATGAAACGCCGACCGACGGCAAGAACGCCGTGGTGACGCGCTCGGTGGATTTCGGCACTTACGGTCTTGCCGCCGCCACGCTCGGTGGCGCGGCCGGTGAACCGGTGGTCATCATCGGTGCGCAGTGCAACCGCGGTATGGCAGTGGTCTCGGGGGTGAACTCCGGCATCAGCACGATCAAGGACCTCAAGGGCAAGAAGGTCGCCATTCTGCCGGGCTCGACGCAGGAGGTGGTGATCCTCGACCGCCTGAAGATGGAAGGCCTGTCGATCAAGGACATCCAGCCGATCCGCGTCGCCTTCAGCGACATGCCGGCGGCACTCGAACGCGGCGATATCGACGCCTATGTCGGCGCCGAACCAGGGCCGTCAATCAGCCTCGCCAAGGGGGTTGGCAAGATTGTCGAGTACCCGTACAGCACGCCGACCGGTTCGGTCAACATGGTGATGACAACGCATGAAAGTATGACGAAGGAAAATCCGGAACTGGTGAAAGTGTTCCTGACCATCCATCGCAAGGCCACCGAATACGCGATGGCCAACCGCGCGGCCTTCGTCGAGATGGCGGCGCAGAAACTCGGTCAGCCGAAACCGACCATCGAAATCGCCGCACCCAATGTGGAGTTGACGTGGAATGTCGATGCCGACTGGGTGACGCGTGCCAAGTACTACGGCTCGGAAATGCTCGACAAGAAACAGATCCGCGCGCTGCCCGATTACACCAAATTCATCGACACCAGTTTCGTCAGCGCGCTGGCGAAAACAAAATAGTCGGACCGCATGATGCAGTCGCTCAAACACTGGTTGATACCGCTGATCGTGCCGGTCGCGTTGGTGGCGGCCTGGCACGTCGGCGTGCGCGTCAGCGGCACGCGGCTGATCCCGCTGCCGCAGGACGTCTGCATCATGCTCTACGACCTGGCCTTTGGCGGCATCTACGACGATGCCTTCAGCGGCACCCTGCACATTCATTTCTGGAAATCGGTGCAGCGGGTTTACGGCGGATTTTTTGCCGCGGCGCTGGTCGGCATTCCGCTGGGGTTGATGGTGGGACGCATTCCCTTCGTGCGCAAGCTGATCGATCCGACGTTGCAGATCCTGCGGCCGGTCCCGGTCACCGCATGGCTGCCGCTGTCGATGATTTTTTTCGGTCTCGGACCGAACGCGGCGATTTTTCTGGTTTTCCTCGGTGCCTTTTATCCGATTGTGCTGAACACCACCTTCGGCGTGCGTTCGGTCGACAACAAACTGTTCGAAGCCGCCTCCATGCTCGGCTGCACCGGCGGTTCGTTGTTCCGTCAGGTGGTGCTGCCGGCGGCCACGCCGTCGATTTTCAATGGCTTGCGCCTCGGTCACGGCTTTTCCTGGATCCTGATCGTCGTCGGCGAAATGACCGGCGTGCCGCAGGGCCTGGGCGCAGTGATCATGGACGGCCGCACGCTGTCGCGAACGGATCTGGTGATCGCCGGCATGATCGTCATCGGCATCGCCGGTTTCGTCACCGACCGTTTGATCGTGGCCTTGAACAACCGTTTGCTGCGCTGGAGCCCGCAACACAATGTCTGAAGCCGCACACGAATCCGCGCCGCACCGCAGCGCCAGGCCCATCCTTGCGGTGCGCGGGCTGGGCAAGCGTTTTACCATCGGCGGGCAGACGGTCGAGGCGTTGCGCGACGTCAATCTGACCATCAACAAGGGTGAGTTCATCTGTCTGATCGGCGCTTCCGGCTGCGGCAAGTCGACGCTGCTGCGTATCATCGCCGGCTTCGAGACGGCGACCACCGGTGCGGTCGAGATGTACGGCACGCTGATCGCGGCGCCGGGCCCGGAACGCGGCATGGTGTTTCAGGACTTCGCGCTGTTCCCCTGGCTGACGGTAAAAGAGAACATCGGTTTCGGTCCTCGCCAGCGCGGGCTGCCGAAAGAAAAGCTCGATGAATTATCGATGCATTACACCGAAATGGTCGGTCTGACGAAGTTTGCCGACTACTACCCGAGCCAGTTGTCGGGCGGCATGAAACAGCGTGTGGCCATCGCGCGGGTACTGGCCAACGATTGCGAAGTGCTGCTGATGGACGAACCCTTCGGCGCACTCGATGCGCTGACGCGCGAGAAACTGCAGCAGGAACTGCTGGAGATCTGGGAGCGCACCAAGGTCACGGTGATCTTCGTCACGCATTCGGTGGAAGAGGCGGTGGTGCTGTCGGATCGCATCGTCGTCATGACCGCCGGCCCCGGCCGCATCGAGAACGACGCGGTGGTGCCGCTGGCGCGGCCGCGCGATGTGTCGGCGGTGGACTTCAACCAGGTGCGGCGCGACATCACGCTGCAGCTCACCAGCCACGTCGCGGTGAAGAGCGCAGCCTAGAATTATTTCTTCACGAGTTTGGTGACACGCCAGTTCAGCGTGTCGGCAACGTACATTTCGTTCTTCGCGGTCATGGCGATGAAGTGCGCCTCGCCATATTGGCCCAATGCCTTACCCTGCGAACCGGTGATGCCGAGTACCTTGCCGTTCATGTCGAGCTGAATGATCTGCCCGGCGTGGCCGTTGGCCAGCCATACACTGCCGCTCTGGATGACGAGGCCGCAGGGCGTGCCAAAGAGCGGCCATTCCTTTAAGAAGTTGCCGTCGGCATCGAAAATCTGGATGCGTTTGTTACCGCGGTCGGCGATGTAAACGAGGCCTTTGTCATCGACAGCAACGCCATGCGGCGCGTCGAACTCGCCCGGCCCCGTGCCGCGTTTGCCCCAGCTCTTCAGATGATTGCCGTTTTTGTCGAAGCGCAGTACACGGTTCTCACCCTTGCCGCCGTGGCCCTGCGTGATGTAGATGTCGCCATTACCGGCAATCGCGATGTCGTTGGGTTCGGTGAACAGCCGCAGCGGCGTCACCGGATGCCATTCGCCCGCGGTGCCTTTCACGCCGAGCACCATCTGGATGCGGCCCTCGCGGTTAAATTTGTAGACGACGTGGTCGCCGCCGTCGGTGGCCCAGATGTTGTCCTCGGCATCGATGCGCAGGCCGTGCGGCCGCGCGAACAGGCCCTCGCCGAAGGCGCGGATGAATTTGCCGCTGGCATCGAACTCCATCAGCGGCTGCGGGCCGCGGTTGAGCACGATGATGTTGCCTTTGGAATTGACCGCCACGCTGGAGGTCGAGCCGAAATTCACGTGCGCCGGCAGATTGAACACATCGGCCACCGGGCGGTAATCGAGTTCGGGCAGATTGGCCGAGCGCTGCATCGGCGCGGGTTGTGCGTATGCAACGCCGGTAAACACGAACATCAAGGCGAACAGGACGTTTCTCATGCAATCTCCTCAGTAGGTATCGAACCGCTTTTGAATTTCATCGGGATCGTTTGTTTTGGTCAGCGCCAGTGAAAGCAGGATCGCCGCCTTGTGCGGCGGCAGATTGTCGGCCGCGACCATGCCTGTTTCGCTCCAGTTGTTTTCGCGCAGTACGCGGCCTTCGCCGACGCGTGAACTTTGCACGACGACGGCGCGTCTGGCGGCGACGATTGCATTGATTTCGGCCGCAAGATTGCCGGTCGAACCGGCGCCCGAGCCGGCGATGACGATGCCACGCGCGCCGCCGGCCAGTGCCGCTTCGGCCAGCCCGGCGCGGCAGCCGGCATGCACGTAGAGCACATCGACCGCCGGCATCTGGGTAATGGCGTTGATGTCGAATTCGCTGTCCGCCGTATGCCGCCGCAACGGCGCGCGGTAATAGACGACACGGTCGGGATCGGCGTAACCGAGCAGCCCGATGTCGCGGCTGCGGAAAGTCTGCACGCGATAGGTGTTCGTTTTCGTGACTTCGCGCGCAGCGTTGATTTCGTCATTCATCACGACGACTACACCCTTGCCGCGGGTTTCGGTGGCGACGGCAACGCGCACTGCATTGAACAGATTGAGCGGCCCATCGGTCGATAGCGCCGTATACGGCCGTTGCGCGCCGGTGACGACGACGGGTTTGTCGCTGCGCACCGTCAGATTGAGAAAATACGCGGTCTCTTCGAGACTGTTGGTGCCTTGCACGAAGATGACGCCGTCGACCTCGTCGCCCTTGAGTATCTTGTCGATTTTGACGGCGAGCCGGCGCAGTTCGTCGTGGGTGGCGATCTCCTGGGGATTGCCGGCGTCGACATCAATGTCGGCCAGTGCGCCGAGTTCGGGCAGCGTCGGCAGCAGTTCTTCGCCGGTCATGCGCGGTTTGCCGCTGCGGCCGTAGCGCGTGAAATCCATGCGGTCGCTGCCGCGGCTGTGCAGCGTGCCGGGTGCGATCATCAGGCGCAGGCGTGGCTTCGGCATACGGTGTCCTCCGTGCAGATCGCGGTCGCGTGCATGGCGCTGCCGTCGTCTTGCGATGCGAATACCTTACCACGATCCGTGGCGCCTGCCCGCGCGGCCCGCGCCAAGCGCATAACGCATAAAATACGGCCTTTAGCGCAAACGCCGGGGGAGAGCATGAGCGATTTCGAATTCAAGGTCAGCCGCGACGGCGCCATTGCGCGCGTTGATCTCAACCGTCCGGAGGAGGGCAACGCGATGACGCGCGGCATGATGGTGCAGTTCGCCGGCCTCATGCGCGAACTCGGCAGCGACAGCAGCGTCAACGTGGTTGCCATCGAGGCGCGCGGCCCGCATTTCTGCCGCGGTCGCGACGGCAAGGGCGAGTCGCGCGCCGGCATGACGCCGTATGAAGTGCGCGTCAAGATGATGGGCGCGGTACTCGGCAGCTATCAGGCCATTGCCGAGGTGCCGGTGCCGGTGGTGGCGCTGGTGCACGCCGATGCGCTTGGTTTCGGTGCGGCACTGGCGGTCGGCAGCGACATCACGCTCGCCGCATCCGGTGCCGGTTTCGCCTTTCCCGAAATCGAACACGACATTCCGCCAACCATGGCGATGTGCGCGGCACTCGGCAAGGTCAATTCGAAGGCGCTGAGCTGGCTGATCTATTCGGCGGAAAAAATCAGCGCCGAACGTGCTGCGGCCATCGGGCTGGCGAGCAAGGTATTACCGCAGGCGAGTTTTGCTGCTGATGCCGATGCCTTCCTCAAAACGCTCGCTTCGCGGCCGCGCCTCGTGCTCGAAACGATCAAGCGTTATCAATCGCGGGCCGAACACCTGACGCCGGAGATGGCCTCCGAATATGCCGGCACGCTGCTGGCGCTGGTGCGCTAGGCGCAACGCTGCACTGTTTCATTTCGATCTTTCGTTCAGAAGAGGTTCACGATGCCCGCAGCAGATTGTCATTTTCATATTTTTGACCCGGCGCGTTTTCCCTATCAGGCTAGCGCCGATTACACGCCGCACCCCTCGCAGGCCGGCACCGCAGACAACGTGCTGGCGGTGTTCGATGCGCACGGCATTACGCACGGGCTGGCGGTGGGGGCGGGACCGTATGGCGACGACAACAGCTGTCTGCTCGACGGCATCGCGCGTTCCAAAGGGCGGCTGAAGGGCATCGCACTGGTCAAACACGATGTCTCCGAAAAGGAGATTGCGCGGCTCAACGACGGCGGCGTGGTCGGCGTGCGCATCAATCTGCACAATCAGGGTATGGCGCTGCTTCACGATGCGCGTGCGCCCGCACTGCTGGCCAAGTTGAAGGCGGCCAACTGGTTCTGCCAGATCCAGTGCCAGAAAGACCAACTGGCCGAGGCGATGCCGATTCTGCAAAAAGCCGGCGTGCGCGTGATGATCGACCATTGCGGCCGCAGCGATCCGCTGACAACGCAGACGAGCGCCGGTTTCAAGGCGCTGCTCGAACTCGGCCGCAGCGGCAACGGCGTGATCAAGATTTCGGGGCCGTTCCGCTTTTCGCATCAACCCTGGCCGCATGCCGACACCAATGCGGTCGTGCACCAGTTGATCGAGGCATTTACGCCGGACAATTGCGTGTGGGGTTCGGACTGGCCGTTCGTGCGGCTGGATTTGCGCGTGGACTACGGCCCGACGCGCGCGGTGTTCGACCGTTGGGTGCCGGATGCGAAAGTGCGGCAGAAGATCCTGTGGGACACGCCGGCGCGCCTGTTCGGCTTCAAATGAACGTATGACGGCACTGCGCGAGCGCATGCGACGAAGCGCCGGCCTGCTGCTTCTGGCGATTGCGTTGCCTGCCTGTGGAATCTGCGCTGCTGCCGAAGAATTGATTACGACGGCAAAGTCGGCCGGCGAAGACGTGGTGCCGTACGTCCTGAACTACGGCGACCGGCAGCCGAAATTCATTACGATATTGTTCCCGGGCGGCAACGGCCAGATGAATCCACATCTGGAAAACGACAAGGTCGTATACGATTTCGGCGGCAATTTTCTGATCCGCGCCCGGGAATTCATTGTTGACGATGAATTCGCCACGGTCGCCACCAATACCACATGGTCGGAGTCTCGCGTGCAGGCGCTGCTGGACGATCTCAAGTCGCGCTTTCCGGGCGCGCAGATTTATCTGATCGGCACCAGCCGCGGCACCATCGCCACCGTGAAGCTGGCGGCTTTTCTCGCCGACAAGATCGCCGGCGTGATTCATACCTCGTCGATGGGCAGCAGTATTTACTCGTTCGACGCGAAGGAGTATCGAAACCGCCAGTTGATCGTGCATCATCGCAATGATCAGTGCAGGGTCACGCGCTACAACGCCGCCGTGCATGCGCACGAAGCCTATGGCACGGAACTGATCACGATGGAAGGCGGTTTTTCGGAAGGCGACCCCTGCGAGGCTTACGCGCACCACGGTTACCGCGGCATCGAGCGCGAGACGGTCGATGCCATCAAACAGTGGATCCGGCGCGGCGGCTGAGGGCTGCCGCGCCGGCGGTCGAACCTACTGGATCGACTTGATGTTGGCTTCCTTGACGACGCGTATCCATTTCGGAATTTCGCGTTTGAGCATGTCGCGTAGCTGTTCGGGCGGGCCGCCGGCCGGTTCCAGTCCTTCCGAGGCCATGCGTTCTTTCAACTCCGGCGTTGTCATCGCTTTGGCGATTTCGCTGTTCCAGCGCACGACGATGTCCTTCGGCATGTTTTTCGGGCCCCACGCCGCGTACCAGAGTACTGCCTCGTAACCGGGCAGGGTTTCACCGACGGTCGGAATGTCCGGCAGGGCGGCGATGCGTTTGCCCGTGGTGACGGCAATGCCGCGCAGACGGCCGCTCTTGTGCTGCGGCACCATCGCCGGCATGGCACCGAAGATCAGCTGGATCTGGCCGCCGAGCACGTCGGCCATCGCCGGGCCGGTGCCTTTGTAGGGCACGTGGGTCATTTTGGTGCCGGCCATGATGTCGAACAATTCTGTCGCCAGATGGGTGATGCCGCCAGTGCCGGTTGAGCCGTAATTGAGTCCGCCGGGTTTGGTCTTGGCAAGCGCGATGAGTTCCTTGATCGATTTGGCCTGCACGCTCGGATGCAGCGAAACCAGAAAACCGGTTTCGCCGATCAGCGACAGCGGCGTGATGTCGTTGATCGGATCGTAGGGCAGTTTGAACAGCGCGGCGTTGGTGCCGTAGCTGCCGGACACCATGGCGACGGTATAGCCGTCGGGCGCCGAGCGCACGGTGGTTTCCGCGCCTATCGTGCCGCCGCCACCGGCGCGGTTGTCGACCACCACCGACTGGCCGAACGCCTCGGTCAGATTTTTTGCCAGCGTGCGCGCAACGATGTCGGTGCCGCCGCCGGGTGCAAAGGGCACGATCAGGCGCACCGGTTTGGTCGGATATTTGTTCGGCGCTTCGGCCGCCGGTGCCGGCAGGGCAGACACGGCGGCGAATGTGACGAGTGCGACGGTGGCGTTCATGAGTTTCATGCGGTACTCCCGGTTAACGTTTGCGCGTGAGCAGGTCGAGTAGTTCGCGCGCCGTGTGTTTCTCGATTGACAGTGCGACGGCGGCGATGGCGTCGGTGTCGATCGTCGGATTGATGCCACGGAATTTTTCGGTGATACCGGCGGCGTTGATCGGCACGTGGATTGAACCGGTCGGATTCAGAATGTCGACGCGTTCCCATGTGCCGTTGTGTTCGACTGCCACCCAGCCGGCAAAATCCTTCGGGTAGAGTTTGTCGAGTTCAGGGTCGGGTACCAGTTCCATGCCCTGGGCAAGGCCGACGATGGCCGGGTCGTTCATTTTGGCGTCGGTGAACTGTGCCGGCAGCGCCGCACCATCCATCAGCGCGACGGCCACCGCATAACGCAGGCTCATCTGCGCATTGAGCGCCGAGCTCGGCACATAATCGAAGCCGCATTGCACATCGACCACCTTGCAGGTGCCGGCGCGGACTTTTTTCCTGGTGTCCCACGGCGCGCCAAGCTTCTTGCGCAACGCCAGCGCGGCGTCGATGTAGGCGTGCGTGCTGCCGCAGCAGCAATACGGTTTGATCGAATTGTTGTCGACGTGAAAGACGCGGCCCAGATCGTGTGTCAGCGGCGCCGGATCCGAATGATCGGAGAAGGCTTTGAGCACGCCGCCGTCCTCGAATTCGTAAATCGAGGTCGGCCCGCTGAAGCCGAGTTGCGCCAGTTCAGCAGCGAGCACGCCGGAGTGCGCGGCCTTGCCCGGATGCAGGCGTTTGCTCATGGTGCCGTCGGCGTTGAAGGCCCACAGTCCGGCGCCCTGCGTGCCGGCCAGCCCGAGCGCCCACGCGGTTTCTTCCGCATTCAGTTTCAGCAATATGGCGCAGGCGGCAGCGGCGCCGAAGGGGCCGGTGACGCCGGTAAGGTGCCAGCCGCGCAAACGCGCTGCCGACGGATTCAATGCAAGGCTCGAGCGGATCATGACTTCATAGCCGGCAACGATGGCGGTGAGAAGATCGCGGCCGCTGCTGTTCAGGCGCTCGGCGACGGCCAGCGCCGCCGGGATCACCGCGGCGCCGCAATGCAGCTTGGCGTTGTGATAATCATCGAGTTCGAAGGCGTGCACGGCGACACCGTTGACCAGTGCGGCATCGGCGCTGCGCAGGCTCGCCGCCTGTTCCGTCCAGACACGCGATTCGGTACCGCTGCCGCCGCGTTTCACCCACGCCAGCAGTTTTTGCGTCCACGGCGTGTTGAAGCCGTAGAGCCCGGCGCCCAGCGTGTCGAGCAGGGCAATGCGCGCGACATCGCGCGTGCGCTGCGGCAGGTCGTCGAATTTCAGCGTCGAGACCCAGTTGGCGAGTTCGCGGGTGGGCGCGGCAATCGCGCGGCGGTCGAAGTTCATGCCTGTTCTCCTCGGAGGTAGGCCGCGCGCCGCCGGTGGCACTCAATTCCGGCGGATGCGGCAGGTTTTCATACTATTGTAAGGGCGGATGCGCGGGAAGTCATATGGCACGCGGCGGCTGCGGCAGGGGCGTGCGCCGGAAACAGTTCAGGTTTTCTTTTCGACGTCGCGTCGCATGATCATCAGACGGATATGCAGGGCGGCGGCGACATGCGCGCGCGCCGTTTTTTCCGCGGCATCGGCGTCGTGCCGTTCGATTGCGTTGACGATGGCGCTGTGTTCCTTCAGCGCCTCGCCCGGGCGCTGCGGCCACGAGAAGGTGGTGCCGCGCAACTGCGCGAGTTCATCCTGCAGCGACTGCAGCGTACGGACGAGATAGCGGTTGTTGGCCGCACGGTAAATGCAGTCGTGCAGTTCCTTGTTCGCGGCGAGCAGGCGCGCTTCGTCGGTTCTCGCCGCCGCCTGTTCGAGCAGGATCTGTTTGAGAAAAGCCACCTCGGTGGGCGAGGCATGACGCGCGGCGAGCGCGGCGGCGGCACCTTCGAGCACTTCGCGAATGGCGTAGAGCTCGAAGATCTGGTTGCGGCTGAGCTGCGGCACGGCCAGCCCGTGTTCGGTTGAGACCAGCAGGTTTTCCGAGGTCAGCCGCCGCAGCGCTTCGCGCACCGGCGTGCGGCTGACTTTCAGCCATGTGGCGACCGCTTCTTCGCGGATGCGCTCGCCCGGTTCGAAGTGCGCCGTGTGCAGCGCCGTTTTAAGGTCGGCATAGACGCGCTCGGCCAGCGAAACGCCGCCGTTCTGGCGCTTGGCGGCGGGCGTTTTGGCTCGTGTTGTCGGCATATCAACGTATCTCGCAAAGGGCGGCGGGGTGCCGTTCTTGACCTTGGATCAGACAGTAGGATACTATTGTATACAACTGGATGCAATGCGCTTGCGCAAGTCTGGTTTTTCCTTTCAGATCAATCACGGAGGCTGTCGATGAGCAGTTTCGATGTAATCGTTGTGGGTGGCGGCAATGCTGCGTTTTCGGCCGCCGTGGCGGCGCGTGAAGCCGGCGCGAAAAA
Source organism: Betaproteobacteria bacterium (assembly GCA_025356695.1). The sequence goes on from JANXSE010000094.1 coordinate 21,917, forward strand.
AGTCGTGCTGCTTGAAAAAGCGCCGAAGGAACAGCGCGGCGGCAACACGCATTTTTCCGGCGCGATTTTCCGTCACGTCTTCAACAAGGCCAGCGATGTCGACCGCTTCGTACCCGACGTCGAGCAAAAATATCCGGGCTTTCACGCCGGCGTCAAACCGTACACCGCAGAACTTTTCCGCGAAGACCTGATGCGCGTGACCGATGGCCGCACCGACCCGGTATTGTCGAAGATACTAATCGAAGAATCGTGGGACGCGATGTGCTGGCTGCAGGACACCGGCCGCCACAAATTTGAACTCGCGCAGTCGGTCATGGGCATCAAGGTCGACGGCAAGATCAAATGGCCGGTCGGCGCCATCATTCGCACCGTGCATGAAGGTGTTGGTCTGTCGAAGACCTGGTTCGAGACCGGCGAGAAGGTCGGCGTCGATATTCGTTATGACCATGCGGTGGTCAGCCTCACGCAGGACAAAAGCGGCCGCGTCAACGGTGTGGTAGTGCGCTCGCCGAAAGGCTTGCAGACGTTGACTGCCAAGGCGGTGATCCTCGGCAGCGGTGGTTTTGAAACCAATCCGGAATGGCGCCTGCGTTACCTCGGCAAACCGTGGGACCACGCCAAGGTGCGCGGTTCGAACTTCAACTACGGTGACGGCCTGAAGATGGCGCTCGACATTGGCGCCATGCCCTGGGGCCACTGGAGCGGCTGCCATGCCACGCCGATCGTCGCCACCGCGCCCGACTACGGCCGCCGCGATATGACCGACAAGACCAACCGGCTCTCGTATACGCAGGGCGTCATGCTCAACGTCGAGGGCAACCGCTGGGTCGATGAGGGCGCTGACTTCAATTCTTACACCTACGCCAAATACGGCGGCATGATCCTGCAGCAGCCGAAGAGCCTCTCCTACCAGATTTTCGACAGCAAGGTGCTCGATCTGCTGGAGCCGCGTTACTCGTCGAGCGAGCCGTTCCGCGCGGACACGCTCGAAGGCCTGATCGATCAACTGAAGATTGACAAGAAGCAGGCACTGAAAACGCTGCACGCCTACAACGCGGCGGCGGCCAAGGGCGGTGCCTTCAATCCGGCGGTGCTCGATGGCCATCGCACCGAAGGCATCGAACCGGCGAAGACCAACTGGGCGCAGAAGCTCGACAAGCCGCCTTATCTTTGCTGGCCGGTCACCGGCGGCATCACCTTCACCTTCGGCGGCCTCAAGGTCAACGAACAGTGCCAGGTGGTGGCGAGCGACTGGAAGCCGATGCCGGGACTTTACGCCTGCGGCGAAATGGTTGGCGGGTTGTTCCACTACAACTACGCGCTGGGCAGCGGCCTGATGTCGGGTGTCGTCTTCGGCCGCATCGCCGGACGCGCAGCGGTTGCCAGTAGCGGCAAAACGGCGAAGAGCGCAAAAAGCGTGAAGAGCAAAAAGCCGGCGGCGCGCAAACCGGCCGCACGCAAGGCCACGCGCCGCTAATAAACGGTGCGGGGTGCAGGCCCCGGTCACCGGCCGGAAACACGGCGGGCCCTGATTGAAGCGAAACTTCAATCAGGGCTTTTTCATTTCATTCAAGCCCGCGGCGTATTTGCATGGTTACGCCAGCTTGTCTTCAAATTGTGATTTGGAATGCTGTTATGCTTGGGCCATTCGTTCAGCGGGACAGGCCATAACCCGGCCGCAATACAATGACTGAGAGCAGGGAAAATCTGACGGTGTTGCTGGTCGACATCTGCGACAGCACGCGTTTATACGAAACACTTGGCGATGAAGTGGCCTTCCGTGAATTGCGCGGCTGCCTCGATCTTTTCGAAAAAGCCGTGGCTGCCAACGGCGGACGCGTGGCGAAGGCGGTCGGCGACGGTCTGATCTGCCTGTTTGAAGAGCCGGCCAAGGCGGTCACCGCTGCCTGCGACATGCAGACCAGCCTGGGCAACCGCGTGACGGGCCAGCCACTGCGCATCGGCATCCGCGTCGGCCTGCATTACGGCCCGGTGCTGCTCGATGGCGATGACGTCTATGGCGATACCGTCAAGATCGCCACGCGCATGACGCAGTTCGCGGCAAGCGGGCAGATCATCACCACCGGCGACACCGTCGAACAACTGGCGATACACCTGCGCAGCGTGACGCGGCATCTCGAGGCGTTTCCGGCCAGCGGCCGTGAAGATGGCATGTCGGTGCACGAAGTGCAATGGCAGGAGAGCAGCGAGTACACGCAGATGCCCGGGCGTTTTGAGGCGGTGCTGGCGGCGGCGGGCATTTCCCGCATGTATCTGCAGCAGGGTGCGCGCGAAATCGTTGTCGTTTCGTCGATGACGATGGGGCGCGACGCCGGCAACGACATCGTGCTCAAAGACAAGATGGCTTCGCGCAACCACGCGCGCATCGAGCGGCGCAAGGATAAATACGTGCTGATCGATCTGAGTTCGAACGGCACCTTCGTCGCCATGGACGGCGGTGACCCGCTCAAGCTGCGGCGCGAGGAAATGATCATGTACGGCAGCGGCCTGCTTACCTTCGGTCATGCCGCCGGCGAGGCCGGCGAAGAAGCGATCAGGTTTCGCGTCGAGTAGGCGCGGCTACTTCGGCGGCGCTGCCTGCGCGGTGGCGCGCACGGTGCGTGTCAAGTGGCCGCTGTAGGCAAGAATTCCCGCATTGATGATAAAGACCGGCGCCAGCCCGAAGACCGAGGCCAGCGCGCCGGCCGTTACCGGCACAACCGAATGCATCAGGTGGTTGAATGCGAACCGGATGCCGGTGACTTCGCCGGCGCGGCCCTGCGGCGAACGGTTGTAGCTCATCAAGAGCGTAATCGGCTGGCCGCAACCGAGGGCGAGACCGATACCGAATGACAATGCCGACAGGACCCAGATGTCGTTGACGAAGGGGAAGGCGACAAACAGCGAGGCGCCGGCAAACATCGACACCGACAGCACATCGCGCGCCGACCAGCGCGCGGTCAGAAACGACAGGCTGAAACGCATGATGAAGGTGGCGGCGGCAAAAATGCCGAGTATGGTGCCGATGCGCGACGCGGAAAGTCCGATCGAGTCGCCGTAGATCGGCAGGTAAAACATATAGAGGTCCCAGCCGCTGACTACCAGTGCGCTGTTGATCAGCACCTTGCGCAGTTCCGGCTGGCGCAGCAGATCCAGCGCATTGCCGCTTTCGGGGGCGGCCGGCGGCAGTTTGAATTCGCGCAGCGGCCGGTAGAGGGCAAGGGTGACGAGCGGGATGAGGGTGCTGACGGCGTAGCCGAGATAAGCCGCCTGATGACCGCCGTAGTCGATCGCAAAACCGGCGAACACCGGCCCCAGCAGACCCGAAATCGAATAACCCAGACTCAGCGTGCTGAAATTTTTTGCGCGCTGCTCGCGCGGCCCCCACGCGCCGGTGAGGTTTTGCACTGCCACGGTATAAAACATGAACGAAAAACCGATGGTCACTGCAGACCAGAACAACGCAGTGATGGTCGGTGAGAAATACGGCAGCAGCATGCCGGTGCCGCACAACACGGCGCCGAGCATCATCGGACGGTGCACGCCGTAACGGTCGGTGATGCGTCCGGCGTATATGCCGAAGCACAGTGGCGGCAGCGAATACAGCGCGACCATCAAGCCGATCTCAAACGGGCTGGCGCCGAGCTTGATCGCAAACAGCGCCATCACCACGCGGCTGCCGACCTGGCAGCCGTGAATGATGATATTGAGAAAGGTCATCAGATACATGATTATCCGGCAGGCGACCTGTATGTATTGCGGCAGCGGGCGCTATGCTGTGCAGCCGCTACTTGTGTCATGATTCGGGCGCAGCAGGGATGGCATTGCAGCATGTCGTGAATTTTCCCGCGATCCGCGAGCGGCGGCAAGAACAAACACCGGATATAGCCGAGGAGGTGCCATGGCAGCAGAGAACAAACCGCGCATGTTTCGCATGCCGCAGGGCGACAGCATTTCGTGGCGCGATATGCTGCTTGCCTGGTGGCCGGCGCTGCTGGTGGTGGCTGCCGGTTTTGCCGTGGCGTCGCTGTACGTGCAGCCGGCGCCGCCCAACCATATCGTCATCGCAACCGGCGCCGAAGACGGCGCCTATTTTCATTACGCCGGCCGTTATGCCGATGTATTCGACCGCTACGGCATCAAGCTTGAGGCGCGCCCGACTTCGGGCTCGGTGGAAAATTTCAGCCTGCTGGCGGCGGAAGACGCTGAAATCGACATCGCTTTTATTCAGGGTGGCACTGCCAATGCCGAAGAGGGCCCCGATCTTGAGTCACTCGGTTCCATGTACTACGAGCCGGTCTGGGTGTTTACGCGCGGCACGACCATCGACCGGCTGACCCAGTTGAGGGGCAAGCGGCTGGCGATCGGCCCTGAAGGCAGCGGTACGCGGCGTCTGGCGAAACAGCTGCTGCTCGCCAACGATATTGCCGAACCGAAAACCAAAGGCCACGAACTGACCGGCGACGCCGCGGCCAAGGCCCTGCACGAGGGCCGGATCGATGCGGCGATACTGGTCGCGTCGCCGCGTTCGAAAGCCGTGCAGAACCTGCTGCGCGCGCCCGACGTGCACCTGGCCGACCTGACTCATGCCGAGGCCTATACAAAATTTTTTCCGCATTTGTCGGCGGTGGTATTGCCGCGCGGCGGCATCGATCTCGTCGCCGACATTCCGCCGCGCAACGTGCATCTGATTGCGACCACTGCCAATCTGGTGGTGCGCGACGATCTGCATCCGGCGATCGTCAATCTGTTGGCACTCGCCGCGAGGGAAGTGCACGGCGGATCCGGATTGTTCAACGCCAAAGACAAGTTTCCAGCCACCAAGGACGTCGATTTCCCGATGAACGACGATGCCGAGCGTTTTTACAAATCGGGGCCGCCTTTCCTGCAACGCTACCTGCCGTTCTGGGCGGCGAATTTTGTCGATCGCATGATCGTGTTTCTGGTGCCGCTGATCGCGCTGGTGCTGCCGCTGGCGCGTGTGCTGCCGGCGTTGTACCAATGGCGCATCCGTTCGCGTATTTACCGCAACTACGGCGAGCTGAAATTTCTCGAGGCCGAAATCGCACAGGCGGCCGATCGCAGCAAGACGCGCGAATATTACGAACGGCTTGACAAGATCGAGGATCGCGTCAACCTGATGCGCATACCGCTGGCAAATCACGAGCAGTTGTACACGCTGCGCGGGCATATCGAATTTGTGCGCGCGCGTATTGCCAAACTGTCGACGGGTGACGTTACGCCGGCATAAGGGAAAAGGTCAATCGACCTGCGCGCCCGACTGTCTGACGATTTTTTCGTATTTGGCGATTTCAGCTTTGATCAGCGCGGCGAACTGATCGGGCGTGCCGCCGGCCGGTACGGCGCCGAGCGCAGTAAAGCGTTCCAGTGCCGCGGTTGTTTTAAGTGCGCGTACGATTTCGGTATTCAGCGTTGCGATGATCGCCGGCGGCGTGCCGGCCGGCGCGAGCACGCCGAACCAGGTGCCGATATCGAACCCCTTCAGGCCCGCCTCATCGAGCGTAACCAGCGCCGGTAGCTGCGGCGCACGTTGTCGTGTCGTCACCGCCAGCGCGCGCAGGCGATGTGATTGGATGTTGGGCATCGCCGAGGCGAGATTGTCGAACATCAACTCGACGTGTCCGCCGAGCAGATCGGTCACCGCCGGTGCCGCCCCCTTGTAAGGAATGTGCGTCATGCGTATTGCGGCCATCGTATTGAATAGCTCGCCGGCGAGATGGCCTGCGCTGCCGGTGCTGCCCGAGGCGAAATGCAGCTGGCCGGGCAGCTTTTTCACCAGCACAATCAGTTCGCGCACGTTTTTCGCCGGCAACGCCGGATGAACGACCAAAACGTTCGGCACTGTCGTCACCAGCGTCACCGGCGAAAAGTCAGCTACCGGGTCGTACGGCAGTTTGCGATACAGCGAGACGTTGATCGCATGCGTGCTGACCGCGCCCATTACTATTGTGTAGCCGTCGGGTGCAGCTTTCGCCACAAAGTCGGCGCCGATATTGCCGCCGGCGCCTGGCCGGTTTTCGACGATGACCGTTTGCTTCAGGTTGCGCGTCAGTTCCTGCGCGATCACGCGCGCGGCGATGTCGAGCGGCCCGCCGGCGGGGAAGGGCACGACGAAGCGCAGGGGTTTCAGCGGAAACGGCGGCGCATCGGCCGCCTGCAATGCGCCGCACAGGCAGATCAGCAGCGGCGCGATTGTCAGCTTTATCAAGGCGGTCATGATGAGAGGATTTTAGCGACTCGTTTGTTATACTGCCGCCTCATCAGAAAAATAATGTCATGAGCCTGCGCAACGTTTACAACATCGACGATCTGCACAAAATCGCGCGCAAGCGCCTGCCAAAGATCGCCTACGACTATCTCGAACCGGGCGCCGAGGACAATGTCTCGCTGCGCGAGAACCGTGCCGCGTTTGAGCGCATAAAACTGCTGCCGCGCACCCTGATCGATGTCTCGAAGCGTTCGCAGAAGACCACCATCTTCGGCAAGACCTATGACGCCCCCTTCGGCGTCGCGCCGACCGGTGCGGCCGGTATTTACGGTTTTGCTGCCGATATCGCGCTGGCGCGCGCGGCGCGCGATGCCAATGTGCCTTTTGTGCTCTCCACCGCCTCGTTCGAACCGATGGAGAAGGTCGCGCGTGAGGCCGCCGGCGGCACGCTGTGGTTTCAGCTGTATATGTCGAAGGATCGCGAAGCGGCGGCGCGACTGGTCAACCGCGCGCGCGACGCCGGTTATGAAGCGCTGATCGTCACCACCGATGTGCCGATGATAGGCAACCGCGAACCCAACCTGCGCAACGGTTGGGCGATTCCTTTCAAACTCGGTCCGCGCAACATGCTCGACGGCATGCTGCATCCGCGCTGGTTGTTCGGCACCTTGCTGCGCACGCTGTTCGATTCCGGTGTGCCGCGTTTCCAGAACACGGACGTCAATGTCGGCGGGCGCATCGTGACGACCGATCTTGGTCAGTTCCGCGCGCGGCGCGACGCCGTGGACTGGAGCGATTTTCAGTGGTTGCGCGAAATCTGGCCGCACAAATTCTTTATCAAGGGCGTTCTGCATGCCGACGACGCGCGCCTCGCCGTCAAATACGGCGCCGACGGCGTATTCGTTTCCAATCACGGAGGGCGTCAGCTCGACGGTGCACAGGCGACTATCGACGTGCTGCCGGAAATCCGCGCCGCCGTCGGTAAAGATAAACTGGTGATGCTTGACGGCGGTATCCGTCGCGGTTCCGATATCGTCAAGGCCATCGCGCTGGGGGCGGACATGGCTTTCACCGGCCGCGCGCCCTTGTATGGCATTGCTGCGGGCGGGCAGGCCGGCGCAAAACATGCGATTGACCTGCTTAAATCTGAAGTCGACCGCGTGATCGCGCTGATCGGCTGTGCGGATGTGAGAGAGCTTGGTGAACAATTCCTGGCGCGGCGCGCTTAGCTAGCACCGTTCGCCCTGAGCTTGTCGAAGGGCAGCTATTCCGGAGTGCGAATCGCCGTTCATGGTTCGACAGGCTCACCACGAACGGCGGGGTTTTTCGCGCGCCCGTGGCGCGCCCGCGGACAGCGCAGTAAAATCAGCGCATTCGCAGGCGGCGTTCGCCGCCGCGCTTTATACACCAGGCAAAGCGGAGGCTCATATGAAACAACTCAAACTTCCCGCCGTCTTCATGCGCGGCGGCACCAGCAACGCGATCGTTTTTCATGCACGCGATCTGCCGCGCGATCGCAGCGAATGGGACGAGATATTTCTTGCCGCCATCGGTAGTCCCGATCCCTATGGTCGCCAGCTCGACGGCATGGGCGGCGGTGTGTCTTCGCTGTCGAAAGTCTGCGTGGTCGGTCCGTCGTCGCGACCCGATGCCGATATCGATTACACCTTCGCGCAAGTGCAGGTGAAGGAAGCCAAGGTCGATTACAGCGCCAACTGCGGCAATATGTCGTCGGCGATGGGCCCGTTCGCGGTCGATGAAGGTGTTTTCAAAGTCAGCGGCGGCGAAGCGCTGGTGCGCGTACACAATACGAACACGAAAAAAATTATCAACGCGCGTTTCGCAATCGACGATGGTCAGTCGGCTGTAGACGGCGATCTCGCCATTCCCGGTGTTTCAGGAACGGGCTCCCCGGTGCGCCTTGAATTCTGCGAACCGGGCGGGGCCGCCACTGGCAAACTGCTGCCGACCGGCAATGTCGTTGATACGCTCGATGTGCCCGGTGTTGGCAAGATCCGCGCCTCACTGATCGACGCTGCCAACGCCTGCGTCCTCGTTAACGCCGCGGACATCGGCCTCACCGGCACGGAAATGCCGGACGCGATCGAGCAGGACGCCGCGCTGATGGCCAAGCTCGACAAGATCCGTCTCGCCGCGTCGGTGGCCATGGGCATTACGCCCAACCTCGAAGAAGCCGCGAAGAAAAAATCCATACCCTTTGTCGGTTTCATTTCAGGCCCGCAGGATTCGCCGTCGCTATCGGGTAATCCGATCAAAGCCGATGAAGTCGATCTCACCGGCCGCATGCTCTCGAACGGCCAGCCGCACCGCGCGCTGCCGCTGACCTGCTCGCTGTGCATGGCCGTCGCCGCGCGCATTGAAGGCAGTGTCGTCCATCAGGCGGTGCGCAAGAACAGCGATGCAGCGGCGCCGATCCGTATCGCGATGCCGTCGGGTATTCTGACAGTCGATTCGACGGTCAAACAGAACAACGGCCAGTGGCACGCCGAGCAGGGCGCGTTCTTCCGCACACAGCGCCGCCTGTTCGATGGTTATGTTTATGTGCGCGCGTCGCGGGTGCCGGGGTTGCTGGCGAAAACCGGCGGGAAACTCAAAGCGGCTTGATCGCTTGCCGGCCGCAATAAAAAAGGGCGCCGAGGCGCCCTTTTTATTAACATCCGGTTTCTACGCGTTGTGCCTAGCGTGAGGCCACCTTCGCACGCTGCGGCGTAACTTCGATAATGCGGTTGGTCGCGGTCTGGTGGATCAGCAAGGTGCCTTCACGGGTTTTACGCGCGTTGCGCAGGATGCCGGAGTAAATGCCGCCCGACTTGATCGCCCAGCTCTGGAATTTTTCCGTCGCGATGTCGAAGCGCACCAGCGGATCGGGCCGCATGCCCGATTCGTTGTACCAGACGCCGCCGTCAACTATGACGATGCCGTAAGGGTGCGACGACGGGCCCGAGGGTGAATCCCATTCCGTGTTCTCGCCAGATTTCGGCACGTAGCGGCCGATGCGGCCGCGGCCCGAATTCACGTACCAGATGGTGCCATCGGCGGCGACGTCAAAGCGGCGCACGGTGGTGCCCGCCAGCGGCAGCTTGACCTCGGTGATGTCCAGCGTGTCGGGGTTGACCTTGAGCAGGCAGGGGCGTGCATTGCACGAGACCCACAAGGTGCCTTCAGGATCGAACTTGACGTGGTAGGGCTGCGTTTTTTCGGTGGCGACCTTGACCAGCTTGATATCGCCATTATCCGGATTGAGCCGGCCGATCATGTTCGCCCATTGAAACGAAAAATACACCCAGCCTTTTTTGTCGAAGGTGATGGTGTGCACGTCGGTTGCCGCCGGGTCGGGCATTTTGAAGACGGTGGCTTTGCCGGAGACGGGATCGATAAAACCGATCGAACCGTTCTTGTTGCCGGAGAACCACGGCCGGCCTTTCGGATCGAGCTCGACGGTGTGCGGCATCGAATTGGCCGGCAGTTCGTATTCGCGCGCCTTGCCGGTTTTCGGATCGAGCCGCCCGATCAGGTTGCCGAACTGGCCGGCGTACCAGATCGAGCCGTCGGCCGCCTGTATCGGGTCGCGCGCGCGCTGGCCGAGGTGGGGCACCGTCCATTCCTTGAATGCAACCTGCATATCGCCGGCCACCAGCTTCGGTGTGCGCTTGGTGTTGGGCGGGAAATTGGTCGCGAGGTAGTCGAGAATTTCGTTCTGCACCTCGGGTGTTTTGCCGAGGTCGATCATGTAGCTGGTCAGCTCTTTCCAGTGCTCGCGCGTATAGCCCGAACTGGTGATGATTAGATTAGTCACGTGGCAGGCGCCGCAGACGCCCTGGACGAGCTGCTTGCCTTTGCCATCGGGTAGCGGCAGCACCTTGACCGCCTGTTCCTGGGCGTACGCGGAAAAGGCCGTGAGCGCGAACGCGGCGGCAGCGAGCAGGGATGAACTGAGCTTCGTGGGCATGGCTTCTCCTCGGGTCGTTATTATGAGTGCTTATGAGGAATAGTATCCCACGGAAAAGGTCGGAAATAAATGGGGTGGGGCGGGCTTGCGCAGGCTCGGCAAACAATTTGGGGCCACACTCCTAGTGTTCGCCTTTGATAATTTCCGCTAGCCGCCGCCACCTTGGCGGCGGCGTCAAGCCGTTGCTTTGCCATCGTGACGATGCTTTCGCGACAGATGCGGGCAAGCGTCAGCACGCCAGCCTGTGAAACGAGGAAGACGCCAGATTCCTGATCGAGGCCAGAAAAACCCTTTCGGGTACCCGTTGGCGAGATAACAAAGCCATCCGTTGCTTTGTTGGCCCACATGCCGAAGAAATGACTGAGCCAAGCTGAAATGAGGATCATCAATGACCCGTCCGGCATAACCTTTCGATAGAGAGTGAACTGAAAAGGTCGTAACTCTTCGGGGGTCGATAATTCAGAAAACTCCGCGACCAAGGCGAGTTCCTCAAAAGTCTTCAGCGCGAACGACTCGCGTTGCCTCCTTAAGAATTCCCGCGCGGTATCCCAGTTCGCCATGGTTTGTTGAAATCTGACGCTATGGTGAGCGGCGCGCGCTTTCTGCGCGTCTGCTCGACCTGAAGTTAGATTCCGATGATTTCATTGAGGCCCTCCACGATATGCGCAAGCTCTTCTGGCGTAGAGCGGCCAAGCCGTGCGCCTATGCGCTCCACGGAAAGGGTGCGAATCTGGCTGATCTTGACCCAGGACCGCTTCGGCAGCTTTGGAGATTGGAGTTCATGCGTGAGCGGAAAACCGGCACGTTGAGGCTGGCTGGTAAGCGCTACCGCTATAACTGTACCGGAGCGATCATTGAATACATCGTGACTGAGGATGAGAACCGGACGCAAGCCAGCCTGTTTGCGACCGCGAACAGGGTTAAGGTCGGCCCAACGAATTTCGCCCCTCAATATTCTGGCCATGCCTCAAGTTCCTGCCCCAAGCCCTCTTCGGCGAGAGCTTTTTCAAATTTCGGGTCGAGCTTCGCGCATTCAGAAGCGAGGCGGGTACGTTCCAGCCGCGCGAGCTTCTCTGCAACAGCAGCCTGAATCGCCCGGCTACGGTTAGGGAAAACGCTCCTCGACACCAATCCGTCGACTCGGCTTAATGTTTCGCGGTCGATGGTAATCGCAACCTTGACGCTACTCATGTCGAATCTCCAAAGTATGACGATTAATCATACCACAACCCAAAGAGGCAAAGAATCTAACGCTCCGCGTTACCGACGTGCGCGAATTGTGCGCACGGTCCGGGTACATGCGGCGGTTAGATGACCAAAGTTGGCTATTTCCATTTTGAGGGAACCAGCTGTGCGCCTGGCGGACAGAAAGCGAAATCTGGTGGCGGTTTCGGATATAGGGCTTCAAAGCGCTTCTTCACTTCCGGATCCACTTGCTGCTTTACGACTTGGTCGTTTTCGTACTCACAATAGATTTCGTTCTTGCCCAATTTAGACCACTTAATCTTTCCGTTAACGAATTTCGCCTCGAGCGCACGAACATCTTCCATCGGCGAAGCGATCCAAATGTTCAGACAACCGGTGTAGTCGACTGGTACAGCTTTCGGATCTGGAAAGGAAACTAATGTTGGTGCACCGAGCGTCTCTGATGCGAGTTGTCGTAGAGCATTTTCCGGCGGTCTGTCCAGGTTGCAGGTATTTGCGTCCGTCCACGGTGCCGCCGCGCACGCGAATGGCGAGCACACACATAGCACCGCTACCGCAACAATGGAGCGTGGATACGTTGTCATCTAACGTCCGTGCTGTGTGGCGCGCGAGCGCATTTTTCGCGCGTCACACTCGAACACGCGGTTAGCTGCCATAGCAATTCGGAATCTTTACGCCCGATGATTGAAGGGCGCCGTTTAATTCGGATGGCTCATGGTAAATCGCACCATCCACAAAATGCCTAATGATCTTTTTGCATGAATTCGGTTTCAATTTAGCGGCAGCGCCAAGAAAACATTTTGGATTTTCGATTGCGATTGCCTCTAGCGCCTCAGCATATGCTTCAGTACGCTCGGCATTCCCCAGATTGTTAATGGCGCCAACGAGAAATTTACTAGTCGTAGACGTATTAGTGCATTTTTTAGCTTCCGCAGCTTCTCGGTGCCATTTGGTCCAATATTCCCCGCTAGAGGTCGCTGCAGTCAGCGATCCTGGCACAAAGAGAATTAACGCAATAAATCTCATGAATTGAGCAGCTAACGTTTTGGTGAACGGCGGGCCAAGCGGATACTGAATAATGGCACGGTACTGGCGGGCCGTCCGTTCGACCTGGAGTTAGCGGGCATGTGTACGAGATTGCCAATAGAACGGGTGCCGTGCATGGTGTGCCACTGCGAAAATCACAATTTCGTCTGGCTCTGGCCGATAGAAGAGCGAGAACGGCAAACCTTTCACAATCATTCGACGCGTCTTCGCGCGCGATGGCAAACCTGAGAGAGGGAAACCAACGGCGCGAGCCGTCGCTTCCTCTACTGCAGCGGTGAAGCGTTCACCCAATCCGTGTTGCGCTTCATTGTAATAAATAACCTCGGCAAGAAATTCAAGGCGTGCGGCGGCGATAAACCGCGCGTGCTTCACCGGGCAAGGCGCCTGGCCTCGGCAAAAACGTCCGCCGCTGAAAACGTCGCAAGTTCGCCGCGATCATATGCAGCGACCCGTTTCTCAATCTCCAGATCCCAGGCTGTCTCGATTTCCGCGAGTGGCGCGTCCCGCAGCGACTCAAGCAATACATCCGCGAGGCGGGCGCGTTCCTCCGGCGACAGCGAGCGCGCCTGATACTCAAGTTCCTTAAGCGTAGTTGACATGGTCGTGCTCTCCAATAGCCACATTCATTTTACGCCTATACGGCCAGTTGCTTCGCACGCCAGTTGGCCACTCTCTTTGTTGTGAACCTATGCTGGTCTGGGTGTGGCACACCAAAGCATAGCAAATAGTTCTCCAGTGCTCGGGCAAGCATCTGGCCAGCTTGCTGCTCATAGTCGAGCGATACATCCATGCCAGAGCATCTGTGTTTCATCTCATTACGAGCGTGATTGCGAAGCTCGGCGTAGTCACTTTCGTTGGCATCCGTTCCCCACAAGCGTTTGTGAAGTTCCAAGAGATCCTTCAATGTTTTTTTCAACGCCGGCTCGTGTCCGGCATCAGCCGCGATTTTGCCGAGCACTTCTTCTGCAGCGCCGGCAAGGGTGATGCACGATGGATACTCCTCCGACTGCAGGTACAGTCTTAGCGCCACGTCCAACTGGGAGCGAGCGAGATCTTTCTTCGGAATACTCTGGAATGGTGAAGAGGTCATCTGGCCGTATAACGTTCGCGTTTTGCCGCGCCGCACGAAGCGCGTAGCGCGGAGTGAAGGGCGTCGGTCAACAATGCGTTGTTAGATTGCAACATTACATCTGCGCCTTCAGGTAATTCACAAACGATGTGCACGAGAGCAGCATGAACCGGGCATCAGCCTGGGTCACATTGGACTCGTCAAGCATTGCGTGACGAATTCCTTCTTTATCGCTCGTATACCCATACAGCTTCAGGAATCCATCCTTTAGCGCTGGATGGATCGTTCCCTTTTTCTCTAGGACTTTCAGTGCCTCGCCTAAGGTCGCCTTTGGAGTATTGGCGATTGCCCGTGCAACACTCTCCACGGCACTAATCGATTCCTTGATCGAGTTCCGATAGTCGGGGCTCTTCCTGTCGGCCAATAACTCAAGTGCTCGCTTCAGATGGGCAGCTGCGCCGCTGAACTTTGAGTCATCGAGAGCCTGTTCCAGCATCTCGATCTCTTGCTTGTCGGTAATGTCGACAATCTTGCCATCGACGAACCGATATCCCGCGAGCTCCCGATCCAAGATGATGTTGAACAAGTCCGCGTATTTGCGCCCGGCGTCCTCAAGATAAGAGACGATCCATTCAAGCAGGTCATATATCTGGTACCACTCGCAGCTGAAGAAGAATTTTCGGATCTCTCCTAGGATCGTTGGTGAATATTCTGGGCGTTGGTCGGCTGGCAGCTTAAAGAAGTGGAACCATAGGGCATGACTAAACCTGTACATCTCGGCGTGACCATACGCTGTATGAAGAAAGTCTTTGCGCTGCCACAAAAATTGATCGAGCGCGTTCCAAAGAGAATTGCGCAACTCATCAGACATGCCTTCGGTCTGAATGATCTTCGATACGGGGGTTAAGCCCTTTCGTTGGCTGAATCGCACAGGCGCGCTCGTTGCAATCTAACGTCCGCGTTCAGACGCGCGTGGGCAAGCGACGCTTGCCAGCGTCGGCTTCTGGAACGCGTTGTTAGAGCGCATACATTCGCTGGCTCGATGCAATGCCTTGTCCCGTTACGATTTCAGTAAGTGAATACCCCGATTCAACGTACGCCCCTGAGCTTGTCAAAGTGCGGCCGTCTGATAACGTGACCTCAATAACATGCCCACCCTCGCCGCACACCGAGTACTTCACGATCCGCGATTGATTTGACGGTAATTCCGCACTAACGAGCGTCGCCTTAGCACCGCATGTCTCGTAGCGTACCACGATTGACTTAATGGCCTGGCCAGAATGATTGACGACTTCGACTGATACGTTGCGGCTACCCCAATCGCGATAGCTTGCGGTCAGCGCCCCAGCCCCGAACCCCACGACAAGCAGGGCCACTGCGACAATTGCGGATCGTGTTCGGCCCATGCGCTCTAACGAGGCTGTGCAAAAACCCGATTTCGGGCAACGGACGTTCGTTGATTTGTCATTGCGGAGATTCGAGTGTTTGAGGTGGTTTTCAGGAAATTAGTGTGTTCGATTCGCGCGAAATTGGCAATAGCGGGTCGGAATGA
>JANXSE010000095.1 GCA_025356695.1 Betaproteobacteria bacterium
GCCGTGGTCGGCATGCACCCCACGGCACACGTGTTCGACACGGTCAACACGAACACTGGTGAATTCGACGAGCACAAGACCATCTTGGGTGCCGGCACGACGCGGGCGGCGACCTATGCCCTGCGCGCCATGTATGACGACGGCGCTGCCGGTCGCATTGGTGGTGTGCGCGCCATGACGATTCCAGAATATCGGGCGTGGCTCAAGACGGACGCATCATTGCAACCCGTCGTCATGGAAGCGCCGCAGGGCGTATCGATCGATGACGTCGCAGATCAACAACTGCAGGAGGTAGACCATGCCGCTGAAACCGGGCAGCAGTCAGCAAACGATCTCGAACAACATAGCGGAGTTCCATCAGGGCAACACATACGAGCGGACGAAGGAGAAGTTCGGCGCGGAGAAAGCGAACAAGCAAGCGGTAGCCGTGGGTTACGCGAACGCCCGCCGGCATCCGACGAGCCCCACGGACGCGATCAAGTCGGTGAAGGCGAAAGCCAAGCGCAGCCCCACGCCGCTCCCGTTCCCGCAGAGCCGGTAAAGAAGCGCCCCGAACTCTCCGATTACACGATCAAACAAATGCGTAAGGCGGCCGATCGCGCCATCAAAAAAGATGCCGATGCGCGAGCAGAAAAGGCCGAAGCCGCACGCCATAAACTGACGGAATCGGAGATTCGCAAAGCGGCTGGTGCCATGCGCTTGAACGATGACGATATCGAGATCGTGCGCTTAATCGATGCCGCTCGCGTGCGCGACCCTGAACTACTGAACAACCTTTCTGACGAAATGTTGAGCGCAGTCGGCAACTTCACCGGCGACGATTACGTGAAAGTATTGAAGGAGATCATCAGTGGCAATTACCAAGCAGCGCCTCAAAAAACTGAAAGCAGTGGCGATGAAACTGGCACCGCTGTCCGACCAGCGAAGAAACGTGGCCGCAGCGCCGAGCCCGCAGCCGAGTCAACCGGAGTCGGCGTCGACGACGTTGCCGGAACCCTCGACGTCGGCCGGCTGATCGACGATCAACCGCAGACACCGCGCCGCACGAAGCGTGCCGTGAACGGACTTGGCGAGGCGAAGAAATCGAATATCAAGTATTCGCTCGGGGAGAAGTCGCAGACCGAGACGCCGGCGTTTGCGCGCTTCATGGGCGGCAGCATGGTCACGAAGGACGGCAAGCCGTGGGCGAAGCCGGGCGATGAACTGGTGGTGTATCACGGCACGGCCGGAGACTTCACAAAATTCGACACTTCGCTCAGCGGCAAAAACTTCGGCGAACAAGAGCCTTATATATTTCTTGTTAGCGCTCGCGATGCGGCCAATGACTACGCGAGCAACGCAGCACGCACCACCGGGGGCGGCGCGAACGTAATGCCTGTTTACGTTCGCCTTAAAAATCCGCTTGTAATAAACAAAGACAGCGACGGTCGTGGCGAGATGTCCCTAATCGAAAACCGTGCCGGCTTGTTGCCGGAAATACGCGAGGCGCTTGACGGTGACGTGTATGACGGTGTGATTGCTCGTGATCTCGGTGCGATAAATACTAGAACCGGCGCCGCGTTACAGATTGTAATCGCAAAAAATTCAAAGCAGACAAAGTCCGCCATCGGCAATGATGGCACCTACGGCCTCGACAACCCCGACATTCTCTACAGCCTAGGCCAGCCGGCGCACACGCCAGAATTCGACGCATGGTTCGGCGACGGCAAACTGAAGGCCGATGGTGAGCCCATTGCGTTCTACCACGGCACTGATAAAGAATTCGAGGCGTTCGACAAGCAGGCGATCGGCAAAAAAGACAAACACATCACGAGCGGCCTCGGCTTCTTCTTCAGCCCGAGCCGGGAGTTTTCCAAGAAATATGGCGACCGCGTGCTGTCGGTCTACCTGAATCTCAAGAATCCGTTTGTCATGCCGTATCTGGACACCTTGAATATCGAGACGCACGCTGACGCCGTAAAGCTGCGCGAGCAATTGCAAAAGCAGGGCTATGACGGCGTGGTCGTGCCGAAAAACGAGATTGGCTTCAAAGGCTACGCCATCGCGTTCGAATCCAATTCGATCAAGTCGACCGACAACTTCAGGCCGACAAGTGACAACCGCTTCAGGTATTCACGCGGCGACGAACCGATGTTCTACAGCGCTTTGTCGCGCAGCATCGAGAGCATGCCGCTGAAGTCGGCGCCCGTCGATCAGTGGAAATCGTCGATCAAGAATCTGACGCAGAAAGGCGTCAAGACCGCCGAGATCGAAGCGGTCGGCATCAATGAATGGCTTGACCTGCAGGAAGGCAAAGTCAGCAAGGACGCCGTGCTCGAATTCGTGCGCAACAACGGCGTCAAGGTGACGGACGTCGAACTTTCCGGCGACGCGGAAATGGATATCAGCGTCACAGACGCTACATACGACGACCCGGACGATGATTTTATCGATATGGAGGTCGACGATTTTTATCTTCAGCAGGCGATCGATGACATCGCCGAAGATCGCGAGATCGAAACAGACGAAGTCAACAAAGACGAAGCGCGGGAAATGGCCCGCGAGCGTGCGCTAGAAGCCTATTACGAGGAGCCGCAAATGTCCGGCTCCGTAACGGTCGAGTTCCTTGGTAAAACTTTTGAATATGCGCTTAATTACCAAGGCGGAGACGAACTCTATATCTGGCGCAAAGACGGAACAGGCGATTCGATCTATAACGGCAAGCCGATCGACGAAGCGCAGATCAAGGCGAAGGTGCGCGATGACGTCATGGCGATCACCGGCCGTGAGGAAGGCGGTCAAACGCACTTCGAGGATTACACGCTGCCGGGCGGCGAAGATTACACGGAATTGTTGATGACGATGCCGGCATCGCAATTCGACCCGGCTGAAGTAAAAACTTTACAAGATCAATTGCGCGCTGCCGACAATAAGATCGGCAATTCTAAGCACGGCAGCGACGAATGGACTGCCGCGGAATCTGAAGCCAAAGAACTTAGATCAAAACTCTCGAAAATAACTGGCGACGCTTACGGTATTCCAAAAAAGGCCAGCGGTGCCGCTGGTCGACGAGACGAATTCCGCTCCTCCCACTTCAGCGAGCCCAACATACTCGCGCACGTCCGGTTCAAAACGCGCAAGGACGCTGACGGCAAAAAGGTGCTGTTCGTCGAGGAGTTTCAGAGCGATTGGGCGCAGAAGGGGAAGAAGGAAGGGTTTTCGCAAGACACGACTGGGTGGAGGGCGGAAGTACTTTCGAAGTCAGATTCCGGATTCACTGTATGGAGAGTAATAGATGCCGAGAGCAATTACATTACCAAGATAGTTGGCGGCGATAAAGAAAGCGCTATACGCAAGGCTGCTGAAGGTATCCCAACCGCCCCCTTCGTCACCAAAACAGAAGCGTGGCTCGGCCTCCTCGTCAAGCGCGTCATCCGCTATGCCGCTGAAAACGACTTCGATCGCGTGGCGTGGACGACGGGCGTTCAGAATGCGGAGCGCTATAAACTTTCGAGGCACATAGATACGATCGGCTGGTCGCAAGGCGAGCACGGAAAAGTCGTGAGAATGAATCACAAAAGCGGAAATTCCGGCTACACCAGCATGCAGGTTACTCCTGACGGAGTGATCGATGGCTCCAGCCGATATAGCAATGATATTGTCGACAAGAAATTGAGCGACGTCGTCGGCGTCGACCTTGCTGCAAAGATCATGGCGTCAGAGGAAGGTGAACTTGACGGCGTCGACATGGACGTCGGCGGCTCTGGCATGCGCGCCTTCTACGACAAGATCGTGCCGAACGTCGTCAACGATGTGCTGAAGAAGTTGGGCGGCGATCGTGTCATTGAAGTAAATTTCTCAGAAAGCAACGCGCCGCGAACTGACTGGCGTAAATCGAATGATGACCTTGTTGGAATCCAACCCGGCTTCGACATCACCCCCAAGCTGAAGGAAGTCGCACTCGCCGGCCTGCCGCTGTTCGCCCGCGGCGTGAAGTTCACCGATCGCTACAAAGCCAATCAGGCCGAGATCACGAAACGCATCGTCGAGATCGTCAAGCAGATCGCGCCAACCGCCGACGTGAAGGTGGTCGAGCAAATATTCGCTGAAGGCAGCGCCGCCATGAAGTCCGGCGCGCCGACCAAGGACAAGGTCGAGGCGGCCGGCTACTACGACCCGGCGCGTGACTTGATCACCGTGGCGTTGCGCTATGAGGATTACCAGAACACGGCGCGGCACGAGCCCGTTCACTACTTGAAGCGCATGGGGTTTTTCACCGATGGCGAGTGGAGCGTGCTCGAACAGCATTCGAAAAAGGAATGGATGGGGCGCTACGGCGTGCCGGATGCCGAGGAGGGTATTGCATACGCGTTCGGCGCCTATCGCCGCGGCGAGCAGTTCGGCGGCCGTGTGGCGCGCATCTTCGCGAAGATCAGGGAGTTCCTGCAACGGCTCGCGAACATGCTGCACGGCGTGGGGTTCCAGACGTGGCAGGACGTGTTCGAAAAGATCGAGAGCGGGAAGGTCGGTAGCCGCCAGCAGGGTCAGACGTCGCTGGAGCCTGCGATGGCGTCAGTCGGCAAGCGCTCGCAAGGGGAGGAGCGCGCCGACAAGCTGACGGCCATGAAGCCCACGCCGGCGCCGGCGTTCGCCGATCGCGATGCGGCACGCGACGCCTACAAGGACAGCCGGCAGAACATGGTGGTGACCGCCGATGGCGACCGCGTTAAGCTGACCGGCCGGGCGGCGCACAAGATTGGCAGCCACGCCGCATCGGCGTCGACGCGAGCGGCGTTCGGCAACGCGTCGACCTTGCTGCCTAACGCCATTCGCCTCTGGAGCCAGCCCGAGCGCAGCCCGGCCGTGCGCAGTGACACGATTGCCTTCCACCACTACGGCCTGCGCGCCACGATCGAGGGCGAGCCGCATTATGTGCGCTACGTGGTCAGGGAAGTGAAGGCGGGGCTGATGCTCTACGACGCGGATGCCGCGCCTGAAAATGAAAACCCCCGTTCATCTGTTGGAGCAGTCCGACTACCAAAGCCGGTGCCGCAGAATCGCGAGGGCGGGCACAGTATCCACAATTGGCTGGCCGACGTCAAGGCGGGGAAGTATTCGACCGGCGAGCCCGTTCAGACCGACACGCCGGCCTTCAAAAAGTGGTTCGGCGACAGCAAGGTAATTGATGCTGATGGCAAGCCGCTGGTGGTGTATCACGGCAGCGGTCAAGTGTTCACCGAGTTCAAAAACCGCGGCGGGAAAATCTCGACAGTATTTGGAAGCGAAGATGTTGAGCGTAGCGGTTTCTTCTTCGCTGTCGATAAAGACTACGCCAGCTTGTTCGCCGAGGGTGCCACGCCGAACGTGCTCGAAGTCTATCTCGCTATTAAAAACCCCATTGATCTGCGCAACGGAATCCTGAACGACGATGCCGAGGCGTTGGCCGCGCAAGGCATTAACGACCGTTGGCTCTATCAGTTAACCCGCGACCCACGCGAAGCATGGGAACTGTTCGATGGCGACGACGGCGCTGATCTTGTTAAAGCATTGCGCGCCGCCGGCTACGATGGTGCGCGTATCGTTGAACCACGACACCCTAGCACCAATGCTGTCATCGATGCGTGGGTTGCCTTCAGTCCGACGCAGATCAAGTCCGCGACCAACAACGACGGCACCTACGGCCTCGATAATCCTGACATCCGCTACGCCGTAAACCCCGACAAAGACCTAATCATCCAGCACAACGTCACGGCAGCGAACGTGATGCACGCCGATCGTATGGGCGGCATTCCGGTGCCGTCGCTCGCGATCACCAAGGGTGACGACGCGATGACGAACTTCGGTGAGATCACATTGCTCGGCGACCGCGCACTGGCCGACCCGCACGGATACGCTCATACTCAGGTATTCGGCGCCGACATTTACAGCCCGCGCTACCCGTCGATTCACTACAGCTTCACGCAAAAGAACGTGGATGCCATGAAGCAATTGCTCGCCCCGGCGATCGCGGCGACGCGCAACCTCGAATGGGACGAAGTTCAGAAGCGCGGCGCGCAGCAGTTCGAGAATGAGCCGGCGGTGATGTGGCAATTCCTCAAAGACCGCGGCATCGAGCCGGACGTCGTAATGAAAAAGCGGCCGACAAAAAAACAGGTTGCCGAACTGAAGCGCGCCGGCTTCGAGAAGTATTTCGGACAGAAGAATTGGCAATCGCTTGCTCGCGACGAGGAATTCCAGCGTCTTTCTGTCAACGACACGATTCGGCAATACACTGAATCCGATCTCGACCTTGATTATCCGAAGTCATTCGAGAATGCAATCGAGAGCCAGCGTATCAATGGTTCGCTGTCGTATGCGCGCTTGATGGGAGAAATCGGGAAGCCTGCGGAAGTCGACAACTCGGCGACACGCGACACCCTGCGCGCTCAAGTCAGGAAGTTCCCCGGCGATATGGAAGTCTACGCGCAAGACCTATTCGACAAGCTCGGTGCCGAGGAAAAACTGTTCAAAGGATACAACTACGCCGGCACTAGAACCTACAAACCGCACACGCTCGACAACGTAGTGCGCGAACTGAAAAAAGAGATTCGCGGTGGCGAGGGCTTCAACTACGGGCTCGGCAGTGCGCGCTCGAAGGTGACGCCGCGGTTCACGTCGATCAAACAGATCAAAGCCGAGAGTGGCCGTCTTGTCCCGAAGGAAAAGATCGAAGAACTGAAAAAAGAATGGGATGCGCAGCTTCACGAAATATGGGAGGAACTGGCGCACTACCATGATTCCGGCAAGGACTTCGGGTTCGGCGACACCGTCATCGACACTTTGGCTGAATCGGATAGCCGCGGCCTTGATCGGGCGCTGAAGGAAAACCAGTTCGACGTCGAGCGCATTCCTGACGATCTCAAAGCGAAGATGCGTGACTTCGTTGACGAAATGCGCGAGTGGCCGACCGAATACTTCGAGGCGAAGATACTGCGCGCTGTCGACTTGTCCGAGTTCAAGGCGGCCGTCGTGCCAAAGGGCACGCATCAGCGCGTGATCGATATGCTGGAGTCGAAGGGGCTGCACGTCGCCACCTACAATCCCAAGGCCAACAACGGCGACAGTTCCGATCGCAAGCGCGTGATCAACTCTGTTTCGTCGAAGCTCGATATCAAGTTCAGCCTTGGCGAGAAGGAGGCCGACGAAGCCAACCAGCAATTGACGGCGCCCCCGACCAAGCTGACCGAGCAATCGCCGTTCGGCAGCGGCACGTTGGCCGACGACGTCAATTGGCTCACCAAATTCGCCGTGCATCCGCGCACGATAGCGACGACGAACAAGGATTTTGCGCCGGTTTATCTGGCGGCCGTTCACCAGTTCGAGCGCCGGGACGAGATCGCCTCCAACCTGCAGCGCGACGCCCAACCCTACTTCGACCTGCCGGCGACCTCCAAGCAGCGCGTCAACGCGGCGCTGGAGCTTGGGCGCCTCAATGGCGTCGTCTACGGCACGGGCTCCAGCGACGTCGTTGTAACGAACGATACGGGGCGTCCTGACGCGCTTCTGGCGCCGGGTGACACCATGACCCTCACCGACCGGGAAAAAGCCGGCTATTGGGCGATTCGGCGGTCTATGGACAAGGCGCTGACCCTGTTCAAAGAGCAGGTTATCCGGGAATGGGGTCTCGACCCGGCCAAGGTGAGCAACGCCCGGCAGATCATGGATTCCGTGCCGGCCGGCGCCACGTCTCGCGAAGTCGCCCGTTACCAGCAAGCGGCGATGCTGGTGCGTGAGATTGACGAAGCCCGCAAAAAGGGTTACGTGCCGTTTAATCGATGGGGGCAGGTCGGCATCATCGTCAAAGACCCGGACATCATCGATAGCTTGGAAGATGGTAAGCAGTCGACGCAGCACTTCGAAATGGTCGAGGTCGACAGTCTGTTGCAAAAGGCGAAGCGCGCTGTCGGTCTCACGTCGAAACAGTTGTCGGCGATGCCGGAAGTGGCGGCGCGCCTTGATGCGCTCAAAAAAGAATACCCGGACGCACACATTGCCGTGTTCCAGACGAAGCCCAATCAACCGCTCGCCGGCGACGTCAAGATGACCGATCTCGACATGCTGGCGGCCGTCTCGCAGATAGACGAATCGGCGTGGCAGTCGGTGCGCGAAGGTTTGTCGGATGCGATTCAGGCTCGCGGCTTTCGAAAGCATTTTTTCGGCAGCAAGAATATCCCCGGTTACAGCCAAGACTTCGAGCGCTCGATCGCCGACTACATCGTTGGCATCAGCGGTTATCTGGCGCGGCGAGAAACAAATCCCATGTGGGACGAGTCGATCAAAAGCATCCCGACCGAGAAGCCGCTGCTCACGAAATACGCGCAGAGCTACCGCGACTATGTGAACAGCCCGACCGAGGAGTTCGCCGGGCTGCGACAGGCCGCTTTCTTTTACTACCTAGCTGGCGTGCCCTCGACCGCGTTGATCAATACTACGCAGGTCGGCATGCTGACCGCGCCTTACCTCACGCAATTCGCCAATCCGGCCGTGATCACGAAGGAACTCGCCGAAGCCTACAAGGATGCCGCCACGATGCTGCGTTTCGGCAGCGACGTGTTCAACCCGGCTCACGCGCCCGACGATATCCGTGACGATTTTCAACAGGCGTGGGACGAAGGCTTTTTCGTGCCCGTCACCACTTACGAAATGATGGGTCTCGCGCACAACCGCATGCCGGCCTTGCGCCACATGGCTAAGCGCGCCCGGCAGACGCTCGATACCGTGAGCTACCTGTTCAATGCGGCCGAGCGCACCAATCGTGTCGTGACGTTCATCGCATCAGTCAGACTTGCCAAGCGCGCCGGCTTCAGCGACAAAGTGGCCCGCGTGCTCGGTAAAAACGAACTCGCCGGCGCCGACCTGTTGAAGAATTTCACGCCCTCGAAATTTGCCGAGTTCGTGATTGACGAAACGCACTTCCGCATGGGCAAGGTCAACCGGCCGCAAGCCATGCGCGGTGCCGGCGCCGCGCTCCTGCAGTTCAAGGGCTTCACGTTCCAGTCGGTCGAACTTTACTACCGACTCGCTGCCCAAAACGGCCGGCAGGGCAAGATCGCCTTTGCGCTCATGATGCTATTACTGATGGGCACGAGCGGCTTGTGGGGTCTGCCGTTTGGTAAAAATCTCGTCGACTTCATCGAATTCCTTTACAAGAAATACACCGACACCGATGCCGACATCAAGACGGCCGTGCGGGAAGTGATTTACGACATTACGAGTTCCGCGCAGGTCGCTCGCGCACTGACGGATGGTGCCTTGTCGCAAACGGTTGGCGTCGACGTCGGCGCCCGCATCGGTCAGGGCGCGGTGCTCCCGGAGTCCACCAGTGATCTTGGCGGCGTGCCGCTGTCGTTGACCGCCGGCAAGCTCGGGCAGTCGCTCGAATACGCGCAGCGCGGGCAGGGCATGCTGGCGCTGGCAGAGATCATGCCAAACTTCATCAAAAATCCGATGACGGCCTACACTTGGGGCGAGGAAGGGGTGAAGTCGCAGAAAACCGGCAAGGTGTTCATGGCACCGGAGAGCGTCACCACTGCGGACAAAGCCAAGAAGTCGATCGGCTTCACGCCGGAAGGGCTCTCGAACATTCGCGAAGGTGAATATGCCGTCAAACGCGCCGAGCATGCCGTCGACCAATTGCGCGGCGACTATTACGCCCGGCTCGCCACAATCTATGCCAAGGCGCAGCGCGCCGAAGATAACGGCCGCACCAAGGAAGCAATTTCTCTAGAGATCGAGGGCGACAAAATCTATGACGAGATCGCGAAGTTCAATGAGGGTCGCGCCGATCACGAACAGGTCAATATCGAGAACAAGACGTTGCAGGCTCGCGTGCGCGAGGAGCTATTCGGATTCGAGCAGCGCCGCGGCAAGGAACGCAAGGCCGCCCGCGATCGAGCGGATAAAATCAGGCAGGTCTACGGGACGGGCGTGGCTGGCGACTGATCGGCCAGCTTCATTATTTCTGCGAGCAGGTAATCGGCCAATTCTTGCGTGCGCATGGCGCTAACCTGTTGTTGTGTGACCCGCACACCTACAATCAGAACATTGCCGTTGACGTGGTTGAACACGAAAGCAATCTTTCCTTTGCGCAACTGCACTATGCCAGCCTTTAATGCCTCCGCAGCTTTGCGCGCTTGTATTTTAATCCGCGGCAAGTCATCGGGATTGGTAATGTCAGTCAAAACTTTCTCTCCAAAAAATTACGTTGCAATATCAGCGTTCGCACTCATTGCAATTTCGGCATATTATCCAGAAACAATGACGCTTCCTAGCGTGATAGGCATTCTTCCACTTCGTTGAAACCATCGGGCCTTTCCTGATCTTCACAATCAGGTCGCATACCGTAAATCCGGCCTCCTCCGCCATGCGCATGAAATCGCAATGCGGCCATTTCGACTTATGACAGTTCACCATGTCGGTGATCTTCGCCAGCAGCAAACCCTGCGGCAACAGCACGCGCTTTGCCTGCCTCAAGAAATCTGGATATAGATAACTCAGATTCCAGTCCTGATCTTTTCCGCATTCCATCGTCGCGCCGAAGTCAACATCGAATCTCTTACTGCTTTTGTCTCTACCCTGCGGGCCTACGTGGGGAGGGTCGAATACAACGGTGCCATAGTGCGACGAGGGCACATCCCTCATCACGCGATTATCTCCAACAAACTTTGTCTTGTATTGCGGGTCAATGTCCATCGAATCAACCGTCCGATTGAACCCTTTCCACATTCTCCCCGCGTTGTATGTCGAATCTAGAATCGGCTCAACCGGTATCGTCGGATAAAACTTGAAAATTGCCTCCAGAAGATCGCTGTCGTTACCTTCCCATACGCTGCTCATTGGCGCATACGTTGATGCCGAGTTTTTCGGCGCTGCGGTCAAGACAATTCCCCATTGTTGGTCAGCATGGTTTTAATCTGAATCAGGATGTTTTCCTGCTCAGAGAGCTTTTTCCGAACACACTCGACATCGGCTACGGCATCGTTGTAGAACGTCCTGCGTGCCGCTTCGGGCGTTTTGTGCAGCAGGTTCAGCCCCTTTTCCCATCGGCGAATGTAGTCCGTTTTGACGGAATCCTCGACGAACCAGAATTCTTTCGTCTCTTTGGTGACGTTGATCTCGAACAGCGTAACTTCGATCGTGCGCTTGCTCTGCGGCCAGTGATCGACCGCCTTCACGCGGTAAACAACCGCTTGGCCACCGGCTAAGTCTTTTCCCACAGGCATTCCCATATCCTGATCTCCCTTGCGTGCGCGTGCCGACGCACGCTTTTCTTGGTCTCGGGTGTGCGACGGATGATGCCCTTCTGCGCCGCATCCCGCAGCACGGCGCCGATCGCGTTCGGGTGGTGCGGCTCCTCCAGCCCGAGATCGACGGCGACGCGGTGGAAGTCGTCCGACGTCATCGTAGCCTGCTTTTTGCAGACCGCCTTGATCACCAGCAACGCGCCGCCGTGCCAATCGCCGCCGGCATTGAACAGGACGCGCTGCACTCCCTCCTCTTTACGGTGCTCGCCGGCGAGCCAATCGACTTTGGCATGGCGCGACGTCGCGGAGAGTTCCGCCTGTTCGCTCACTTGAGCAATTCCTTTAGTTTGTTCAGTTCGGCCTGAACGCGGTCGATCTCCCCCAAGGCGACAGTAAGGCACCGCTGCATGTGCGACTGCGTGTAAATGCAGTCGGTCGTGTCCGCTGCCGTGTGCCGAGCAAGGTCGAGCATGACGTCATCCTTGACCATTGGTTGCCTCCGCTTTGATCAGATTGCACGCGTTGAGATAGTCGTCTGTCATGCTCGACTCGATGCTGCGCAGATCGCGGTCGACGAACGGAAATATCGCATCGATCGCTACCTGTTTCAGCTTCAGCGCATCGCGAGACGTCGTGAGCTTGTCCTGAATCGACGCCGCCGCCTGCGCCAACGGCAGGGGCGGCGACGCCAAATTGTTCAGGATGTCGGCAATCTCCCGCATCATCCAGATCTGATCGTCGGCATCCCGCTGCGTCATCTTCCCGCCGGCGACGAGCTTCGGGTAAACCCGCTGCCGCATGCGAATTTCGCGCTCGCACTCCGCGATCAGGTGTTCGTGCATTTCAGTCTCGCGGCGGCGCGGCGTTCGGCAGCATCGTCGCCGTCACGAAGCCCATGCGCTGCAGGCCGGCGGCCACCGTCACGCCGCCCTCGGTGAACTTGTTGCCGCCGCTGGTCGTTGCGATTTCGTATTGCCCGTCAGGCGTGAACATGATCATGATGCCGCTGCTGATGCCGGCTTGTTCGGCGCGCCGCAGGTAATCGGTCAAGTGATTGACCAATTCTCCGTTGACGTTTGATTGCACTTCAGCGCCAGCCGGCGATTGCGCTGCAGCGTCCGGTTGCTTCAGTTCGACGACGTTTGTCGTCTGCACGTGAGCTTGACGCCATACGTCCATCTGATCGGCAAGCGTGCGCGCTTCGGCAATTTTCTCCGGCTCATGACGGAGCGCCGCAATGGCGGCCCAATGGCGCACCGTTTCAGCGCCGACGATGTCTTTGGCGCGGATGACAAAAATCGGTTCGTCCGCCGCCGCCTTGTTGAGACAACTGTTGTTGTCATTCACTTCGTCAATTCGTTTCATCTTTGGTCTCCGTAATGTTGTAGGTTTGAATCAGATCGGCGTCGCGTGCCCGTTCTTTTTCTTGAGCGCCATGTAGACCGCTTTGCAGCCGAGCATGTCGGCGACGGCACTGTGCGCGCCCACCAGTTCGTTGCCGGTGAAAAATTTATACGCCTCGGAGAGCTTCGGATTCTTACCGGGGTTGACAATCGGCTTCGACTCTTTCATCGTGCAGAATTTCGGTGCAGCCTTCCATTCGTCGGCCAAGGCATCGCTACCGCCGGCGCGTTTGATCTCGATGCGCACCATGCGCATGTCGAAACCCTCGTTGTGAGCGACGCGCATCTGAGATTGACGCCAGATGCCGAGAAACATCGGCAGCGCCAGCTTCATCGGCACGCCATATTTCTCGCACATTTCGGTCGTGATGCCGTTCAAGGCAACGACTTCGGGCGGGACAGTCCAGCCGTCCGGCTTGATGAGCGTGTGGAATGCGGCATGCACGATGCCGGTTTCGTCGTCGACGAGTTCGCACGCGATCTGCGTGATACGCGGCTGGCACGGGTCGTCAGAGGGTTTGTCCCATACGGGCAGCCCGATGGTTTCGCAATCGAAAGGTAAAATCAGCATATCGTTCTCCAGTTATTAAAGTGCGAAGTCGGCCGCGATGCCGTCCTCAATCCAGTAGGTGCGGCCCATGCCGTGTTTGCCGAGATCGGGCACGGTCTTTTTGCTTGTGACCGTCAGGCCGACCAGCGAGTTAACCTTGTCGCCGATGCTCGCCAGCATGGCAAAAAGACCGTTCCGCCCGGCCGTGTCGAGGATATCGGCGCCGTCGATGATGACGCAGATCGACTTATCTAGCATGGCGATGGCGATCTGCAGAATCGTGTTGACGCGGAACTTCTCCGACTCCGACAGCAGGTAATAGTGCCGGCCACCCAAGCGAACGTCGAGCTTGTCATCGATCGTCACCGGAGCATATCCGGCTGCTGCAGTCAACGGTGTGAGCGTGCTGCCATTGAAGTCCTGCAACTTCTTGGCGAGCTTCGAACGGCGCAAACCCTCGGGCTCCAGCACTTCGAGCACGGTTGCATTAATCTTGATGGTCTCGGCGTATTTCGCGGCCTTGGTTATGGCATTGAACTGGTCGCGCAATTTTTCTGCGGCGACCAGATTCTCGCGCAAGGTGATCACGGCCTGTGCGCTGCCGGTTTTGCTGACCGCCGCTTCGAGGGCCGCCAGCGAACCCTTGTATTTCTCCCAATCGCCGAGCGCCTTTTGGCGATCTCTTGTCGCCGTCGAAATTCGCGTCTTGGTCAAGACGATCAGCCCCTTGATCGAATCGCGTTGCGTGCTGGCGGTCTGAATTTGCGTGATCGTATGGCCGGCACGATGCAGCGCCGGCTTACCGTCTTTCATAGTGACGCCGAGCATCGAGCCGCAGTCCGGGCACGGCAGCGGGGCTTCCGGCACTTCGATCGATTCCAGATCAGCCTCGTGCCGCTTGAGATCGCCGTTGTAAGCGTTCAAAGCCGTGTAGGCGGCGTCGAGTGCTATCTTGGCGTCGTGTTCCAGAGGCGCGAGATCATTCAGGCGTGTGATTTCGGCGGCATCGACGGCCTGCGAGGCGACGGCGTTCTCGACCGATTGCCGGGCGTTGGCAACCGTCGTTTCAATATCTTCGGCGGACGTCACGCCGGGCGTGAGATCGTAGCCCTGCGGCTTCCAGCCTTCCATTTTCTTCATGCCGAACGATTCGCCCGTGGCCTCCTCCCATCGTCCTTTGAGGAGCTTTGTCGAATCAGCGAGCGCCTTGTGCGCGACGTCATAGCCGACCTGCTCGACTTTCTCGATCACCTGTTTACGCGTCGCCTCGTCGAGTTCAGCGTCCTTGAGTTCGATATCGAGATCAGTGGACGTCGGCATGGTTTCCAACAACGCCGACAACAGTTCGAAACGGAACATGGGGTCGACCTCCATGATCTTCATCATGCCGGCGGCGTAGACGCTGATCGCGGGCGGCTTGCCCTTGCTCGCGCTTTCGAGCTTCGGCCATGCCACGCTGACGCTGCCGTCAGCCGTTGTCACCGAGACCGCGCCTTCGTCGACGCCGCCTCGCACCAATTCCTTCGACTCGGTTTTTGTGAGCACGCTGGCGAATTTGCCGACGTCACGGGTCGGGCGCAAGAACGGCACCGTATGCCCGGTCAAGGCCGCGGCAACCGCCTGACAGATGCTCGACTTTCCCTGAAAGTTTTTGCCAGCGAGCAGGGCGATCGGCACCGCTTCGATCTCGGCGCGCTCAATGCCGCGGAAATTCTTGACAAGCATTTTCATGAATTACTCCTCGTCGAACAGCTTCGGAACGGGCTTGGGTTCAGCCGGGGGCGTCTCGGCGGCCGGCGTTGCAGGGGGCGTCTCTTTCTTCGCGCCCTTTTTACCGACCGCCTTCGCTGTCTCTGTCGGCGGCGCTGCTTTGACGAAAATATTCTTGTCGTCGAATTTTTCGATCACGTATTCGGTGCCCGTTGCCGCACCCTTGATGACGTCGCCCGCTTTAACCGTGCCGGTGAAGTCCATCAGCGGACTACCGTCGCCGCCGTCCGTCAGAATCACGTTGCGCGTGATCTTGGCGTCGCCAGCGGCACCCGCTGCCTTCGCCGGCTCTTTCTGTTCGAGATCGCCGTAGATATCGTCGGCCGACGCCATGTTGTCCTTGATCGATGTCAACTCGGAGAAGATTTTCGCCATGTCGAAGTGCGTCCAGTTACCGGACGTGCGGCCGTAGATTTTCTCGATACGATCGACTTTGACGCCCAATTGATCGACCATCTTCAGTATCGAGGCGCGAGCACCCTCGGGGTTGCCTTCGACTCGCTTCAGCAAACCTTTCTTCGCTTCCTCGACGCAGAAGTCGGCCATGCTGCGCAGGGCATTGACAATCACGTTGCGGATGCACTTCGATTGCCCGATCTGGAACACCATGTCGAGCGCACGCTGATCGTCTCCCATGCCGGTGTTCTGCGCCTTGCGCTGCTGATAGCCGCGCACGAGCGAATAGCCGGTTTCAAGGTCGACGAAGCGCCCGTAAAACATCCAGTGCCGGCCTTCGTCCATCACGCGCACGTCGACCTGACAATTTCCCCACTCGCGAGCGAGATCGTTCGCCAGAACGATCGTCGGGCCTTCGATGTGCACCTTGCGATTATTCTTGCGATCGTTGACGTCCCACGCGTAGACGTAGTCCATGCCTGCAAAGGCAGCGCACGCTGAGAGCCGGCGCTTGACGTCGCCCATATTGCGCTTCGCCGCAATCTGCTGCGCCGTGATGACGCCGCCGAAAATCCCGATTGCAACACTCCCGTCAACCGGGATGGCCGGCATATTGCCGGGCGCGACACCTTCCATTTGCCACTCGCCACGCGCCGAAAAAGAATCCACCAACCCCGTCTCACGTTCATTGCCCATTATTTTCTCCTGTAAATGCTGATTTAAATGCTTCGTGCATATCCGCTTCGAGCAAGCAAATTGTGTCCTTGATGCCGCCGCTCACACGGCATATTTGTTCGAAAGAGAGCCCTGTCGCCATGCAAAAATCTTCCAACATGTCGTCCATTTTGTGTCCAAGAATTTGTTTTCTCAAATCCTCCGGCAGATTAGCTTCCAATGTGCGCATAATTCCGGCACGATGATGCGCTAACATCGCAATCGCAACGCCATGAATTTTTTCAATAGCGTCGATCGACGATCGCAGGTCGGCTGCGCTCGGGCTGGCGGCAGACTCCATCGCCTTTAACTGTTCGGGTGTCATTTCAATCCTTCGCGTGCTCGACGCAAAACGTCGTGCCGTGACACGGGCACCATTTCGCACTACACAACATCGACATCGGGTTGGCCGTGAAAACCAGCGGGTCGCCGTGCTGCTTGAAGTCACCGAGATCGTTTTCGATGCGCTTCAATGCGGCCTTGGCGGCGCGCTCGGCATACTCGACCGGATATTCGATGCGAACGGCGTCCGGTTGTTCCTTGCCGATTGCCACGCGCTGAATATAGTCCTCGACGATGACGTCGGTCGGCAGGCGGTGCGCCTTGCGCAGCAGCGAGTAGGCACCATATTGGATAAGGTTAGCGCGGGCCTTCACGCCGGTCTTTAGATCATGGAGCGCCGTGTGCTGCGATTCGTTGATGGAATCCGTCTGCCCGGTCAGGATGTTGCCGCCCGGTGTTGCGCATTCAAGGCGCTGCTCGACGGCGATCGGCGTCATGTTGAGCGCGACCTGCGCCCGATAAATGCGAGATTGACGAATGACCTGCCGCTGGCCTGTGCTGAGATTGGGCGTGGTGGTATCCCACACGACGCCGTGTTCGATCTGTTTATCGAGCGATTCGAGCCCGACCTGCTCCATTTGAGTGACGTTGCCAAGCTCGCCGTTGTCGATCTTCTCCTGAAGGATGTAGGCCGCGGCAGCGTGCGTTGCCGTGCCGGTGGCGGCACCGATGTTCGCGCCGATCTCGCGCAGCTTGAAGCCCCAATCCTCGACCAGACTGGCGAAGCTGCGGCCGGCCACACGGCGAGCGCAGTCGGCATAGGCAGGTAAAGACGAAGGGTGGATATTAAACGTCATTGCTGAATCAACTCGATCACGGCTTCGATCGCCTTCTCGCCAGAGATCACGTAATAGCCGATGCGGCCGTCGCGCTCGGGCTTGTATTCGCGGGCGATATACGGCGCACCGGGCTTACCCGGCAGACGCACGGCGACCGTCATGCCGCCATCGGCAACGATCGCCTCGACGTCAGGCAGCGTTTTCTGAATGGCCTCGAACACGGCGCGAATTTCAAAATCGGCGATCATTGATTTCCTCGTGGCGCTCTTTGGCTTCTTCGTCCGGGCTGGCGAAGAACGCTTCGTCGATGCCGCGATCGCGTGAGACATTGGCAACCGCTTGCGGCATGGGGTCAACAACCGTGACCGGGATGCCGGCTTGCCGCAGGCAGAACTCGACCCATCGGCGGCGCATATTCGAACGCGCCCGGATGATGGACGAACGGATTCGAGAGAGTAGCGTTTTCAGAAATGTCATGTCTTGCTCCGGTAGAGACTGCATCCTAACCCCCTACGCATTTAGGTGTCAACAATTATTTGCAAAAATATGCGTAGGCGGTTAGCATGCACGTATGGCATACACAAAACAGCAGTTCAAGGAATGGGGTGCGGCCGGCGGTAAAGCCCGGAAGGCCGCGATGACGCCTGCGCAACGCAAAGCATCGGCGCGCAAGGCGGCGAGAGCCAGATGGGCTGGAAAACGCAACAAGTCTTAACAGGAGAAAGCAATGCGTGAATGCACGTTTCAATTGAATATCAAATCTGACGGCAAGATGGAGCGCAAGGAAGTTTGCGGCCGTTTTCACCAATGGACTCGCGATGTCGGCCAAGATGGCAAGATCAGGCCGATCGCTATCGTCGAGGAGATCGGCACGGGTCAAGTGTTTACCGTGGCGCCGCACGTCGTTAAGTTTTCGCAATCGACGGCATCAAAAAACATCGGCGACGAGATTGTTGAGGTCGCTAAGCGTATGGAGACCGACTTCGGTGAGGCGGTTAAATACTTCATGAACACGTGCGCCGACATTGTTGCAATACAAAATCGGAGATAGCGATGCGAAATCTTAATCCTGAAGCAATGTGGTGGCTGTTCTTGGCGTGGACTTTTGCCTGCATGCTGATGGGCATCGGTTTTTTATATGCCTATCGCTGGCTGATTTACTTCTTCACGACGCCCGAGTGCGTGCCGAGCGCTGTGCATTTCGAGCGATGGGGCAAGAAGCTCTGGCACAACATCGACATCCTTATGCCGACCGAAAAAATGGTGGACGAATATCTCGGTGCCACGGAAGCTATTCGCTCAACGGTGCTACAGTCCGAGCCCCCCCATACTCAATCAGATTTTCAGAATGAGCGGCCTCCGCGTTTTGAATCAACGAGGCCGGTGCCGGCACGTGATCTAGAGTCGGGGTTGATTCGTCACTGGTTGTTTGATTCTGCGCTGAGTGAAGAAGCGAAGCCGGCTGCGGCGCGGCTCTCGGCGACAGGGATTCTTGTTGGCCTTGGTTATCGGAGATCGGCGTCTGGAGACTGGATTGCGCCGCCGAAGGGGCGGCAGTTTGGGGCGATAGAGATAAGCGCTCGCGAATAGCTGTATCGCTGACGCCGGCGATCGTGGCATACATTTCAAGCCACGATCGCACCCACACCGGCGCATGATGCTTCCGAACGCGCCACATGCTCACCGTCCACTCGGCGAGCCCGGTCTTGGCGGCGAACGCCGTCTGCGTCAGCCCGAGCATTACTAGCTGCGCTTTGAAATCTTCCCATTTCATTACTTCACCACCTTTCGCTTCTTCGAAGTATTGCGCTGTATACCGCGCAATGTCCGCGGAATTGTAAGAAAATTCGGGCATGACAGGAGATCGTTCAACTGTCGCATGCCGAGATTGAGTTCTTTCAGTTCATCACGGATGTCCATCATCACGCAGAGTGTGGCGCCCGCTACGGTCGGGTCTGGAACCAACCAATTAACATTTTTATGACGCGTATCTTCCGGTGCGGGCATACAGTTCCTCCCAATCTTTCTGACAGTCAGGGTGAGCTTCGCAATATTTGCTGCCTTTGCGATGCGGAAATTTAATAAGGGTGCAGTTACAACGCTGTTTACGCCCACGCGTCATCGACCACTTCGAGAGCGTCCATTTACGGTTGCGGCACTTCGGGCACGTGCTCGGAATGATGTGGTCGTCCGGGTGCTTGTGCAGCGTCTTGCGCGTTCCGCACTTGCTGCAGCGGCACGGATACCATTTGCTGTTCCGGCTTTTCGATCGGTGAATGCCGACGCCGTGAGTGGCTTTTTTGAGCTTGGGGAAAATCACAGCTTCAATTCCCCAACAACGATCGTCCCGGTCAAGCCGGCGGCGCGCTCGGCGGCACCCTCACCGAATATGGCGTCGATTTCGTCGCGATACTTCAGCACCAATCGCTTCGACAAACGTGATTCTTCGCTGCGCGAATTGTTGAGGTTATTGGTCAGGTGCTTCGGCATACAGGGCTGCATTTTGCGTTTCGGTCTGAATATTTCAAGATCGGCCGGCGCATAGTTGCGCGACTGCCCGCTCGTGTAGTAGCCGCCGCTGCGCCACACGAGGCGATGGCCATCAGAATGTTGCAGAAGAACTATGCCACTGGCTGAATGATCAACGCCATTTTCACATGCGGGCGCGATCTGGAATTTACCGCTCAACTTGCGATCGGATTTCAGCCGCTTCGCCCGGCGCTGTGCTGCGGCGCTTTCGGCAGCGACGCCGTCAGTCGCCCGCTTGTCGATGCGAGCCAGCAGCGGGTTAATTTCTTTGAACGCGGCCTCGTCGCCGCTCTCGATGCGGCGCAGGAGATCGATGCCGATGGCGGCGTCCTTAAGCCATTGGTAGTCCCTCATTGCCGAAACCGAATCAATTGTGTGGTGTAAGACAGATAGAGCGGGTGATACGGATGACCCTCGGTCGTCATCTTGAAGCACCACGGCTCGATGTTCATACTGCGCAGCATGCCGAGCACGGCCTTGGCACCGTTGCCCCAATGACCGTTCGTGCCCCACATCAACACGATTTTTTCAGGCTTGTAATCGTCGAGCATGGCGACCATGTTCTGATAATTCTCCGAGCTGTTGCCGTTTTTGCCGGCTCTGAAAAGGTCTCTCGGGTCGGTGGCGATCAGATCATTGGTGTTGAAAAGAATATAGCTGCCGCCGCCGAAGCGATCGGTGAAGC
Organism: Betaproteobacteria bacterium; assembly: GCA_025356695.1. The sequence continues at coordinate 20,430 of JANXSE010000095.1, forward strand.
CCATCAGCTTTTTGACGGTCGGGTCATCGGTGTGATCGCCGGCAATACTCGGATTCAATCCGATGTAGGCATAGCACGGCTTCTGTTGGTTCCAGCGACGCAAGAGCCACAGGCGGCGCGTGCGATCTTCGTTGAATCCGGCGTCACAAATCATTTTTTTCTCCAAGCTCGACATCGGGATGTTGCGCGACGAACACACGAATGTCATTGGCCGCATCGGATACGCCATGCCAGTCGCAATGTCGCACCTTCATTGCCAGATATTCGACGAGGGTATCGTAATCATTACGAACGTCGATTATCACGGCCGTGATGGACGCTTGCTCGCGTGCGCGTTTTCTTTGTTGGCGTCTGACCTTGAGGCGCAAACGTGTTGTATCGGTGACAATCACGGCAATATTCTCCGTTGGCGCGGCCTGACGGTATGCCCCATGCTCGCAAAGAGACCAACTGCGCTGACGGGCTCGTCTTTATAGCTACCAGCCCACCATGCCCGGCTGAAGCGAAGGAACGTCATCGGCTCAACTCTGCGTATTTTTCGGATGATGCGAACAGCCCGGTAATACTCGCGCCACTGCATGCGCGCATACTCGCCGGCGCCGACCATCGCCTTAAAAGCAATCCGCTCGAACTCGTCTGCGGCGTCTGTCGTTTTCACGCCAGTCCTTTCTGCTTGACAATCCAAGCGCTAAGAACGATGAAGCCGTCGTCAGGGTGTTCCGATATGATCTGCGACTTCGGTATCCAGTGATCTTTGCCTTCGATCTTGATCAGCAGCGCCTTGGCCGTGCGCTGTGCCGTGATCTCGCACTCGATCTCGACCGGCTTGCCTTCGTGATGCTTGGCGTATTCGCCTCGTTGTCCCATTTATTTCTCCACTGTTTTAATGCGATAACCAGCCGCCTTCAGCAATGCGTGCGCCGCCTCATGCCAAGCGATCTGCGCGGTAACACCTTTGCCGAGAGGCTGGAATAGCTTATTGCAGAAATTGCATAGCCTCATGTCGATGAACCCTCCCCGCCGTCCGCTGCGAGGGCGGAATCTATTTTCTCGTCCGCGAATTTTTTATCGACGGTGCTGTAATCAGCATCTGAATATGGGTTTGTTTCAGCTAGTGTCACTTCAAGAATCCCGATACAGCCGCCTGTATTCAGCCGCGGCCATTCAATGCGTTCTCCGAACAAACGCCGATACCGCTCAGCATCCTTCTTCAGCCGCCAGCACTCGGCCTCGGCGGTTTCGGCGCGTTCTTCTGTCGTGTATAAATAATCCTCGCTCACCACCCTAACCGATAGTGATTCGTCGTCAACCCACTGCCCGCGATCGTGGTCGAAATGGCGGCGCGACAGCTCACCTTCGTGCCATTTTTGGCCACTCTCGATCTCCATTGTCGGAATCGTGTAACTATCGAACGGGCCGCCATAGGTCGGCTCCCCGTCTATTTCCATGAAGAACGGTAACTGCGTAATCGGGCATTTGTGTGGCCAATTTGTCGGCGCGTCGAGCAATGCCTTTGCCGCCGCAAGCTGCTTATCGCGCTCGGCGAGGGTGGTTTCTAGTTTGCGCGAACAATCACGAACCTTTGCGAATGCGTTGGCAGGAATTAGCCTGCTCTGGCGCACGATGCTGTCCGTCAACCCGTCAAGCGAAGCCTCGGTAAGTGGAGTCTGCCCCTTGTTTTCCCGCGGTAACGGTGGCTTTGGGCAATTCCCGCTATAGCCGTGAAACTTGAACATTCCTTCGCTGGAGGGCATCGGCTCGCCGCACAGTTCGCATTTGTTTTCGCTCATTGCTTCCTCACAAGGCCGGTTTTGTATTCGTCGCCAACGGGGTCTATAACAAAGAACTCGCCGTTTACTGTTCTGACCTGAACATCGACGCCCGTTATCTGCTTAAATAGCAGCCTCAAGAAATCGCAGTCTGCGTCGGCTGGCGGAGTCTTCTCCTTGTCGGCGGTCATGGTTTCACCTCATCGTCTATAAACTCTGCTCGTGACAATTTGTCCCTGATGTCAGACCACTCGTTTTCGTCAAAACAAAGTTCTCCGCAGTTTGCATAAGTTCCATCAGCAACTTGCGACGTGAATAAGCGGCAGTGAATGTGGCCGCCTAATTTCTTGTATCTAATTCTGATGTAAGTCATTCCGTCACCTCCGGTGCGAATTTCCACTTGATGCAGCCAAAATTGTAGAGCAAGCAAACTTTGTGGCAAGGCTCTCCGCCATCCAGATTGCAACGCTGCACCCACCCGAACCACGCGGCGAGTTTGATGAATAGAGGGTGGCGGGTCATGAAAACTCTCCAATCCTAACGGCTATTCGTTTAAGTTGCGGCTGCTGTTGGAACAGTTTTCTGAGCCGAGCGTTTCCTTCTTCGACGCCGCGCAAGTCTCGAATGGTCAGCATCGAACGCTGCATTTCCTGCAAAGACAGTCGGCGGCGAATGTGAAATGCGCTGTCACCGGCTTGTCGCCATTCGCCAACACTTGCGTCGCCAACGCCGAGAAGCTCGCGCTCGGCCATTGCCTCGGCCTGCGCCATCGAAACCGCTACTACGCTCGCGTGCCACACTGGCCCGCCGAATCCAAGTTCCATTCACTCGTATCCGGTGTTCATGGTGAGGACGAGCGTGCCGAGTGAAAGCCTGTGCGCGAAGCGAGGGTGCGCTGTCTCAACTGCGAAATAGCAGGGGTGGCGCAAGGCTGTGTCTGTGTAGCCTTCGCTCACGCCGACCTCCCGCCTGAGAGCGCGGCTGCGGCAGTTTCACACCACGCGCATAGTCCGTCATCGCAGGTGTTGTAATCGCAGCTTTCCTTGTCGGCATGGCTGTGCATCACCTCGCGCACCAATCCAGCAAGAACACCAAATCTACCCACCAACTCCGCGTGCTGCGGGGCGATGGCGGGAGGGGCAGACCATTCTTCGCCAGCGTAATGGGGTTTGACCATCATTTCGTCGCATTTACTGCGGGCGTTTTGCAGCACAGTCGGCCACGGAATTCCTGCGTATTCAGTAATCGACATCAGCACCATTAATACATCGCCGGCCTCCTTTGCGGGGTCGCCGTGCTTGCCGCGTATGGCTTCGATTAGTTCAGATGACTCCAGATGAAGGTAAGCGCCGCGATGCGTCCAGTGCATCGACCAGCCACGGTTTTTACACATAGCAACAACATCCGCCGGCAGAGTTTCCAGCCGCCCCTCACCGCTCGTTGCGCTCTCTGCCGGCGCGGGAGGGTGAAGATTTGCGGCGCGTATCGCGTTTACAATCAGCATGACGTGCGAGCCATTAAGCCCGCAGTAGCCAACGTAATATTCTGGCGCGTTTACATCCCACGTTTTGCAGGTGTTCCAAATCGCGTTAAACAACGGGTCTGCCAAATCGGAACCAGTAGGACTCGGCATTTTCTCGTTCAGGCCACCATGCGGGCCGACAGTCCTTGTTTCGCGTTCGTCAGTCGTGCAATTCTCTGGTGACGCCACCGCCTGCGCAGGAGGGCGGGTAGTAACCATCTTTCCAAGTTTCGGGTCATAAACCATCGGAGGGATGTAAGGCCCATCTATTCCGGGTCGATATTGACCTATAACCGCCTGCGCATCGCCGCTGGTGGCTGCTGGCTGGTAGTGTTTCGAGCATTTGCATCCATATTTGCATAGCGCAGCATCGCCGCTGTTGGCGCGAAGTCTCTGCTTGTAAATGTTGATCGCCTTTTCAAATACATCGGCTGTGGCCGACATATTCGGCAGCGTTTCGCGGATTGCGCAAACCTCGCTGTCAGCATGGTCGAGGTCAAATTGCTCTTGCTCATCAGGTGTAAGCGTAACTTCGTCGTCTCTCGTCAACATTTCCCGCCTCCTAGCTCAAAAGGGTGTTATTGGAGCTTGTTTTTCTCGGTAAACGCGACGACGTCGCGCAAGATATGCGGGTCGCGAGCGTCGACGATCTCATGGTATCCGGCGACGATCAACGCCATGTAACAACGTCGCATCAGCAGGATTCCCGAGTTCGTGATCTCGCGATCGCGCACCGCCGGCTCGCCGACCTGACGAAAGTTCTCGACCGCGAGATTGAACATGACGTGGCCGCCGAGCCTGTGCGCCCATCCGATCAGGCGGCGGCACCATGCCGATCGCGTGAACCAGCGCTGCTTGAACAACTGCAGGCGTTCGTGCCGGCGATCATAGTAAGCCTGATTCGAGCGCATCAGCGTTCCCTGCCGGCGTCGTAGTCGGCCTTAGTCGCCAACTCAACCTTGTTCTTGCCGGGCGTCTTGGCAAGGATGGCGGCGACGCTGTCCGACTGGCTCTGGAAAAACAGTTTCGCGTCCCACGTCCGATGGTCGGCCACGTAGCTTTTGCCGCTGGCGTCGGTGTGGCGCAGGTAAATCGTTGTTATGGTCATGCGGTCATTTGACATTCGATTCTCCTGTAAGCGCACGCTCAAGCCGCCTGATGATCGCGTGCTCGGCCGTTTCCTTTTGCCAGTCCGCAACGTCATGTTCGGTGAACAGGCGCTTCAGATCGCACAGCAGGATATGGCAGACCTCGTGCAGCGCCAGTTTGTCGAGCCATGCGCGTTCCAGCTTGTATTCGAACCGGACGTTCAGTTTGATGTGTGCGCCGTGCGTGTTGTGCCACATTTCGCAGCGTGCCATGTCGGTGCCGGTATCATCCTTGTAGACCTCGACGCTCCAGTCGCCCAAGCTGAGCCGTTCGAGCCAGTGCAACACACGCGACTCGAAATAGGCGACGTCGATCGGCATCGTTTTGTATCCATCATTTTCACGTATTTTCACGTCATCACCGCCGTCAACTGGCTCAAACACCGCAGGCGCGCCGCCTCGATCTTCGCCTCGTCCGAATACGGATGCTGCACGATGACGCAGCGCTCGGGCTCCCGGACGATGCACACGTCGCGATCGGCGCCGCAAATGCGCTCGGGCTGCGTCGTGATCTCGTAGGCGATGAACGGCCGCGGCAGCGGAACCTGCGTGACGAAGATGGCGGCGATCAGGTAGATGGTTTTCACGGCTTCACCATGTCGGGGGAAAAATTTCTGGCCGCGATGAACTCGATTTCATCTTTAGCCTTGGAAATCGCGACATTGATAGCTTTTTTCTGGTTTTCGCCATCATCACGCAGCTTGATATATTTCTTCATCGCCGCACGATTCTTCGGCGTATCAGGATATATCGATGATTGCTGCGCATCCCGCGCATCTTTTGTGTCGGTGACGAACATCATAGAGCCGCGGGAAATGCGATCGTTGTTTCCGGCTTTGCGGCAGTCAATAACATTGAGCGAGACGATTTCTCCATCCAGCGATTCTTCGATCGCCCTGAATGTGACGAATTTATTCGTCAGCGCAGCGTCTATTTTTTTCTTCACACTAGTCAACGACGGCGCGCTTATCGAGACCGTGCCGACTTTGGCAGCAAAGTCCGCGTCATCCATCGTTATTTTTACGTTTTTGTGCATCCATTCCATGTTGTTCTCCTGAAACCCGTATTGTGTTGGAGAGCGTCCGCGATACTGCTGCAGGCTGATCGCGTTCGACACTGCGCGTGAATCCCCGCTTTGGCGCTTGCATGCCGCGAAGATTCGGACGCCACTCTCTCGATTTTCCGGCTCGATCGCATGCACGCTTTTGGCGTCACGCTCACCTACCGAATATGTCTAACGCTCCCCAACACAATACGGGCTTAAAAAATGGGGCGGCGGCTGGCCGCCCCGGTTGAATTACGCTGCGATCGCGATGCGCTTCCAGTCGTTTGCTGCCAGATCGAGCACACGGCCGCCGAACGTCTCGAACTCGGTCGCCCGGTCATACGACTCCAAATCCTCGGCCGTGCGCGTGACGGCATTCATGAGTCCGTAGCGCGACAGATCAGCACCTTCGATCAGATGCCGCATGATCGCGTCGCCCTCGGTGTCGTTCATGCTGAACTGTTTTTTCAGTTCCTTGACCGCCTCGACGGGACTGCCCTGAATGACCTGCTCGGTCGACGCCTGCATGTCCGCCAGCGCTTTGCCGAACGCGTCAGCGTCCATCGCCGCCTTGACGACGTCGCGCACCTTCAGCATGACGGCGTGGTCATCGGCCATAAGCGTTTCGTCGCTCAAGAATTGCACGATGTTATCGTCGCCCTGCCGGCCACCCAAGTGAGCGCGGCGCATGGCATCGCGGTCGCGCACCATGCCGTTCGTGCACACGAGGAAATGGAAGAACGGCTTGATCGACACGGCACCCATGCCGATTTCGCTGTTCGAGATCATGACGCCGGCCTCGACAAAATCGCCGACGCGCTTCGACTTGATCTCGCCGCGCACGGAATGCGTGACCGCCTTGATGTAGAGGCGGCTTTCCGTGATCTCGGTCGACATTACTTCGATGCCGTTCGTATTGAGCAAGATCGGCAACACGACGCGTGCGATATCGTTGTTCTCAATGCGCTGGTAGCGATCGGACAGAAAAGCCCGCACGTCATTGTCGAGCAGGCGCACCATGCGACGCTGCGGTTGAGACTTGAACCACGTGTTCACGTTCTCGGCCAGCAGCTCGGGCTGCTCGGTCAACATGCGATCGTAGTAGCGCTGCGGGATGCCGACGCGCTCGGGATCTGGTTGTGCGCGAGCGGGCGCAAATTGTGCGTGTGGGTGTGGCCGTTGAATACAGCCAGCTTGATCTTGCGCCCGGTTGACGTGTCTTTCGTGTCGCCGGTTTCCACGTCAGACACGACCAGCGCCAGCGACCGGGTATCGGCTATCAAGTCTTTCTTGTTCATGGACTGACGTTCGATTTCCTGCGCGAGTTGCGTGAGGCTTTTTCCGGTTTTCATTTGAGTCTCCTTAAACTTTACAAGTTCACTGTTTCATCAGTTCGGGCTGTCGCTTCGCCGGCCGGAGCCTGCTGAACGAATCGCCGTTACGTCGGGGTCGGAACATCACCGAGGCAGCGCGCTGCACGCGCTGTCCCTGTGCCGCTCAAGTAGGCCAGCGTCCGAGCACGGAAAAATTACCAGTGCAGCCGTCGAGCGAGAGAATTTCGACGCTGTCGGGCTTGGCGGAAAAGTAGGCGGTCGCAATGCTCTTGATCTCGGCCGGCGCTACGATGTGATCGTCGGCACCGATAACCATCGTGCATTTACGCGTGTTGCCATCGTTGTTCACAAACTTGATCTGCGCTTTAAAAACTGACATCACGTGCTCCTGCGTTGTTGTTGACGTTGGTCGACTTCGTCGGCCACTCTGCGATTGACCTGCGCGATCAGCGCGCTCTCCGCCAGCGCGTAGACCTTGACGCCGTTGCGTTCGGCGAGCCACGTTTGCGCTGTTGCGCGCAGCGGGCTGCAACTGATAATCCAGCCGCGGTGAAAGTGCGGGCTCATTTTTTTCTCGTGACGACGTGTTGGTTCTCTGCGAGCCACACGCAAAGATCGAGCGATGATTGGCCGCGTTTGATGACGTCGATCTCGCCGCGAAAAACCGCGAACGCTTGGGTATAGGTGTAGACAGGCACGATAACTTCGAGCGCCGGGTAGAACGCCTGCAGCATCGCGATCAGGTCGGCGACTTTCATTTGATCACCGCAACGAGCTTACCGCGCAACCACCGCGCCTGACCGCGGCGCACCAATTGCAGCGACGCGCCCTGAATCACGCGCCACGACACATTCAGTTCGACGGCCGCCTCCATCAGCGTGCAGGGCATCAGCGGTGCGAGTCGGCGGTGCCACGGGAAAACCGGCACGGCACCGATGCTGCGCACGTCGACCTTGATGCCCTGTTCGTAGGCGCTGGCGAGCAGGGTGTCGGCATCCCGGCCAAGGTGGCGCGCCAAGAGCCCGATCAAGATGCCAACGAAGCGCGAGCCGTGCCCGGGATTGCTCCTGCGATTGAGCGCGTGGGCAAGCTCGTGGAGGGCGACGTATTGATTGCGCACGCGCCGGCCGAACGTCAGGCGATCGTCGCCGTAGGCCATGCCGCCGCCACGGCCAGCCTGAACGGCCGGTGCGCGCTTGAAGGCGGTCTTACCATACCGGCCGCGCTCGGTGCGCCAGATCGGTTTGAGGAACGCTTCGACCTCGTCGAGCGACATGGTCTGCACCCATTGGGTGCCGCCGTGGTTCTGGCTGCGCTCCCATGCGTAAACGCGGCTGCGCTGGCTGTCGCGAGCCCTCATTTCGACACCACGCGGAATTGATACTCGACGACGCGAACCTTGTCGCCTCCGCGCTCGTAGAAACCGACCAATTTCAGCGCGCTCTCGGCGTCGCTCGTGCCGATTGAGTCTACCCAATTACCGGCCGGCGCTTGACGCTGCAAGTAGAACGGGTGGCTGGCGGATTCCCACCCGGCTCGTTGCAGGCGGTCGATGGAGCCGTTCTGTGAAACGCTTGTTTCCTGACTCATCATGTTCTCCAGTGAACTGTTGATGTAGGCACCCAACAATCGGATGCACAACCGCATAGTCTCATAACGAATAGTGGATGTCAAGCACTATTTCCAACAATCGTATTTCCCTATGGTTTGGAATCTTGGGCCAAGTTTCCTGCGAAAGACGAATGTTGTTATTGACAGGCAAATCCCGCATCGCTGAATATCAGGGCTCTAGGCAAGACGCTGTTCGGCGCAACGCTGACAGCGGCAGTAAACCGTCCGGGCCTCCTCCCCCGATACGGCATTCGCCGGGCAGGCCAATCCATCGGCCGCCCGGCACCATTTTCGAGGAACCGCGCACTGGAGCGCGTAAGGCACACCCTCCAGCGCAGCAGATCAGCCTCGGGCGCGGGTAACGCACTGGCGAGGGCACACTGATCGAATGGCCGGATACCAGTCAGCGACAAGTCCGGCGGCGTGGGTGCGAGGGCACAGAGCGCGTCGGGGCGTGGTCGGAACACCACGAACAGTCTGAGCCTGCCGATCGGCATCCGAAGCCAGATCAGCGCCCATAGCGACGGCGACGCCTTCGGCCATGTTTGGGCAAAGCACGGATTTCGTTGATATTCAACGATCTTCGGGGATGCTTTGCCCATGCTCGGGCTCTACCAACGACCATGAGTAAAGAAGCCACTGACTGAATTATTAAGCGTTAAGGTGTGTAATACAGTAGGTGTTAAACAAGACAGAATTACTGTATTACAATGATTTTAATAATAAAAAATGCAATGTTTCACGATAAACATTGGATGAAGTTCATTCAACCAACAATCAGCGTTCGTCCTACTTGACAACCTGATCTCCAACAAAGGACAATCGCGCCCATTGGTGTTCCGTGCTGGAACTCCCTCGATCAGCCGGGCGAGTGTGTCGCGAACTGGAAACGGTTCAAGGCCGAAGGGCTCACCCGCTTGATCTGCACAGCAACCGGCACAGAGCGTTGAACGCCATGAAATGCCCCCTCCTCCAGTGGTCGGGGCATTTCTTTTTGCACAATTCATTGACGCCGACAGACGAACACCTACATAATCTGCCGCATTCGAGGGCGCCAGCCCCTACAGATTGCGATCATGTCGACTGATGACGACAATAACAGCGCCGAAACACCGCCAAGCGTGACGTCCTCGTCACCATCGGTAACGTCACCAGAATCGTTACATTCCGAACTCTCCGACCAGCAGCGCGCCATCATCGCCGACGGAAAGACGGGCATCTATTCGCTGCAAGCCATCGCAAATCGTCATGGAATCAAGCACAAGAACACCATCGCTCGACTCCTGAAAAAACACAACATCAACCCTGAAAACAACGCCAAAGTCAGAGCTAAAAGCGTTGCAATTCAAAGGGCGGAACAAGCGCAGGCCATCGAGCGTGATCTAACTCACGCGCAATTCAGCCAAGCCGAGCACGATGACATGGCCGTAGCGGTGGCGGCGCGCATGCAGGCTGACGTGACGCTGGTGCATCGCAAAGACATCAAAGGTGTTCGAACCTTGATCGCTCGCCTCGTTGGTCAACTCGACGCTGCCATGAACAGTGATCTCGCCATGTCGAAGATCAAAGCGCTGTTGCAGACCGCCGGAGAAAGTGAAACGCAGATCGAGCGCCACATGCGCACGGTCAAGGAGGCGATGTCGATGCGCGGGCGCAGTGAAATATTGCGCAATATCAGCATGGCCTACAAAAACATGATTCCCTTGGAGCGCACGGCGTTCGGGCTCGACAACACGGACGGCAGCAAGGCCGAGCGCGTGCCGATCGAGGAGCGCGTCAAGAAGTGGACGGCGAAAGAAATTCCGCTGCCTGCGAACGTCACCGCGCTACGTCCACTAAAAACCGCATAGGAGCTTTCGATGGGTCAAGCCGACATTGCACGCGACAACGCAACCGGTGGCAAGGCGACGCTCACCAACAGCGTGCGCCAACACATCCGGGACGATTTCAACGACGTCAGCCTTGCTCTGCCAAACCCCAACCCGAACGCACCAAACGCCCCGTTCGGCCTGCCGTTCATTGACAACGTGCTCGATAACGGCGGCACCGCGGGCAGCGGGCTGCCGATCGCCGGCCGCTGGAACGTGGCGCGCAAAAAAGGCGGCGCCATGACGCTGACGCAGGCGGCGTCGCAGATCACGATTGCAACGGGCACGGTGTCGCAGGACTGGCTGGTATTGACGTCGGTCGACCCCATTCGCATCCCGGCGCGAGCGCAGGCGGCGTTCAACTTGTCGCAGCGCATCGCCAACCAGTTGTTCGCGATCGAACTGGTGTCCGCCGACTTCACGGCCGGAAAATTCTTCAGCGGCGTTGCCGACCCGGTCGCCGGCACCCCGAATCATGGCGTGCAGTGGTTGCTCGACGGCGTGACGGCGACGGCGGCGAAATCTCAAACCGTGAATACCGGACAAGCCAAACAGGTCGCTGCGCGCACGATACTGACGACAGCATCACAGGCGATTCTCGAACTCGAAACGTATCCTGACGAATGCTACTTCGGCAGCCGGGCGGTCGACAGCGAAGTGACGGGTGAGGCCAACAAGTATCTGCAAAACACGAAAGTCCCGCCGAACAACGTCGAGCTATACCTGCAGATTCGTGCGGTGAACACTGGCGCTGCCGGCGGCACGACCAGTATGGTCGTCGACTTCACCAACCTGCTCGAAATATTCGAGTCGATGGTCGAGGTGACCGGTGGCCGCGGTGGTGCGGCCAACTCGCAGGCCATTCCGACCTATCAGGTCAACGGGCCGCCGGCGCCGGCAGCGCTGGCCGATGCTGCCGCGAACCCGACAACGACTGCGATGGCCGCCTTAATCGAGGGCTTCAACGGCGCTACATGGGACAGAATTCGTGTCGTGGCCGACAACGCCGACGCTCTGGCCGCGATCGCGCTCGGCAACCTGCGTGCGGCATGCCTGCAGTTCGGCTATGCGCCGTCCGCCGGCAGTGCATTGTGGGACAGGCTGCGCACGGCGAACAAGTTCATCACACTGAGCAGCGTCGTGATCACCGCAGAGACGACGATCTGGACGCCGGCGGCGGGCCGCAAGTTTCGCCTGATGGGATTTTTGCTCAATCAAGGCGTGCTGACGGGCAACGTCACCCTGAAGGACAACACGGCAGGCGGCACGATCTTCATCATCCCTGCCAACTCGGCCGGCGTCGCCATTCCAGCAAACTTCGGCAACGGCATATTGAGCGCTGCCGCGAACAACGTGCTCACGGCAACCGGTGTGGCCACGGAAACCTTGAGCGGAACACTTTTCGGAACGGAGGAATAATGGCACGCCAGATCAATATAACGAGCGTGATGGCCGGCGAGAGCGACCGGCTCTACGTCGAAGGCACCGTCGACGGCGTCGAGACCACGGCACAGGGCTGGCAATCAGCCGTAACCAATTTCTTCCCGCCCGAAGCGTTCGGCCCCAATGGAAACCCGCTGACCGAAGCCGACCCCGAAAGCCCCGGCGAGATCAGGCGTGTCGTGCCGTCGCGCCATATGACAAGCGACGAAGCGAATGCGTATTTCGCATCGCTGCTCGACATCGCGGCGCCGAAAGCCGAAGAACTGAAGCCGTTCAACTTCTCGATGGGAGGCTGACATGAAGCCGTGGAAAAGCGAACAAGGCGTGTTCGGTGCCGGCGATGCCGACGCATCGAATCAAGAAAACAACCCGAGCACGCCGCACCCGCAGGATGTCGTGAAGGAGTCACCGAGCGGCGACGACGTCATGGTGTCGTCGGGCGACAAAGGCGAGAAATAACCGAATTGAACGACGGTTCAATCCACGGGCGATGCGCCGGTGGCCACTGTAATTACAGGAGAACGAAATGCTCAAAAGAATGTTTGCAACAATGTTTTGCGTGGCAATGGCGTCGTTGAAGGTCGTTGATGCAGGCGGCGGCCCCGTTGATGGGACGAGCATTGCGCACACGGGAGAGGATGTATTCGGGAAAGATACCGGCGCGGGCGTCAACCAAGCCGGCAGCAGCGACCCGATCGCGCCGTTCGCGCCCGATATCGCCGGCGGCGGCAACCCGGCGTCAGGTTCGAGCGGCGGGAAGCCCGAGATCAATGGCAATTACACGTTCGGCGCGCACAAAATCACTCCGGGCGGCAGCATGAGCGGCAGCGACTAATCGTATGTGCAACGCACCGAACACCATCTGGCTCGTGATCGCGCTGGCATTGCTGGCGCTGCCGATCTTGATGGTGTTCGGTGGCTTCATCGAAAAGAAACGCATCGAGAAATACGGGAGACGCCATGTTGAACCAGACGCCGGAAGCGCATGCCGAACAGATCAAGATCATGGAGCGTTACTTCGCCGCGTCGAGGGCGAAGGCGCAGATCGAACCTAAACACGTCGAAACCATCATCGGATACCTCCGGCATGGCGAGCGCGCACCCGAAGGCATGCAGTGGGTCAATACAGGCAACTGCCTGCAGGCCATCAGCGCGTCAGACTTCGAAACAATGCAGCAATTCGAACCGAAATGGCGGATTGCAAAGCCGTCTGACTTGATACTGCTGCCTTGCGTGAGGTCGCATTGACCGTTACTGCCGAAGCCTACGAGCTATCCGATCGGCTATTTCGCTCCGACTTGGAACACTATTGCTCGAAGCTCTGCAAGATCAAAGACTACGCGAGCGGTCGACTGATTGCGTTCGACTGGAATGACGAACAGCGCATCGTCGACGCCAAACTCAACGCACAACTCGAATCGAAAGGGTTTGTGAGAGCGTTGATCGTCAAGCCGCGCAAGGTCGGCATTAGCACGTATGTCGCTGCGCGGTTCTACCGCAAGACGTCGATGAACGAAGGGCAGCGCACCTACATCCTGACGCACGAAGATCAGGCGACAGAGAATTTGTTCGGCATCGTGAGCACGATTCACGAGCACATGGACGACGATTACAAGCCTACGGCGACATCCGATTCAGCCAACACGCTCGAATTCGGCGCGCTCGACAGCAGCTACGGCCTTGGCACGGCTCGCACCAAGGCAACCGGCCGCTCTGACACGATTCGGAACTTCCACGGCAGCGAGGTCGCCTTCTGGCCGAACGCCGAGGAGCACGCGGCTGGCGTCATTCAGGCCGTGCCGATGGCGCCGAACACGGAGATCATCGGCGAGTCGACGGGCAACGGCACGACCGGCTACTTCTACGATCAAGTCCTGCTCGCCGAGCGCGGCATCGGCGACTACCAACTGATTTTCATTGCGTGGACGCAGGTCAAAGCCTATCGCCGGCCGGTGCCACCGGACTTCAGCCCAAGCGACCACGAGATCGAATACGCAGCCACGCATGGGCTCGACGACGAGCAACTGTGCTGGATGCACTTCAAGATTCGCGAACTCGACCCGAGAACCACAGAGATTCCGCCGCGCTTCAATCAGGAATACCCGGCGACGCTCGCTGACGCCTTCCAAGCGATCAAATACACGCCTTACATCGCCCTGAAATACGTGCTGAAGGCGCGCACGTTCAAGGCGCTAGTGCCCGACTTCATGCCGATCGTATTGGGTGTTGACGTGGCGCGCAACGTGAACGGCGGCGACTTCACGCGCATCATAGATCGCCAAGGTCGGCGCGCCGGCGGGCATGTCGACATTCAGTTGCAGACGGATGACCTTGCCATCGTTGCGGACGCCGTTGCACGTGAACTCAAAACCAACCCGCACATAAAAATGGCGTTCATCGACGTGACCGGCATCGGTGCCGGCGTCTACGACATGCTGGTGCGCTACGGCTACGGCGAGCGTGTGCAGGCGATAAACTTCGGTGGCGAGACGTCGATGCCAGATCAATACGTCAACAAGCGCGCTGAAATGTGGGGCAACATGCGCGACTGGCTGATGGACAAGGGCGGCGCGCAGATACCCGACAACGATGCCATACAGCGGCATTTGCTGGCACCGTGCGCGCCGGGCACGGGCAAGGCGGGCTCGACACGCTACGACGCGAACAACCGGCTCTTGCTCGAAGCCAAGGACTCCATCAAGAAGCGGCTCGGTTTCAGCCCGGACGGCGGCGATGCCCTGTGCCTGACATTCGCCGGAGAGATCATCGAGCCCTTGTCGATCGACGACACGCCAGAATGGTCGCGGAAGCTCGCGTTCGAACGCAAGAAGTATGGCGGCTGGAAGTCGAGGTGAACGATGTCGCCACGTTCACCTACCAATTCCACCAGCGCCACAGCGAGCAAGCGCGCTCGCCGGGCACGTGGATATTCACGCAGAACTTCCTGCGCGACCAGAAGCTCGGCATTGTCTTGTTTTGCCCGCAGTGCGGGCGAGGCGCTGCTTTGCACCACGCAATCAGCGATCATGGCGCTGTTTCTCCAAGTGTTTGCTGCCCATTCTGTAAGTGGCATTGCACCGTGGCCACATTGGGCAACTATGCAGCGGAGAAACGGCATTTATTTGACTCAATGAGACGAGGTATTGATATGGGCAACGAGGAACAAGAATCAAGTGACGAGAGCGTAACTGCTGAAGTCGGCGCAGCAACCGGCGCAGCTTCGGCTTCTGAAGGGCAGGAAAATGCAACAACGGGTGCTGTCCAAGCCGAGCCCGTGCCGCCTGCGACCATCGATCAGACGTCGGATGCCATCCGCGCAGATGTCCCGCCGGCATATGCTCCGCCGCCGAGCGTGAGCTTCGACAAACAGCCTGACCATTTCATCCCGAGCGATCGGATTGCACCGCCGGAAGCGTTCTACTCGCTGCTCGATCTCGGCAAGGTCAGCAAAGAAAACCTGACAAACTCAGCCAGCGTCGATATCACCGAGCCGCGCCGCGTGCATGAAAACGGCATGGTGCACTTGTTCGGCTGGATAGGCGGTATTCTCCACGAGGCGTGGTTAGCGCTCGAACACTTCGAGCAGCGCGTGAAGGATGAAGTGGTCGAAGGCGTGCAGACGTTCCGCAGCCACACCGAGGACGAACTGAACGCGCTATGTCACGTGCATCTGGCCGTCAATGGCACGCCAGTTCCGGTCGCGGAAGGTGTCACGCCGCTGGCGCCGCCGGCCGCTGACGAGATCGCAGCCAAAGTCGGCTAGTAGATGCTCAACGCCCCGGCCATGAGGATGCCAAGCGAGAAAGACGTTCGCAATGGCACGGTAACGCCGCAGCAATGCGCGCCTTACCAGAACGCGAACACCGTTCTCCTCATGGCCGATCGGCATCTGCGGGCGACCGCCGGCATGGAATCTTGGGCGATCACGGCGCGGCGCTGCGTTGATTATTCGGAAGGCCGTCAGTGGACGGAAGAATCGCTTGCCCGGCTCGACATGGAAGATCGGCCGGGCCTCACGTTCAACAAGATCGCACCGCTGGTGCGATTGGTGCTCGGCTACCATCGTAATAACCGCATGGATGCGAAGTTCATGCCCGGCTACGATGGCACGGGCATATCGGAAGTCGCGAGCGCTCTGACCGCGCTCAATAAACAGATCAGTCAGTCAAATAAAGAGCCGTATGTCGACACCGAAGTAATGCTCGACGGCATGGTCACGGGACGCGGCTTTTACGACCAGCGCCTCGACTTCGAAGAAAACGATTTCGGCGACATTATCTTGAGCGCCCGAGACCCGTTCACGATCAAACTCGACCCCGAGGGCGAGGACTACGACATCAATAAGTCGACGTTTGTCATGGAAGATCGATGGATATCGATCGAGGAAATCGAATTCCTGTATGGCGGTGCGGCGGCGGCACTGCTGGCACCACTGGTGCGCGGCGGCCAGTATCTCGGCGGCATCCCGAACAGCCTGATCGAATATTCTGACGCCATCATGCCGTGGCGCACTTTCGGCGGCACCAGCAATTCAATGTATGGCAGCGGGTATCAGGCGATGGAAGCGTATCTGGTCAACGCCTACGACCGCGCCAGAAAAGTAATCCGATTGACCGATTGCCAGCACTACATCCGCGTCATGATGCGCTGCTTCGTCGACCTCGAAACCGGTGATCGCGTGCCTATCCCGGACAATTGGACGTTCGATCAAGTGCAGAAAGTCCTGCTCTACAGCGAAATGAAGTTCAAGGCCAAGGGGCAGGCCAATCCATTGCGCATGCAGGTTCGACCCGTGCGCCGCGTGAAGTGGACGACGCTTGTCGGCGATTTAATCGTTCACGATGAATGGTCGCCTTACAAGACGTTCACGATATCGAGCTACTTCCCTTACTTCCGCCGGGGCAAGACCCGCGGCATGGTCGAAGATTTACTCGACCCGCAGGACGAGATCAACAAGCGGCGCAGCGCAAACATCGACATCGTGACGCGCACGGCTCACTCGGGGTGGATGTATCACGCCAAGGGTCTCACCAAAGAAATGAAAGACCGCATCGAGCAATACGGTGCTACGCCCGGCATCAACATCGAGTGGCAGGGAGAGGCGGGCATGAAGCCCGAGCGCATTCAGCCCGCCACACCGCCGACCGCGATGGAAAAGCTCGAAGAAAAAGGTGCGGCCGACCTCAAAGAGATCAGCGGTATCAACGACAGCCTGCTCGGGCAAGTCGATGTCGTGCAGTCTGGTCGCGCACTCGAAGCCCGGCAACGTCAGGCCGTGCTTGCCCTGCAGATTTACATGGACAACATGACGCGCACGAAACAATTGGTGACCGAAAAACGGCTCGAAGTCGTGCAGCAGCATTACACGGAAAGCCGCGTCGTGCATTCGCTCGGCGAGGACGGTCAAGCGCAGAACACGATGATCAACAAGCGCGACGAGGCCGGCGAGATCATCAACAACGTCACGCTCGGCAAATACACCGCCGTCATCAGCGAAACACCGCTGTCGGCGAGCTTTATAAGTGCGCAGTTCGACGAACTGCTCGATCTCGTCGAGAAAGGCATCCTGCCCATTCCGGCGATTCAGAATATCGCGATCGAGATCAGCAGTCTGCCGCAGAAAGACATTATCAAGGCGAACGTGGCCGCCCTCAACGCCGGGCAACCGATGCCGAACGCGGCAGGCGTGCCAGCGGTTGCGCCGGCGGCCACGGGAGCGGTTACCACGCCGAGTCAGAGCATTACGACAAACGGCGCCGGACAAGAGATCAAGCCCGCAGGCAATGCGCCAACGGCATCGATGAAGCCGGCGATTGCGACTGCGGCACACGCGGGAGCGCCCAACTAATGTCACAAAAAGAACGCAAGGCCAAACACGAGCAGCGGCAATCGGAAATTCTGGTGAAAGCGATCGTGCAGCAACACGCTTTGACCGTGCGCCCGCTGGCGCACAACGTCGGGTTGATCGCCCGCAATTGGAAAAACATCAATGACAAATATTATCCGCGGTAGCCTCACTACAGGCGTCAGCGCGACCGGTGTCGTGCGTGGCGACGTGAACGAGGCTGATCTTGGCAAGGTGGCGATCACCGAGCCGGACGACCTCGACGTCAATCCTGAACGTAAGGATGTCAGCGAAGATCGTCGCATTCTGCTGCCCGAGGAAGCGGGCGGTGCCACGCACTCGGTCGACGAGGAACACTTGCGCGCTCGGGTGCGCGGTTGGCTGTCGATCGAAAGCAACTGGAATCCGTGGTGGTGTTGTGCTGACACGCCATCGGGCAAGCTGATCACAGCAGACTACAACCTCGTGCCGCCGATCGTGAAGCAGGAATTCGCCCGCAATGTCATGCGGCACTTGAACAAAACCATCGCCAACAACGGTGCGTGGATAACGGCGTGGCTCTACAACGGTCGCCGCTTTTACATGCTCTGGAAAGATCACGACGGCGACATTCAGATTCCGATCGAGTGCGACAGGCCGTTTTTTATCACGCGCCACTGGTCGCTCGACGACTGGCAGAAGCACGCCGTCGCAGCGATTGGCGTGTGGTCGGAATGGCACAAGAACCTCGACGCAAACAAGGGGCAGCAAAGAAAAGTGGCGCAAGGCGAGGGCGTCTCGCGGCGGCACATTGAAATCGGCGACAGACTTTCCACTTAACAGGAGATCAACATGGGTATGCAATTGAAGGATTTCGGCAAAGCAACCGTCGCATCGATCATCAAGGCGTGCATCGGGCTCGCGGCAGGCTCCGACGAGATCGCCAAAGCGATCGGCTACACTGAAAACGCGGGCTCACCGGTGGCCAGCATCACGCCGGACTTCATCGGCCAGATCGTGCTCGACACGACGGGTGGTGTTTTCTACAAATCGAACGGCCTCACCAGCAATAGCTGGATAGCGCAGGGCTTCACCAAAGCGACCGACTTCGTCGCTCTGGCTACCGCGTCGCCCGTGGCCTTGACCGGCGCACAGGTCTGCGATACGCCGGACAACGTCATCAATATGACGACGAACTTGGGTGCCGGGGGCACGCTGAACCTGCCGACCGCGGCGCAGATGATCGCGGCCATGCCGGGCGGCGGCGGCGTCGGTTCCAGCAGTCGCCTGCGCATCATCAATTCAAGCGCCGGCGCCTTTTCATGGACGGTCTCAATCAACGGCGACGCAAACATCACGTTGAACGGCACGGCAACCATCGCGCAGAACACGTTTCGCGATTTTCTCGTGACCATGACCGCCGCCACAACGGTAACCGTGCAGCAAGTCGGCACCGGCACGACATCGTAATGCGAATTGCACTACAGCAATCGAAGCATGTCGCCGCGGTAGCGCCGCAGCAACGGCTTCCCGCCGCCGGGGAACACAGCACGGGCGTTCCGAGCGCAGGCGTTACCTGCGCGTACTCTGCCGCCGAGAGCACATCGGGCGAAGCTGCCGCCGGGCACCGGGCGATATGGCCATCCACCAGTTAAAGGACAGGGAAATGTCAACACCAGCAGAAATAGCCGCAGCCGCGATTGCCGCAGCACCGGCGACCGTATCACCGGTCGAGGTTCTGGATAATTCACTTGAGGCAACCGAGTTGAGAGACGCCGAGGCCGCAGTATTGGCTGAAGCCGACGCCGAAAAGGCACGCGCCGCAGGCACGACGACCGCAGCATTGGTCGAGGAGCCCACGGCGCCGGCCGCAACGGCAGCAGCAACTCAACCCGAACCGATGGTGCCGATTTCGGCTCTGCATAAGGAACGAAAAGTAAGGCAAGCGCTGGAGCGCGAAAACGCTCGACTCGAAGGGGCTGCAGGCGCCTTTAAGAGTGTTGCCGAGGGCAGGACTACCGCACCCTTGGCACCGGCCGAACCCACGAAAACCCCGGATGAATTGCTGGCCGAGATCGCGAAGAAGCGTCTCGACGCGGCCGACAATTTCGATCAGAACAAGATCACGGGCAAAGCGTGGGAAGAAGAAAAGATGCGCCTCGAAGCCGAGGAGCGGGATATTCGCGACAAGTCGCGGCCGACAGTTGTTACGTCGACCGCAACGCAGGACGATCTGGCAATGGAGCGTCATGCGACCGAGCTTGTCGAGAAACACCCGATTCTGCGCGTCGTGACCGAAGCTCAGTTGGCACCCTTGACCGAAGTGGCCTACGCGCAAGCGAAGGCCAAGGGCGAGAACGTGCCGACCGGTGCAATGGAAACGGTGTGGCTGCGTGAACGCGTCGCTAAACTTGCCGAACTGACGTATCCAGAAATGGCAGAGCAGGCAAAAGGCGTTGTGACAACGACTGCACAGGTTGTGACATCAACCGCAGCACCGGCACTCTCCCCCACTGCAGCGGCGCGTGATGCGAAGCTCCAATTGGCGGCGAATCATCCGGTGGACGTCTCAAAACTTGGCAGTCCCGCGGGCAATGTCGGATTGAGCGATACCGAATTCGAAGCGCGTCTCAACAGCGCGACCGAGGACGAGGCGATTGCACTGCTCGATTCAAATCCGGCGATGAAAGCGAAGCTGTTCAAAGGGGCTGTCGCATGATTCGAACTCAACAGGAGAAACCCAATGGCATTAACCGATTTCGGGGCTCTCACTGATCTGCAGAAAAAGGCGTGGTCGCTTCAGGTGTCCAAGCAGGGCCGGGATGACAACTTCTGGTTGTCGAACGGCTTCATTGGCAAAAACACCAGCGACATTACCACGCCGATTACGCGGGTCACTGAACTGACCCCGACCGAAAGAGGCACTGCGGCTGTATTGCCGCTCGTGGCCGATCTGACGGGCGGCGGCGTCGTAGGCGACAACCAGCTTGAAGGACAGGAAGCGACGTTGTTGACCGATGCTCAAACCATTCAGATCGACCAATTGCGCAACGGCGTGCGCAGCAAGGGCCGGATGTCGGAACAGGCAACTGTTCTGCGCTTCCGCGTTCAAGCTCGCGATGCGCTGGCGTTCTGGCTCGCTGACCTGATCGATGAACTCATGTTCATGGTCGCCGCCGGCCGTTCGTTCGCGTTGAATTTTGACGGGAGCGCACGGGCAACGTCGCAAATCACGCAGTTGGCGTTCGCCGCCGACGTCGTGGCCGCGTCCGGGAATCGCGTCATGTTCCCCAACGGTCAAACGTCGGAAGCGACGCTGACCACCAATGACGTCATGGTCTGGAACTTGATCATTCAGGCCAAGGCGTTCGCAAAGCGGAAGCGGATTCGTCCGATTCGCGCCGGAGGCAAAGGCTACTACGTGCTCGTGTTGAGCACGGAGCAATGCCGCGATCTGGAGCAGTCCACGGATTACAAAACGCTCACCGCGCAAGCAATGCCGCGAGGCACCGACAATCCGCTGTTCCAGAACGCCAAGAAAATCGTCGGCGACGTCGTCGTCTACGATCACCAAAAGGCGTTCAACACCCTTGGCCTCACGGCCGGCAACAAATGGGGTGCGGGCGGCACCGTAAACGGCGCGCAAGCCATGCTGATCGGCGCGCAGGCACTCGGGTTTGCACAACTGAGTGATGGGACTCCGGGATGGTCTGAGTCGGATAATACCGACTACGGCAATCGCCCGGCGATCGGCATTGGTCGCATCATCGGCATGCTGAAACCGCAGTTCAAGAGCCGTTACGATAACCAGTCGAAAGAAGATTTCGGCATCGTGACGATCAAGACCGCTGCGGCTTCGAGCTAAGGAGAATCCCTTGAAAAAACTTCGGATTCAGATTTACGACAATGCGATCGAGTCGGGCTCGGGCGGTGCGGCCAATCTGGACGTCGGCGGTTTCGTCGGCGTCTTTGCGGCACGCCGTGCAACGATGCCTTACAGTGGTCAAACGGTTGCTTTCACGATCGGCCGAACCATCACCGGGGCAATTTCCGGCGCGGTGGGCAAGCTGGTCTCCGGTGGTTCCGGCGCAACGGGCACGCTCACGCTGGTCAGTATCAGCGGCAATTTCCAAGTGGGCGAAGCCTTGAGTGACGGTCTCACGGGCAACGGTAACTGCAACGGTGGATTAACATTCTCCACCTTGTCGGCACCGGTGAAGGAACTGCTGTTCAATAAGTTGGGCGTTGCAATTGCGAACCCCTTCCCGTTGACGGCAGGTGGTGCGACCGTGTTCATCAACAACCTCGTCGATCTCGTCGATCTCTATATCGCTGCGCCGGCCGGACAGTTCATCGTCCAAAAGCAGGTGTCTGCAGACGGTATAGCTGACGTGATTGCCGATCGCGCCAATCGTCAACCCGTGTGGAATATTCCGTTCTCCAAGGTCGACTACGCAGCAGCGACAGAGACCACGACCGGCTACCAGCTTCGTGCGGACGGCAATATGTCCGTGGGAGTGGATGCCGCGATTCAGGTCAACACGCTCGAAGCTGCGCGCACGATCTCGGTCGGAACGCTCTCGACGGAAGGCGGCGGCAATGCAACAGGCTTCATCAACGCAATCAGCCTTGCGGCTGCCGCAACGGTCAACGCGCAATCAGCGGCGACGACCACGCGTGGTGCGCTGCTCGGTGCGGGCACGCTCGACAAGGGTTACGGTGTAACGCTGAACGCGGCAAGATCGATCAGCCTCACTCTGAACGCCGGAACAACGGTGGCAGACGGCTACATCATTTTGCCGTGCGTCATCGGGCAGTCGTAAGTCTATCGGGCTATGAAACCGCCCCGGCAGCGACCGGGGCGGTTCTTAACCAATAGGAGATTCAGATGGCGAACGAAAAATCGAATGCAGACGCAGTAAAGAAAGATTCCGGCGAAGGGTTCCTCGCCGTGCAGGACATGACGTGCAAGCCGCCCGATGGCATTCGTGTTCACGACATTCCCGTGTTCAACGAAAAGGGCGACATGGTCGACGTCAAAGCGGTGAAGTGCGTTTACGACAAGCGCACCAAAGTTCCGAAGAACATCGGCCTGCAATTCCTCAAATACAAGACGTTCGTCGTGAGCATCGTGAGCGATGACCCGGCCAAGGATGGCAAGGTGTTGAAGCCGCTCGACATCCACGAAGGCGGCGACGGCGGTCTCAAGCTCGCCGACAATGAGATCGTGGCCAACTACGACGAACTCTCCAGCGAAGCCCTGTTCCGGCGTTGCCACATTCTGCCGAAGTCGGAAGGCATCGACGAAGATTCGACCCGCGAGGGCATGATCGCCTTCCTGAAGAAATCACGCGCCGAACTCGCGGCCAAGTCGGTCACGGCCACCGCTGGCGACGTGAAGGCAAAGATGCAGGGCGGTGAGTTGAGCGGTCAATTGAGTGAAGGCGAGATCACGTCTCTGGTCAGCGACTCGCCGCTGCTCTCGCGAGCAGCGTAAGGACGGGCGGCGATGGCACAACTGCTGACAGCGAAGGGAATTGCCGAACGCGCTCTGCGAATGGTGCAGGCTTTCGCTATCAACGACGTCGCCGCAGACCCCGAGGAGCTTCGCGAAACGCTCTATTGGATGGAAATGTTGATCGACCACAAGGATGCGGTCAATAAACTGAATTGCTTTATTCCGTCCGACGTCTTAGTGCCGATGCCGATCACGGCGTCATTCAATCTGCCGACTGCCGCGGGCGCGACATGGCCGACGAATGGTGTCTTGATGTTCCACCACGCCATGCTGGCCGATGGCAGTGGGCGCGAAACGCCGCTGCGCTTGTTGAAACGCTACGAATACGAGGAGATCGAGCAAAAGACAGCGGCCGGGCGCCCGATGGCGCTCTATATCGACATGCTCGACCCGAACTACACGGCAAAACAATGGCCCGTGCCGTCTGACACGAGCTACACGGCCAAACTTGTCGTGCAGACCTACAACCTGACTGTCGCGATCGATAACAAGGCGATCGCGCAGCAATCGAACAAGCACGGCTTCAATCCCGGCTGGCAACTCTGGCTGGTGTATGGCACGGCCGCCCTCATAGGCGGTGGTGCCGTGCGCGCCGTGCCGCCGGCCAAGGTCAAGGAATGGGACAACAAGGCCGACGAATTGTGGGATGAACTCTATATCAACGCCGATCGCGAGCGCGGGAGTGAACCGCGCATCACGCGTTCGTCGGACAATCGACTCAATTGGCGCCGCACGTGGCGCAATCGCTTTATCGACGTCTAGGGGACGCCATGCTATTGACCGCGATCAGAGACTTCGAGCTAGCCAACCCGCTGTATGCCGGTGCGACGCTATCGCTCTACACCACCACTGCGGCCGGCGCCATCACGGCAACGCTCGCCACGCTATACGACACGCCCAACGGTGCCGCTACACTCCAAAATCCGCAGACGCTCGACCAATTCGGAAAACTGGCGCAACCGGTTTATATTTCAGCGCCTGTGATCGGTGTAATCACGGGGCTGACGGTGCCGTCGATGACGACGGGCGTCATTTACACGGCGCCGATCTTCCGCTTCGATCAAGCGACGTCGAAGCTGCAATATTCCTACGACGGCGGCACAACATGGGTCGATAGTGGCGGCTGGATATTCCGCAATCGCGGCGCGTGGGTCACGGCAACGCTCTACAACCTGCTCGATATCGTTACGAGCGGCGGCGTGGTTTATATCTGCGTGACGCAACATACGTCGGCCGGCGCGTTTGCCCCGGCCAACTTCCAAGCCCTGTTCTCGCTCGACCAAGGCACGCTCCCGGCCGGCAACACGTTCCAACTGCGCCGCGGCACGACGCTCCTTATCGACGCCATGACCCCGGCGGCCGGTGAACCGATCGATGACACGACCAAGAAAACGATTGTCATCGGCGATGGCGCCACGGCCGGCGGCTTTCCAATGGTTCAGGAGCAAACGTATCAGGGCGGCACGGCGCTCTACGCAGTCGGCACGGGCACTGGCGACGTCATTGCGGCCACGATCGTCTCGAAGCGCACGACACTGGCGGATGGCACGAATGTCCGGGTTCTGGCGCCGGGTGCCAACACTTTAACGACGCCCACATTCAATCTGACGTGGCAGACGGCAGGCGGTGCCAATACCGCGACGGGTGCCATCACGGTCACCAAGGACAACAATTCAGCGCTTTTGGCCGGCGACTTCGCGGGCGCCGCGCACGTGCTCGATCTCACTTACCAGAACAATAAGTGGCGGTTGAACAACCCGAAGATACAGGTCACGGTGCCGGCAGCGCAAAACGTTTCGTTTCGACAAACTGTAAATAATGGCGTGCAGGACACTAATGGCCGCGCTGCGTTTTTGGCAGCGGGAGCCGGATTGGCGATGAATTTACTTGCCACTTCAGCCCCTCTTAATATGGTGTTCGCGCAAGGTTTCAACGGCGGCGCCGGCGCGGACTTTCCTTGCTTCATCAGCGCTGACAACAATGGAGCTTGGACGTTGCCGGCGAACAACACGAGTTATTTGTCACTCGATTATGTGACGGCAGCTTCAGCGTCGCCCACGCAAACACTGGCGCCTTTCCAACGGTCTGAGACATACAATCAATCGCGGCAGTCCGTGCTGCAGTTCGCAGGCGCGGCCGGAGCCACTACATTTCTTGACGATTTCGGGAACACGTGGGCGGCGCAAGGCGGCGCGAAGGTTCAGACCAATCAATTCAAGTTCGGCACCGGCGGCCTTGGCGGTGCGGGCGGATCGAATGTGCTGAACGGCACGACCGACATGGTGCGTTCAACCGTATTCACATCTTTGGGAGGCGGCAGTTGGTCGCTGCGTTGTTGGGCCTATATCACTTCGCTGGCGGCCGTCAACGTATTGATTGACGCTACCAATGCTGGCGCATTCGGCGCTCAATTACTGGTCACGGCCGCCGGGAAAGTTGCCTACAACCTTTCATCGACGGGTGCCGCGAACGACATCGCCGCCGCGCCTGTCGCCGGAGCAGCAACGATCGTTATCAACGGTTGGCATTTTTATGAGCTTACCTTTGATGCGCTGGCTGGCGTGTATCGGTGTTATGTCGACGGAACACAAGATCAATCGACCGCGAGTTCGGCAAAGATTTGCGCGATAACAAAAGTGAACGTAGGCGGGCTGAATTCTAGCTTAACAGGAACGGTCGGCTACATCGACAAGCCGGAAATTCTTCCATACTGTCAGCGCCCGAATGGAACTGCTTACGTCTCTCCAGTGGCCGCGCCGAGCGTCATCGCAACCGGTTATGCGAGCGACTGGTATGACACCGTTAATTCGACGATGAAATCCGTCAGCGCGGCCAGCGCTGCCGCCGGTGTAAACCCAACATTCACCGCCGTCAAGCGCCTCTACGTCGGGGAGGGAGACTCAAGCGGCGCCGCAGTAACCGCGGCTCGCAGCTACGCATTCAAAGGCTCTTTCACTGCCGCGACCACTTCCACTCTTGCCGCGGCAGGGTCTGCGATCTCCTACAATCACAATATCGGCGTTGATGAATTGGAATACGGATTTGATGCCATCTGCATAACGGCAGACAATAATTGGCAGGTCAACGACCGCATTCAACATTCCTACGGTTCTGGCGGCAATGGAAATCAGGAAAATGCCATGTGGGCTACGGCGCGCAGCGGCGGCTTCACGAATAATTCTGCAGGTTCGTGGGGGAATTACAACAAAACCACGGGCGCCGGTTTTGCGATGACGGCGGCGCAGTGGAAATTTCGCATGTGGTTTCGGCTAAAGGAGAGATGAAAATGCAAACGTGGGCCGACACGACTGGCGTGCAGCAGCCCGTGAATGGGGATAGACCTTACGGGAATTTTTGGGTTGAAATAGATTCGGCGCCCGACATCTTTTGCGCGTTCAATTACGCGCAATGGACATGGGTGCCGATCACCAACAGATTAATTGACGCGCAGATCGCGCAGTCGGAATACGCCGTTCCAATCACGGCACGAGCGTTGCGCGAATTTATGTTTTTAGCGCTGGCCGCTTTTCGCATTGACCCTCTGGCCAAGGACGGGCAGAACAATTACGTCCAACCCAAATTCGCCGCCATCGCGTTGCTCGACCAGAAGATTCAAGCACTGAGGAGCCAACGAAAATGAAAAAACGTCTCGCCATCGCATTCGCCGCGATCGTCATGCTGATTTGTTTCTTGACCGTCATCGTCGGTGCCTTGGTCGCGCTGCCGCTATTCATACTCGGCTATGTCATCACCGGCAGCGACTGGCTCTATGCGCGGATAGGCGCCTTCGGACATGGTCTCGACAGTTGCGCGAACGTGCCGTGGCTCGATGGTCATCCGAAGGAAACGATCAGCAGTCACACGGGCCGCTTCTACGAAGCGAAATACGGTAACCCCTACAAGAAGCGGCCGGCGACCAATCCTGACCAAGTGATTCCGTGGCAGGCCGCATTCGTGAAGTGGTTGACGGACAAAGCCGAAACAAATCACGTATACAAGGCCGTCGAACAGTGGGCGGTGGACGCGAAGATCGATTTATAACAAGAAGGGGCAAATAATGGTTCCAGAACCGGCGTCGTCAGCAGTTCAGGTGATCGTGGCGGGCATTTCGGCGACAATCTTCACTATTACCGGCGTGACCTTCCACGGATTACTGTGGGGCATGCTTGGCGCGATTGTGATGTTGATGATGACGCCGCCGCAGGAGCGCGGTCGAGCCATATTCGCCGTGTTCTGTGGCGCTGTTTGCGGAGCCGTCCTGTCCGACATGCTGCTCGGCGTGGCAACGGCATTTGCCGGCGTGCCTGACAAGACTGCGGAGTCTATGCACCTTGGGTCTGCGTTCATCATCGGCGGCGGGTTCAAGCAGATATTCTCGGCAATGATCGCATGGGCAGTCGCGAGGGCGCAGCCAAAGGGAGATGGTCAATGAATTTCGACTT
Organism: Betaproteobacteria bacterium; assembly: GCA_025356695.1. The sequence continues at coordinate 47,954 of JANXSE010000095.1, forward strand.
CGTGCTTTGCTCGGTCGTCGATTTTATCGCGATCTCGTGCGCAATATTCGTGATGTATGTCGGCATCGGCAGGATGGCGCTGATGTCACTCAAGACGCATAAAAAGGTTTGGCAGGCCATCTACTTTCTGCTGGTCTCAGCAGCGATCGGATACATTGCGTCGATGGCCGAGGGCAAACTGCACGCGCCAATTCCGACGACATTGTTCTTGATCGCAACGGCAGCTTGGTTCTTCGAGTCACGCAATCGCTGGCGCAATGCTGCACCAGACTATATGAAGAATTCGCCGTCCGAAGAAACTGGCAATAAATTCAGTCTCGGGAGAATACTATGACGATCAATGGAACAGTGCTACGCGGAAAAGATACAAACGAAGGAACTCCTAGCAAGCTCACGCTCGAAACAGGGTTTGCGTGCGATTGCCTCGAACTCAAGTGGCACAACAACCGCACGGGGCTCAGTTGCATCAATGCCGACGTCTACGATGCCGTGCTGTGGGAGTCGCCGCACCTTGGATGCAATCAGGACATCATGGTCGACCTCTACGATGGCAGCGGCACGATCAACATCCGTCACTACGTCTACAGGCTCGCCGACAAGAACGGCCGTAAAGATTGCCTGATTCACAACGGTGCGTTCGCCGGGGAAGTGCAACTCGGCGAAGAAACGCACGTCAAGGGTTGCACGATCGTTGGCCGTGGCTACGCGGTTGCCAAGCGCGATGATGGCGGCGGCATGCAGATGGCAATTCTTATGAGCCGGCCCGTGCTCGCGGAATTGATTCAGCATACGAAGGGCGAGCCGCTGCGACTCACGTATCAATGGGCGGACGGCTGCGCGCCGGACGACCTGACGGACGCACAGGCATGATTGCCGTGCTCGCGTTCATCAGAAGCAACTGGCAGTTGATCGTGATCGGCTGTCTTGTGGTTGCCCTGCACTTAGCCAACGAAGGGCGCAAGGATGCCGTCAACGATCTGCGCACGTTCAAGGCTGAAGCGGCGCAGGCAGTTGCCGAGCATAAGGCCAAAGATGCCGAGGGCGCGCTGGCCGACAGGGACTTCCAAGATCAACAGGAGAAATCGCATGCAAGTCAAATGGCTGTTCTTACTACTTCTCTCGACGGTGTTGCTGTCCAGTTGCGGAATGCTCAAAAAGGAAACGGTGGTAGCGGCGCCCTCGCGAAACCAGTTCGCGACATTGCCATCTGCGGCAACAACGCCGACGCCAACGGTAGACTATCAAGCGCTTTACAAAAAACACTCGGAGACATTGACGCAGTTGTTGGACGCACAGCGGCAGGAATTATCGAAAATCAGATCGGAATTGGACAAAGCATTGTCGCTCCAGCCGCCATCAAGCAACTCGAAGCCGCCGAGCTTCGAGAGTTCGCCATCCGGGGCAACAAAGTAAACGCTGTTCCAACGCCGTAGGAGATCGCATGGGTCAAAGAATTTCAGAATTCGACACGTGGCAGGCCGGCTACAGCAACGCCATCGTCCAGATATTCATTGCAGGCACGACCGCGCTGGCACCGGTGTTCACCGATGTCGCCTGCACCGTCGCGGCGGCAAATCCGCAAACCCTGATCAATCTCGCGTTGAACGGCTTCAACTACGGCAAATTCGCGCAGTCGATCTACACGACATCGAATTATTACCTGTTCATCAACTCGACCGATCAAACCGGCGTGATGTATGTGCCGATCACGTCGCTGACAGGGCAAGACATATCCGCAGCCGTCGCGATTGCCACCGGTGCCCTGCAGTCCCGCTCAATGGCCGACTACATGGGCGAAGTGTTCAATGCGCGTAACTTCGGCGTATTGGGTGCCGTAGGCACCGTGGGTGCCAGCGCTGTCACTAACACCACTACCATACAGGCGGCGATCAATGCGTGCGCGGCCGTTGGCGGCGGGCGCGTCATCATCCCGGAAGGCGCGTATGCCTTCAATCAGTTGAACGTGCCAACCGGTGTCCTGCTTGCGGGCAAGAGCCGGTTGGCTACCGTCATTCAAAGCACGGTCGCCGGCAACGTCATAACCCTGCAGGGCGCACGCGCCGGGCTCGCCGACATCACGCTCGACGGCGTCAATTTGCAGGCCAATTCGGTTGGCGTCTACAGCGTGGCGATCAGCGAAACGCGGTTTCTGGACTGCCTGATCAAACGGTTCAACGTGGGCATGCTATTCCGCGGCGGTCGCCGGGCGAATTGGGAAAACCTGTATATCGACAACTGCGCCATCGGTGCCCAATTGCAGGGCGACAAGGATGCCAACAATACCGGCACGGGCGACCAGTTCCGCAACAACCGCTGGTGTGGTGGACGGGTGTCCACTTGCACGACGACAGGCGTGCAACTGAACTTCGTTGATCTCGCATGCTGGCACAATGCCATTGAAAACGTCGGTTTCGAGAATAATACCGGTGTCGGCCTGCAGTTGAACGGCTCGCGCCACTTCATCGGCAAAGAAATCTGGTGGTCGGGCAATGCCGGCAACTTGCTCGTGCAGGACGGCGTCAATCTGACCTACGTCCCGATCAATGTCGGCATCAACGTCTTGTTCCAAGGCGGCTCGATGGGCTCAGGCACGGTCGCCCTGCAAAATACCCTGCAGGAAATTTGCTTCGACCGCGTCGAGTTCGCCGGTGCCGCGATCACGCTCACGCAGCCGCTCAATCCGATTTTGATCAAGGACTGCATCGAAGATAGCGCGGTTACGATCACCGGCGACGGAACTAAGTGGTGCCGCCTCAAAAGCTGCTACGGCCAACTGCCGGCATCGTTCGGCACGACCACGGACGCCACGGTCACGAAGGCGTGGGGTGTTAATCTCACGCCGGGCCAGCGCTGCAATCTGCGCGCTATCGTGATCGGAAACGGCCGGAACACGATCGACTACTACGTGCAGCACATTGCGATCGCGGCTCACTTGCCGGGCTACACGCTGGCGTATCAAGCGCAGACGGCCGCCTTTACGACGGGCGACATCTTAACGGGTGCCACTTCCGGTGCCAAGGCGCGCATGACGGCAAACGCCAATGCGGGTGCCACGGGCACGTTTACCCTGCGCAGCATTACAGGCACGTTCGCCAATGGCGAGATCATCACGGGAGCGACCGGCGGCAGTGCATCGGTTAACGGTTTGATCGTGGTAACGGTCGCCGCCCTGCTCGGCGCGCCAATCATCCTGCAGACCGTTCAAACGTCGGACGGCACGTTCGCTGCCACGTTCGCCGTGAATCAGCAGGAAGTGCAGGTTACGGTCAAAGGGGCTGCCGCGAAATCGGTTGAGTGGACGATTGCCGTCGAATGCGAGTTGTCGCCGTGAAGTGGGAAGATATCCCATTGCAGAACAAGCTCTTTACCAACGTCGAGGAATCGGTGTTGCGTAATGGCAATGCGGCGATTGAAAATGCGTTCATCAACGAGGCGGGCGGCCATACCAAGTTTCCCGGCCTCAAGCTGTTTGCTACATTGAGCGGCAACCTGCCTGTTTACCTGCACGAATGGAAGCAAGACTTGATCGCGGTCACGGCCGGGCGTTTCTACAAACTCAATCCGCTCGGTGCCGCAAAAGACGTGACTGGCGTGCCGATCACGGGTGGCTTACGCGTGACGTTCGATCGCACGGACGATGAATTGGTCGCCGCCGCCGGTGCCGACATCATCCGCTTGGGCGCCGGCACGACAGAGCTATTGACGCCGGACGGCACGAGCCCGCAATCAACGCATGTCGGTTACATCGATTCGTTCTTGGTCGCCGTCGAGCGCTACAGCGGCCGTTTCTGGAATTCTGAGGCGACCGCGTTTCGTTCTTGGAATGGGCTTGACGTGTTCTCGGCCGATGGCAAACCGGACGATATCAACGCGTTCATGGTGACGCCGTTCCGCGAACTGATACTGACCGGCATCGACTCGACAGAACAATTCGAGCGGTTGATCAATGGCAACGTGCCGTTCTTCCGACGCTGGTCGGTCGGCGAAGGCTGTTGGGCACCTTACACCTTGATCTCCGAGGACAATGCAATCTGGTTCGTCAACAAGCGATTCGAATTCGTAAGGGCGTCAGGACAGACGTCGACGCCAGCATCCGACGACATCGCAACCGATCTCGAAACCATCATGACGCCGCCATCGAGCTATTCGTTCAGCCCGATCTCGGTAGACAATTGGGAAGGCGCGTGGGCGACGTCGCTGAACATTCAAGGCCAGAAATTAATTCTCTTGCAGATTCCGAACGCGATCAACCCGTATGGCACACGCGGCGTGACGGGAATCCTCGATTACCGGGCGCACCGCTGGTCGAATCTTTACGGATGGGACACGGCGGCTGGATTGCCGACGCGCTGGCCGGGCTGGAGCTATTACGCCATGTGGGGACGCCACTTCGTCGGCGGCAATGGCGTCATCTACGAACTCGACTCCAATAGCTATGACAACGCCGGCACAGTGCAGCGCATGCTCGGGCGCACGGCGCATATTGACAAATGGGGTGAGTCGACGGTGTCGAACGTGCAATTGCGCGTGAAGCGCGGGCTTGCCAATTCGAACAATGCGCGTTCCGTGATCGCTTTGCGTGCCATCAAGGACAATAAAACGGCGACGCGCTGGAAAGAAAAAGAGCTTGGCCGTTTCGGCGAGACCAGCATGGTCATTGATTTTGGTGGTATGGGCACAGCAAGAACGTGGCAGTTCGAGTATCGCCTGACCGATGCCGCGCAGGGCGAAGTCGTGCATATGCGCGCCGCCGTCGAGCCGATAGGAAGCTGGTAATGGCTACGGTGGTGACTGGCTCGATCGCGCAGACCGACCTATTTGTGCCGCCGCCGCCGCGATTAAGCGGCAATGCGCAGCAGGATGTCATCGCTCTTTCTCAATGGTTCCAGCAGTTCTACAATTCGCAGGGGCTCGCCAACTACGACGTGGCTGGAAAGTTTGCGATTGCCGGAACCGATGTCAATTGCCTCGTGCCGTTCGCGAGCAATCGACAGCAACCGAATGCCAATTATTATGTCGTATTCGGCGTTGAATCGTTCGTCGGCAGCCCGCCGCTGTCTGCGTTGCAGATCACTAACGTCAACAAAACCAAGGAAGGCTTTACGGCGACAGTCAATAGCGCGCCGGGTGCCGGAAATTCCGTGACGATCTCTTACAGCGTGAGGCGATAATGAGCCAAGTATTCAATCCGAAAAGCGGTCGGAACGAAGATTTTCGCTCGGGCAATTATTCTGATGACCCGAACCAAAACCCGAAGTCCGGCGGTGGCAGCGACTACAGTTTCGAAGCGCCCGGCTTCGAGGGCTACGACACGATGAATCCGCCGTCGATATCGCGCATTCGCGGTTTGTCGGACACGCGCTCGACCTCGCCGCAAAGCAATCTCAACCCTTCGACATCTGGCGCGATCGGTAGCGTTCCAAAGGGAACGACGGCGGGCTCAAGCATCGGCAGTGCGGCATTGAGCGCGGGCGCGAAATATGGGCTCAATAAATTGGGCGGCCTGATCAGTGCGCGCAACAGTGCCAACGATAATGCAACCATATTCGACGGCAGCGTGCCGAGCAATTTTAATCCCAAAGACGGCATGGTCGGCATCGGCAAATTGACCGAGACACCGCCCGTGACAGGAACGCCACTGGAAGGCAATGGGCAGCGGTTCGAGGGCGCGCCGGCCGATAGCGCACCGACTGACGGCGGCGTATCGAAACTGAACGAGGGAAGCGATGCCAGCGCGGCCACAAATACCGGGGGCGGCAGCGATGGTGTCTCTGCGACCCCGAGCACTGGAAGCGCTCCCGATCTAAGCGAAAACGGCGGATATGGGGATGGCGGGAATTATGGTGACGCGGCGGACGGTGCCAGCACCGGCGTTAGCGACGGTCTCGGTCTCGCCGGAACTGCTTTGAATTTCGCGCAAAACGGAATCAACAGCAAATCCATCGGTAGCGCTGCGGGCGCAGCCATCGGTCAGGCATTGATTCCGATACCCATTGTTGGCGGCATCGTCGGCAGTGCCATCGGCAGTGCCATCGGCGGTCGCGTGATCTGCACCGAACTCTTGCAACAGGGTTTAATGCAAAAAGATTTATACGAAGCGGATTGCAAGTATTCTCGCACGAACATTTCAGCGATCACGTTGCGCGGATACCACTGGTGGGCAATCCCATTCGTGCGAAGCATGCGACGCTATAATTGGCTGACGCGCTGCGTCAGGCCGTTGGCGATCTGGCGAGCGAAAGACCTTGCCTTCCGGCTTGGTCAAGGCGACCGCTGCTGGAGAGGGCTCTGCGTGCGTTTGATCGGGGAGCCGATATGCTTTGTAATCGGCGTGTTCGTTGAAGAACGCGACTTCACTGTTTTATATGAAGGGAGGGCTTAATGGACGCCATCAGTAGTGCCGCACCCGCGCCCAATCAAGTGCCGGCGCATTTGAGGCCCATCGTTGACCAGATGGGCGTCATCGAACACTGGATGGATAACGTGCTCGCGCAGTCGCCTCAAGGTCAGCAGATCGTGCGCGACTACGCCGAGACGGCGCCACTGGTAATGCAGGCGCTCGATGACGACCCGAACGTCATGAGCGTTGTCAACGAAATGATGACGAAATACATCATGCCGACGACGAACGCGATCAACGAGGGCGATTACAAGACGGCGTTGCAGCGTTACTTCATGCTGATGCAGTATGCGAGCCAGTTCGCCGCTCGCCTGCAACAAGACCCCGAGGTCGAATCGATGCTCGAACAAACTGCGAGCAAAGATCAGGCGATGGCCGAGAACCCCGGCGCCGTCGACGAATTGCTCGGGCAGGAGAGCACGTATAACCCGCAGGCGGAAGGTAACGCCGGCTCAACGGCGACGCAGCCTGCGGCCATGTCGAGCGCGCAACAATACTCGCCGCCGAATAACCCCGGCACTGTTGGTGCGCCCGCACCGCCGGCTGCCGTGGCGCCCGGTGGCGCGCCGACCGGCGGCGGTATGCCGATGCAGCCGCCGATGGCGTCGCCAATCTCGAAAATCAAGCGTAGGGGGCTTTAATGGCACTCTTTGACGATTTTAATTGGGGCGATTTTCTGAACAGCCCGGCCGCGGCACAGATCGGCACGGCGGTCGGCGGAAGCATCATGTCGACCGTGGCGAACAACAACGCCAAAAGAGATTATCAGGCCGGCCAGCAGGCCAATGTCGCTGCCATCAACAATGGGGCCAACTCGGCGATTGCCACCAACAATGCGACTGCGGATACGGCCGCCGATATCGCGGCACCCGCGATTCAGACGATGAAGCAGAATCTCTCGCGAGACCCGAATCAGTTGACGCCGCAGCAACAGATCAGCCTCGACGATTCGCGGCGCTCGGCGATCAGAAGTATCTCGCCCGGACTCCGGGGCTCGGGGCGCGCCGTGGCAGCGATCAATGACGATCTCACGAACCGCACGAAGGCCAACTTCGTCGAGAAAAACCGGCAGACCCAACAGCATAATGCCGACGCCCTTGCGACGAATCAAGGTGCCGCTTATGCGGCACGCGGTAACGTGGCAACACTACAGGCGAATGCTGGCGCCAACACGGGCAAAGCGATGGCTGATACCGGCGCTGTCAACGCCAACGCCGACACGGCAACGGGTTCGACGGCCGCGAGCACATTGGGCTCGATCGGCTCGATCATCGCCAACGGCAACAAAGATCAAACGCGCAATAGTCGGTATCAGCAATACAAGTCTCAATCCGAAAACCCCAACGGGGGAGGGTGATATGGAAGTCAACTTCATCAATAAAGACTTGGCAACGGAAGCGTTCGACAAAGGCCAAAAGCAATACGACGACAGACAGCGTCAGGAGGAGGCCGATTTCGAGAACAGACGACAGCGCGATCAAGCCGCTGGCGTCGACAAGGCGCTGCGCACAGGCATCGGTAAAATTTACGCCAAAGGTGCGACGCCCACGGAAGCGGCACCGGCGACTAATCCCATGCCGGCAATCGTGGCACCCGAGCCGGGCACAATGCCGAAGATGCCGGTCACGGCAAACCCCATTACTTCGGTGCAACCGCGCCCGGCGTCTCCGCGCCCGCAGGTAGACGAAGGCGGCTTGATCAACACGATGGCAGCAACACCGGGCGGCGGCGCGACAGCGCTCGCCCTGCACGGCTCGAACGTCGCGTCGCAGCAGAAGGCGCACGACGAACGGCGCGCCGATCGCGACAAGGGCAGCGAGCTATACACGAAAGCGATGGCGACCGGCGATTGGGACACGGCAAAAATGATTGCCACGCAATATGCGCTGAATATCCCGCAGCAGTTGATGACCGACAAAAACTTCATGCTAGACCAGACGCGACTTGCATCGTTCGCGCATTCGAAGGGGCTTACGGGCGAACATTTGGTTGCCTTCATGCACGGTGCCATGACGGCCACGGGCACGCCGGAGGAGCGCATGCAGGCGGGCTGGAAGTCGGCCGCGGGCACGCTCAAGAAAACGGTGGAGACCAGCGGCGGCATTATGTCGGTCGACGCATCGGGCGTGCCGACACCGATGATGGGCAAGGATGGCAAGCCGCTGATGCCAGCGATCAAGACCAGCGTGCACGTGAACTCCGGCGGCGGCGAGAAAGACACGGCCGACATTCGGAATGCGAAATATCTCGTGAAGATCGGTGCCGCCAAAGACGAAAACGAAGCGTGGGGCATGGTGCGTCAAGTGAAAACAGACCCGAACGCCGAAGTAAAAATCGCTCGCAACCTGATGTCGAGCGCCAAGGACAAGATCGGTCGGCCGATTTACAAGACGCTCGATGAAGCGCTTGCGGCCGTGCGTAAAGGTGCGGCTGACGATGGCGCGCCGGCAGGAGAGCCCGGCGCCGCGCCGGCCATACCGAAGCCGTCAGCAGGCAAAGCACAACGCATACCGATCGGTGCCGATGGTCGACCCGATCAAACAAAATTGCAAAACGGAGCAACCTACACGTTCAAGACGAAGGACGGCAAAGACGCGACCGGTAAATGGGACGCGACACAAAAACGGTTCCTGTAATGGACGGATACAGCCTTGACGATGTTGTTGGCGAAGCTGCGCCGCAGACGCCTGCTACCGCGAGGTCAGGTAAAGACGGGAATTCCGCGACCCCGGCCGCGCCCGTTATAAGATCGACGTCTGCGCCAGCAGTGAAGGGCGGTATTTCCGTCGACGACGTGGCGCCTGCTTACGAGACCGCGCTAACACCGCGGGAGGAAGTCAAGTTCACGGCATGGAAGGCGCAGCACGCGCCGAACGACAGCGGCGCCGATTACGATCTGCGCGGCGCGTTCAAAGCCAACATGCGCCCGGATGTGGCGACCGGGCATTGGCCTGACACTTACAAAAAACCGAATCACCCGACGTTCAGCGATCAGAGCCAATACGCCAAGGATGCGCCCGAGCGCGCCGGGAAGTGGGACGGCGAGACCTACGTGCCGCCGCAACCGGCTGGCGTCAGCATCGACGACGTAGCGCCCGAGGGCTCGCCGGGATTCAGCGGAACCGCTGGCGGCGCTGCCACCGGCGTCGTCCGCGAGCGCAAGCAGCCGCGGCAGCGTAGCGTCATGGACAACTTCGACGCAACGGCGCAGGCCGATCAGCGCAATACTGCAAGCCCCGTTGCGCCGGTATCGGGCGCGAAATACAAAGAACTGCAGCAGACTTATCTCGCCGAGCCGGAGACCATTCAGCGCATGGCGAAAAAGCAGGGCGTGCTCGGCGAAGTGGCGCGCAAGATTATCTCTGAAGGAGAGCCACCTTCATCGCAGCCCACGGCGGCAGAGATTACAAAATCGACGGAAGCGCCGCATTTCGTGGACAAAAATGCGCCATCGCACGAGCCGCCGCCGACGTCTTGGGGCGAAGTATGGAAAGTATTTGGAGAAAACGCGAGGCTTAGTAGCGAAGCCGCGCTCGCGAACACCGACGAAGCGTTTGCTCGAAGTGGTCAGTTTCAGCGCGAGGACACGTTGGCGACCGCGCAGCCGTCGAATGCGATTCGACAATCGACGCTTGATCGCATTGAGCGCCAAGCTGCCGCAGATAAGGAAAGAGCGCGGGCAGCGGCACTTACTAGCGCGACATTGCAAAAAGATATCGAGGCCGCGACGCCGAAGAACATGACGACGGCGCAGCAAGCGGTATTGTCGCTGGCACAATCTGGATTGCCCACTTTAGTAGGCATTGGACTCGGAATCGCTGGAGCGCCGCATGCCGGCGCATTGCTTGCCGGCGTTGGAGGCGCCGCAATGCAGGGCAGCGGCACTTATAGAGAGGCGTTCGACGCTTATAAAAAAGACGGTTTGAGCGATCGTGTTGCGCATAGTAAAGCCGCTCGGGCGGCCGGCATAGACGCCTTACTCGAAGCTGGCGGGGAAGCGGCGCCGTTCGGAATTTTGTTTGGTGCATGGAAGGGTGCTGCAAAAATGGCTGGCAAAGCGGTTCTGGCCGAGGGTGCCTCCGAAGGCTTGACGCAGTTGGCGCAGGACTTCCATGCTTATCACACCTACAACCAGAGTCTCACTCCAGCGCGAGCATGGGAAAATTTCAAAGTGGCCGTGCTCGCTGGCGGTTTCGGCGGTATCGTTTACAGCACGCCGGTAGCGATCGCAGAAAAGTATGCGAATCGCGATACGGTTGGCCGCCACCTCAAGGATTGGGCTGAAGGCATCGGCGCGTCCTCGATAGATCACGACGTCATCAATCGTGACGTGGTTGCCGCCATGAATCCAGATAATGCCGGCATGGCTGTCGGCTCTGTGCGAGAGCGCGAACAGAGAAAAGACCACGCCGCTTTGTCAAGATGGCTTGCCGATGAACGTCCGGGCGGTGAAATTATTGCCGAGGAGAAAAAAGCCGATGAAGCGGGTCAAGCATATGCCGACAGAATTCAAAATGATGCGGATGCAGAACGTCAAACTGCAGCGAGCGCAGCGCTGGAGTCGGCCGGCATTCCGGCAGCGGGCACGTCTGCCGTCATCACTTGGCCTGACGGTGAGCAATTTACCGGAACGGTTCTTCATGGCAGCACGCCGGAAGCGGTGCGCGTCCGGCGCGACGACGGTGAACAATTCACGATAAATGCGACCACGCGTGAAGCTGATTTCGCGCCGGTTCCGGTCGGCGAAGGCACGCCTTCGAATCCGGTGGTTGTCGAGCATGAATCGCATATCGAGCATGCCGCGCAGCGCATAGACGAATCGCGATCGTGGCCGCAGATCAAAGCCGGCAACGATCGTAAGGCGCACATTCTTTGGCACGACCTGCCGATCACGATTGAAGTCGGCAAGGGTGACGTTCGGGAATCGAGCCCGGATGCGCCGAAACAGTGGTCTGTTGAAATGCCGCACGCTTACGGTTACGTGAAAGGCTCGAAAGGCGCTGACGGCGATGAATCCGATGTAGCCGTGGTCGGCATGCACCCCACGGCACACGTGTTCGACACGGTCAACACGAACACTGGTGAATTCGACGAGCACAAGACCATCTTGGGTGCCGGCACGACGCGGGCGGCGACCTATGCCCTGCGCGCCATGTATGACGAC
>JANXSE010000146.1 GCA_025356695.1 Betaproteobacteria bacterium
TGACAAGCAGGCGCTCGCCCAACTCCTGCGCGCGCGCATCACGAAATGCAATGACTTCCGGAAAATTATGTCCGGTATCGATATGCAGCAGCGGAAACGGAAATGCGCCGGGACGAAACGCTTTTTCAGCAAGCCGCAGCAGAACGATGGAATCCTTGCCGCCGGAAAACAACAGCGCGGGATTGGCGCATTCGGCGGCGACCTCGCGCAGAATATGGATCGATTCGCTCTCCAGAAAATCAAGCTGGCTTAATCGTCTCGAAGAAGCGCGCTGCGGTAAATTGTGCGCCGCGCGATTAATTGCGTGCGCCGTCAAATCGATGCTTGCTGTATCCATAATAATTCCCGGGCTCGTTCGTTGTTACGCCGGCTGCGCGGCGCGCCGACCTTCATGCAGGCCGCATTCCTTGGCTGTTTCCTGTTCCCACCACCAGCGTCCGGCGCGCGGATCTTCGCCGGCGGTTGTTGCGCGCGTGCATGGCGCGCAACCGATGCTCGGATAGCCGCGGTCGTGCAGCTCGTTGTACAGCACGTTAAAGCGCCGCAGATATTCCCAAACGTCCTGCGTTGTCCAGTCGGCCAGGGGATTGAATTTCTGCAAGCCGCTTTCAGCGTCAAAGCCGGCCGTCAAAACCTGATTGCGGCTGGCCGCCTGATCGCGGCGCAGCCCGGTAATCCAGGCGCGTTTTCCTGCAAGCGCGCGTTGTAGCGGCTCGACCTTGCGCAATTGGCAGCACTGCTTACGCAGTTCAACGCTGCGGAAAAACGGATTGGCGCCGTGCGCCTGATGAAAATTTTCGAGCGCGTCTGCCTGCGGATAAAAAACGCCGAATTCGATGCCGTATCGTTTGGCGGCGCCAGCGATCAGGCTATGTGTAGCCTCGGGCAGCCTGCCAGTATCCAGTGTAAATATATGAATGTTCATACGATTTTTCGCAATAAGGTCGGTCAAAACCATATCCTCGGCGCCAAAACTGGAAGCAAACACCGCCGGCGCATACGCGTGCGCAGCACTATTGAGGAGATCCTCAGCGGCGGCTATTTTTTCTCTCAGTGACATGATTTCAATCGGTTATTTTTCTCAACTGCGGTTGGCAGCTGAACGAAGGCAGAAGCTTAATCCGCCCTTCATATATCTCAAACGAATATATAATTAGTTTTATATGCAAATAAGAAATATTGATGCGCGCAATGATATTTCCACCAGCGATTTATTGGCATGGCACCTCAGTAAGCGCCAACTGAAAATCTCTCTACGCACCAACCGGCAGGTACGGCGTAAAAACAAAAAGCCCCTTTTTCAAGGGGCTTTTTTAGGGAATTACATACTTAACTCCCTTGATGCTTTTCGCATTTCTTTCGTGCGGGAGCGCGAGCGCTCATGTCGGCGGCGGATTCACTCCGACTAGAATTGATGGCAGTTCGTCAGAATGCGCGCCGCCGACATCGAATCCCGCTTCGACAAGAATGTCGGCAAGTTTCCTTGCGTGCTCTCCATGCGGCCCCTCCTGCCCGCATACATTAAGTCCATATATTGGTTCGCTGAGTGATGATGTATGCGAAGAAATTCCTGTAGTAATGCCCGCATCCTCTAGCGCCCAACGCAACTGGATCGCAAAACGATTTGATTCAGCGTCGCCAGGAATAAAATATATTTGGATTGCTGATTCGCGGGGCCACGTAAATGACGGTGCCAATTTAGCTATCTTGTCGGCTTGCTCTGGCTCGACGCCACGGCCAAGCATTTTGTATCGGAGTTTGGCCGTCTCTAATTGCGCCGTCTGTAATAACACATGCAGACCAGCCAATGCTCGTCCGCCATATCTTATTTCCATGAATACGCCAACGGCTATGGCAAAAGTAAACAATATATTGAAACCATCGGAAATATGGCTTGAGCCCAAATACAACATGCCTATGCCATTAGCGCCTTCTGCGATTAACGCCCAGACGACGATTCGACCGCCAAGGGAATCTAAATATTCATTGCGCAATATGTCGGCCCAAGTCTCCGACTTTGTTTTAGGATTTTCTGGGCCGTTCATAAGAGGGAATAAAGGCTTTCGTCTAGAGTGGGCTGTACTGGCGGGCGTATTAACTGGGCTGCTAGTGATATTTCTGAATTACTGTTTTAACTGAGACTTCGATGCCTCTTTTTTCTTTATTCTTTTTTCAACCTTCTTGGCTTTCGCCAAGAGTTTTTTTACTTTGTCCTTTGGTCTATAAGCTAGAACAACATCAACCATCGCATCTAATGCTGGCGGCGTTCGCTTCATTTGATGAGTTCCTTGTAAGTGATGCGACGGCCTTTAGTCGCGGTTACGAGGCTATCAATCCGCTTCAAAGTTTGACGCTTCACATTGCCGTCATTCAGGCGGAACGTGAATTCGTCAACATAACGAGCAAGGTGCTTTTCGCTGGCGTGGTGATAGACGCCATGCAGACCACGCTTCATGACGGCCCACACGGATTCGATACCGTTCGTGCTGACATTGCCGCGCACATACTCGCCTGCGCTGTGATTAACAGACTCATGCTTATAGCCAGATTTTTTAACATTCCGGTAGCCGCCGTGATCGTCCGTGTAAACAGTGGAACCGGCAATGATGTTGTTGCGAATCTCGCGGTTGAGTGTGGCTGCATCAGTGCCGGAAATCGACTGTGCAATCGTGCGACCGCCACGCTCACGCATGCCGACAACGGCAGTTTTTCCACGGCCACCGATGTTGCCTTTGGTGCGCTTATCCGCGTGTTTGTTTTTCTCTTTACCGCCGATATAAGTCTCGTCCATTTCAACAATGCCGGACAGCATGCTCAGATCGTTGCCGCAGGCTTCACGCAGACGTTGCAGGACGAACCACGCCGACTTTTGGGTGATGCCGATCTCTTTCGACAGTTGCATGCTGCTGATGCCCTTACGCGCCGTCAACAGCAGATACATAGCGTAAATCCACTTATGGAGGGGGACATGCGAGCGCTCGAAAATCGTGCCAGTGCGAACAGTGAAATCTTCCTTGCACTGGTTGCAACGGTAGTAACCATCTTTACGCGCTGTCACACGGTCGCCAAGGCCGCAGCAAGGGCATTTAGCGCCGTTCGGCCACAAGCGACCTTCAAGATATGTGCGCGCCGATTCTTGATCGGGAAACATCTTGAACAGTTGAAAGGTGCTTATGGTTACGTTGTCATTCATGGCATGCCTCACTTGAAAGTGACTCAATTATGAGCCTTCCAAGTGAGGGAGTCAAGTATATAATTCCCCTTTTTTACTACCGCAAAACCAATCCGGGCATCAATGACGACATTCAGCCGGCACGTATATCCACTGCGCGGAATTGCCCGAGCCGGTACTGCATGCCCACGCCACGCGACCGCCGCCCATTGAAGGCGTCAGGACGATGTTCACCGCGGTGCCTACGGTAGTCGCGTTGCCCGCAATCGAAATCAGGCCCGTCAGACTTACCGAACCGCTGGCGACCCGCCCGGCCGTTGTAACCGTCAAAGCAAGGCCCGCGCTGCCCAGCGTTGCGTCGGTAGTGGCCTTTTCAGCAATGCTTGTTTTAAAGCCGCTCGCCGCGAGGACCAGTTCCGACACCCTGGCGCGTATGGTGTAGTCCTGGTACGCCGGCAGCGCGACAGCCGCCAGTATGCCAATGATCGCCACCACGATCATCAATTCGATCAGGGTAAAACCGCGTTGGATACGCCGCATACTTTTCCCCTCTTGGTTAGCGCAACAAAACCAGCCGGCGTCCGGTGTTAATCGCAACGCCCGCCGTCGTCAGGACGCCACGGATTCGAGAAAGTGCTTAACGATTCGAGAAAAACCACGAGGTCGGTCTGCTCGCGCTGCGTCAGCTTCAACGGCACCGCAGGCCGCCCGTCTTTCGCGTGCAGTTGTACGGGGTCGAGGTCGGCATAGTGGCGCACGACTTCGGCGATGGTTTCAGCGCGGCCGTCGCGGCCGTACGGCGCGGTCAGCACCAGGTTGCGCAGCGACGGCACTTTGAAGTCGCCCGGCGTGTTTTTGTCGGCCGCGACATTGCGCGTGTGCATCGCGCTGGCGCCGCTGGCGTCGTCGTTGTAGGCGCCAAGCAGGTTAAAGCGGCTGGCGAGCAGATCGCGGATGCCGTCGTCGCGCCCCGCATCCGCTTTGCCCTGCGGTGCGAACTTTGACAGCCCTGTCGTGAAAAATTCGCCGCTGGTGAAATTCGGGCCGCTGTGACAATTGGTGCAGCCGCCTTTGCCGATGAAAATTTTCAGGCCGCGCTGCGCCGGCTCGGAATAATTCCACGACGATGGCGGCGCACCTTTGGCCAGCGACTCGCGAAACAGATCAAACGGCGTGCGCCCGCTGACCAGCGTTTCCTGGAAGGTCGCCAGCGCTTTGCCGATATTGACGAATATCGAATCGTCATCGCCGGCCGACGGCGCCGCGCCGAAAGCCTTACGATAGCGACAGGACAGCTGTTCGTCGCCGCGCACCAGTTGCGCGATGTGGCGCGGTGACGCCGCCAGCTCGCGCTGGTCGACCATCGGACGCAGGCTTTGCGCCCACAGGCTGTCAGCCGAACCACCCCAACCATACCACTGGCTGCCGCGCAAATTCATCACCGTCGGCGTGTTGCGATCGACTTCCGTCATGCCAACGCCGCGCACCAGATTGTCGGTCCAGTTGCGCTCGGGCACATGGCAGTTCCCGCAAGCCAGCGTGCCGCTGCCGGACAAGCGTTTATCAAAAAACAGGCGCGTGCCGAATTCGATGGCGTCGGCTTTCCCCGAAACGCGATTGGTCGGATCGGCCTGCGGCGTCGCCGATGCCGGCCACGGCCCGTGCGACAGAATCGTGTTGATTTCGCTGTCGCTGAAAATGCGTTTGGCGGCGGGGTTGTCGGCCGCCAGACTGAGCGACGGCAGCATTGCGCAGGCCGTGCCGGCGATGACACAGGTAATGCGTAAAACGCTATGCCGCCACTGCTTGCTGTTGAAAAAAATGGCTGCTACTCCCCGGACTCAACGACGCGCAGGGCAATTGCCCCGCCGACTCGCTGATATCCTACCAAAAACCCGCGCTATCCGCGTCCTGGCGCGCACAGCTGGATAAATCCTCGCGCCATCTCCGCCGGCGTGTTGTTCTGCGGACGCGAGCCCTGTGCCAACACCAGCGCCCGCAGCAACGAACATGCGAAAAAAAGCTCTTCGTAACAGCAGCGCGCAGCGATCACGCATTGGTGCGTCTAGCCGATGACATCGATTTTGATATTCGCTTTCTTCACGACGTCCCTCCAGCGCGCCACATCTTTGGCGAGACGCTTGCGGTATTCCTCCGGCGTTGAATACGCCGGTGTGAAACCGTCGGCGATAATGCGCTCACGCAGATCCGGCGCCTGCAACGCCACACCCACCGCCTTGTTCACGCGCGCAATGATTTCCAGCGGCGTGCCAGGCGTGCCCCACAAACCGTACCAGTGTTCGGCGGCAAAACCCGGCACCACTTCGCCGATCGCCGGCGCGTTCGGAAACGCATCGACGCGTTTTTCGGTGGTCACGCCGAGCGCGCGCAGTTTGCCGGATTTAACATGCGGCAATACAGCCACCGCAGTGTAGTAAGCGATCTGCAGATTGCCGCCCAGTAAATCGGTGAGGCCCGGACCGGCGCCCTTGTAAGGGATATGCAACATGCGCGCGCCGGTTTCCTGTTCGAGCATGGCGCCCACCAGATGCGCGAGGCTGCCGACGCCGGTTGAGCCATAGGTGATGCTTTCGGGTTTGGCCTTCGCCTGTGCGATCAGTTCTTTCAGATCATTCGCCTTCAGCGACGCACTCGCCACCACGATCAGCGGGCCAACGGCCAGCAGGCTGATCGGCGCGATGCCGTTGACCGGATCGTAGGGCAGCTTGTAGAGCGCCGGATTGGCGCCGTAACTCGCCGACACCAGGCACATCGTGTAGCCGTCGGGATTGGCGCGCACTGTCAGTTCCGCGCCGATGGTACCGCCGCCGCCGGCGTGGTTGTCGACGATGAAATTCTGGCCGAAGGTTTCGGTGAGTTTCTGGCCGAGCGTCCGCGCGATGATGTCGGTGCCGCCGCCGGGGCTGAACGGCACGATGAGGCGGATCGGTTTGAGCGGCCATCTGGCTTCCGCCGCGACAGCGGCGAACGGAATGGAAGCGGATAGAGTAAACGCCAGCGCACAACGCGCAAGCGCAGCAGTCGAAGCATGCATATTCTTCACTCCTGATCGGGTCATGCGCTATTTTACGTCCAACCGCGAATCTTGACAGTCGCCGGCTGCTGACGGATGCTCAATCGTTTAAGGTCGTGCGCACATCGTGCGCCGGCCTGCACACACACAACAACACAAAACAAAATCAGCCGCAGCATCGCGGCGCATTCAACGAGGAGAGCTTCACCGTGTCGAACAAACTCGCGCTCTACGCCGCTGTCGGCCCGCAACTCACGCGTTACGAGGTCGACGTCGATGGCGTCACGCTGACGCCGCGCGAAAGCGTCACGCTGCCGGCCAACATTCATTACGTGGTGCAGCATGGCGCGCGCCACACACTGTATGTGGCCAGCAGCGACAGTTCCTCCGGCTCGGGCAATATCGTCGGCAAGACGCACCATCTGTCGGCCTTCCGCATCGACCCGGCCAGCGGCAAACTGACACCACACGGCACACCCGCCCTGCTGCCCTCGCGCCCCATCCACATCACCTGCGACGGCGCATCGAAATACGTGCTGGTCGCCTTCAACCGGCCGAGCGAGCTGCTCGTCTTCAGTCTTAACGCCGACGGCAGTATCGCCGGCGCGGTGGAACAAAAAGAAGCGGTCGATGCAGGCATCTTCGCGCACCAGATCCGCATTACGCCCGATGACAAACTGGCCATCCTGGTCACGCGCGGCAACGACGCCACCAAAGCCAAACCCGAAGATCCGGGCGCGCTCAAAGTCTTTCGTTACGACAACGGTCAGTTGCGCGGCGCAGTGTCCATCGCGCCGAACAAGGGCTACGGCTTCGGCCCGCGCCATCTCGATTTTCATCCGGACAAACCCTGGGTCTACGTCGCGCTTGAGCGGCAGAACCAGCTCGCCGTATTCAAACGCGACGGCGATGCGATCCAGCCCGCGGCCGCCTACACCGTTGACACACTGGCCGATACCAACAACGTGCAGCCGCGCCAGATGGTCGGTACCGTGCGCCTGCATCCGAACGGCCGCACCGTCTATGTCGCCAACCGGCAGGACGCCACCGTCGAATTCGCCGATCAGCAGGTCAATGCCGGCGGCGAAAATTCGCTGGCCTGTTTTGCCATCGACCAGACCACCGGCGAACCGAAACCCGCCGGGCGCGCCGATACGCACGGCCTCCATTGCCGCAACTTCGCGATCGATCCGAGCGGCCGCCTGCTGGTCGCCTCGCATATCAGCGGCGGCCATGTGCGCGACGGCGACACGGTGCGCGCGGTGCAGCCCTGCCTGTCGCTGTT